>NZ_JBQFQP010000003.1:0-359242 GCF_056536925.1 Ruegeria sp. CI1 | reverse complement strand
TCTGCCCAAGCACTTGGATGAGAAGGTTGCGCGTCTGCATCTGGATCGGATTGGTGTCAAGCTGACCCAACTGCGCGCCGATCAGGCGGACTATATCGGGGTCAAGCCGGAAGGCCCGTTCAAACCGGAGCAGTACAGGTATTAGGGGTGAGGCAGATGAACGCAAAAACGCCCCATATCGTGGGCCTCGGCCACAGCTTTCAGCGGGAGATGAAGGCCCTAGGTATCGCCGCCCCGGTGAAGAAGGCCGCTGCAGGCTCGGCCGGTACCGGGCGCTGCGTCGTCCTCGTCACGCCAGACGGTGAGAGGACGATGAGCACCTATCTCGGGGCCGCATCGACGCTGTCGCCCGCGGACGTGACCGGCACCATTCCCCAGAGCTTCGATATCTTGTTCGTTGAGGGCTACCTGTGGGACGCCCCGCAAGGTGCCGCGGTTATCGAGTATGCGGCACAGAAAGCCAAGGCTGCGGGCGCGCGCGTGGCGCTTACACCCTCTGATGCGGGCTGTGTCGTGCGCAATGAGGCCGTCATGCGCGATTTCATAGGCCGGTACGTGGATATCCTTGTCGGGAACTGCTCGGAGATCGGGTAGTTGGCGGGAACCGACCACCCCGACAGCGCCGTGGAATGGGCGAACGGCAACATCCCGGTGTCGGCGGTCACGCTCCACGACTCCGGCTCCATCGTTGCAGATGCAACGGGCGCCCATCGCATCCCGGCGGCGCCGGTGCCGCGGGTCGTGGACACGACCGGAGCGGGCGATGCATACGCCGCAGGCTTTCTCGGGGCGTTGGCGAAGGGCAGCGACGTGCCCCAGGCCGGCCGGCAGGGGGCGAAGCTCGCGGCCAGCGTGCTCTCGCATTTCGGGGCCCGCAACGGACCAGCCGCCCGGGCGCTTTCGCTTCCCGCAGCCTGAACATTGTCACCCTTCCCTGTTCGCAAGGGAGGAAAATCGGCCTTTGGTCGGCTGGCCTTCGGCACCTCTTACCATGCAAGGCAGACCGGACCGTACAACCTATAGCACCGATAGCCATGAGCCTTCTCGCGGTGCTGCACGGTTTGTGAGGCACTGATGACTTCTGGCTTCGCGTCATGCATGAGGCGAATGGCTCAGAGCAGCGGCAGACGGATAGTTGGCCCTTGGATCTCCTAACGATGGTCGTCGCCGTTCGGGCGGTTATCACAAGTTGGACTGGATTGACATCGGGCAGCAATCAAACAAAAGTATGCGCGATGATGAACCCCCGTGTCCCTTTTGACGAGGTTCTTGGAGCGCTTCGTGCGATTTCGGAACACACGAGACTGCGAATCTTGTTTCTTTGCGCTCAAAGCGAACTCTCGGTTGGCGACCTCGTCGAAATCCTTGGGCAAAGCCAGCCGAGAATTTCCAGGCATCTGAAAATCATGCACACTGCCGGCGTTCTTGAGCGCCAGCAAGAAGGCCAGTTTGCATGGTTTCGGACAGTTACAACGGGACACTTGGCAAAGCTGGTTCAAGATGCCGTTAGGTTGATAGATCCAAGAGACCGCACTCATCTGCGAGATATGGAGGCGCTTGAGCACATAACTCAGGCATGGCGCGCGCGTGCCGAAGAGTTCTTTCGGCGAAACTACAGCGAGTGGGATATTCTTCGGCGCAAAATCATCGATGAAAAACAAGTCGACTCGGTTTTACGGAAAACGTTCAAGAAGATTGGAGCACAAAGCGTGCTCGATATCGGAACAGGAACCGGGCATGTAATGTGCACGATCGGGGACCTGATCGAAAACTGCGTTGGCATCGATGTCTCTCGCGAAATGCTGTTTGCAGCTCGGGCCAATGTTCATAGCAATCGGCTCCGGCACTGTCACGTCCGCCACGCAAACATGCATGATCTGCCGTTCGATGACTATGCATTCGACGCAATCTCGATGCATTTGGCCCTCCATTATGCGGAAAGCCCAAGGCTGGTTCTAGAAGAATGCGGCAGGGTCCTGAAGGAAGGTGGGCATCTCGTCATCGTTGATTTCTCTCCGCATGAAAGGCTGGATCTGACACGCATTCATGGGCATATCTGGCCTGGTTTCTCAGACGACGTCATGAAGGAGTGGCTGTCTGCCGTCGGGTTCACCAGGGTCGAAACAGCCGCGATCTCCGGCGAGAACCCGGAAGTTAAACTTTGGGTTGCAAGATTGGCCTGTCAAAGGGGTAGTTTCCCGCAAACCGCCTTGAGCGAAGCGTAGAGGCGAACTGTTCCTGTCAGACGCACTCAACCTGAGGCCGGCTGGCCGGCGCCCTACCCTGCCGGCATGGCAAAACGTGCCATTTCCAGGTACTTCAAGTCGCGGCCCGAGATCATCCGCGTGGCGGAGATGCTCTACGCGCGGTTTCCGCTTTCGCTCGGGTACGTACATATCTACATATTCTCAGCCTGTCAGGTGAGCCGCACTTTCCGGATACAATATGCGGTTTTTCCCGGAACGCTCTTCAATTGACCATTCAGTCAGCGCATTTCCTTTGTGTGTTAACAAAGAACGCTTCGTCCATGTTTTGAGGCAGGAGAATACCTTCATAAACCGCATTGTTGCTAGTGGGACTCGTGCGATTGCTCCATCGCCAGACGAGCTCACCGTCAGGATCGTACTGCATCAGACGCCCGCCAAGAGCCTCAACCACCAGTGAGTCGCCATTTTCTAGAACTTGGTGTTTGCCCATGATGGACGTAAAGAAGTCGTGCGCCTCGTTGGGTTCAAAAACCTTTTCGATCTTGCCATCTGGTGCCTTCAGTTTAAGTATCCTCGACACCTGCATTCCCTCTGCGTTGCGGCTTCGATTATTGAACACATGGATCGAATCACCGCTTACGAAATCAGGATCGTGCTGCCCAAAAAACCGCCCCAGAGAAAGGAACTTGACTTTCTGGGAAGCTTCGTTGAACACGATCACACCCCCGCCGTGGCGGAGCGAGATCACCACGTCGCCCGGTCCGAAAAAACCAGGCTCGAGATCACTTGGAAAACTTTCAATATCGTTCAGGTGCAACGTGTCGCCAAAGACATCCACGCGTCCTGCATTTAACGAAGTTTGATGGATCAGACCTTCCAGACCGTTCTTCTGCAGTAGATCGACCAACGGAATCCGAACAATCGTTTCCCCTTCGGCATTGATCTTCTGAAGCACCCAAGAACGGAACGGTGCACGGTGAAACTGGTATGGAACTGGTTCGTTGGCAAAATAATCTTCGGCACCAACCCACAACGTACCATCGTCATTCAGATGAACGGAATGGTGCCCCAAGTTTTCGAGCCTCCACATCACATTGCCGCAAATATCCATCCGGAAAGTGCTGGCGTGAGCCAGATTGGCAACGATGCTTGCATCGGGCAGCATCGCCAACCCGTGAATATACATGTCTTTCGCGGGCCTGCCGTTAGCAAAATTGCCCTCGCCCTGCGGCCAAATATTCTCAAATAGGGTGGGATATTCTGCGATTGGGCGGCCTGAACGATCCATGATCCGAACGACGGTCCGTCGTCGTGTTACGTCGCCGGCCACCAATAGAAGCCTGCCGTCAAGTCTGGACGGTTGCGCCGACGCGACCGGATCATCGTATCGTAGCGTTGTAGTTTCAAGGATCGCATCGCTGGGCCAGATCAGTTCAGAAACCTGATCTTTTGCCGTTTTTATCAGTTGCCAAGGAGGCAAACGTTTCACTGCAGAATAACCGCCATATAGAAAGCTTCCCACAAAGATCACGATCAATAACGATGCAAGCGAAACGCGACGCGCAATTTTTTCATTATCCATGGGTTCTACTCACTTTAACAGCCCTCGACCGACTGTACGGGCTTCTCGGTGGGGGCTCATTCAGAGGCTCCAATTGCGCTACGAGGTTTATTGAATGGCGACAAAACCTTGCGATCCCGCTAGTTCAAGTTCTTTGTAAACCTCCGCCGCTTCCTCCATGAGCAGCGGATCATAAAGGTTCAGCGATGTTTGATCCGCGCCGGCGCGGAAATATGGGCCAAACTCCATCGCGTCGTGTTCCAGTCCAAGCTGGTTGCACAGAGAAACCATCGTTTCCTGCGGCTTTGCCCTCAGGTTGTCCTGAAAGACGAATATGCACTGTTCGCGGTGGGTTAGGATATATCGGAAAGCGCTCAGCCAATACGACAGCCAGTAATCGGCTGTTCCCGGATCGCTGACATCGGTTCGAAATCCGGGAAATTCAAACCGCTTGTGAATCAAGCCGAATTCGAAATGACCAATGTCGCGCATGTAGCGTTTGACAAATTCATCCTTTGACTGTTGCTTCAAAAAGTTCTGATGCTGTCGCAAAAGTGACGCAGCATGGCATTCCGGACGCCGCACTGGCACCACGATCCGGCACCCAGGAAAAGCGCGAAGCAAGTAGGGAATACGCGCGATATTTGCATTGTTCTTGGAACAATAGCGCAGACGGTCCGATGGTTTCAGCTTGTCTTGGGACAGGCGTGCGGCCACGGTCTTGGCGAAATTTCTGCCGATGAACTCGTTGGCCGAGATATTCCACTCATCCGCTTCCCAGAGGGGAATAGTCTGGTTGCGATATTTCTTGGGCCAGAACATTTTCCACAGGACTTCCTCCAAGGCTTCTGGGCTGTTGAGATCAATCTCCAGTCCATCCCCATGCGCGCGCTGATGCCGCGAGACACTGCGTTTCTTGCCGCCCGCCAATCGGCTCCAAAGCAGCGGTGCAGTTACGAAGGGCATATCGCGGTATGTGTGCGTCGCAACGCCGGGCATATCGCTGATTGCATTTAGCAGGGCGGTTGTGCCGCCACGGGCAAGCGACGTGATGAAGATGGGAGGCGCGGTCGTCAGCTGCACGCTTTTCACGAAAAAGGGGTCCTCTATCCACGAGACAGCTTTCAGAACGGCCGGGCTGGAAAATGCCACGGCATGAAAAAAACGATCCGCGGCAGAGTAGCGGTTTGCTCCGGAGGTTCTTTCCGCGTCACCGCCGCGCCGACGGCACAGTATTTTGGAAACTGCGATCACGAGGACGGAAACGATCAGAAAAAAATCCAGTCGCAACATGAACGACAGCACTGCTTCGCCAGGGACAAGGCCCGCAATGTTGGCCAAAAAGATCGGCACAGCGGCGGCGAAAAGCGCTGCGGCAAAGCGCCAGAGAATACGAAATGAGGCCAGAACCAGTCCAAGACCGGCCTCTTTTACGGCAGCTTCCTTGGTCTCATCGCCAAGGTCGCTGTCCATCATCGCTCCGACACCCTTCACAGTGATAGAGAGGGTTTCGCGGGCGACGTGCAGTATCCTGCTTTTCCATAGAACCAACGCAAAACATGTAACGGTCAAAAGCGAGGTCGCAATCAGAAGGATCATTCAGCTCCACCTGAGCCGGACCCGTTACCATTTGCTGTGCGATCGCTCTTGCCTTTCAGCAGTCGTTTCAGCGGATACCACACCAGTCCGACGATCAGCAGCAAGGCGCCCAGAAGCAGTGCAACCATGACGGCAATTGCGCCCAATCCTGCACCGGGTCCAATGTAGGCCAACGCACTATTTGGTATAGCGAGACAGCATCCGAAGAAGACGACTTTGGAAAGATGTCGCAATTTTAGCTCCTCAATTTCAATATTCTGTCTGCGGAGAACCTTTGTTGACGCAGCGAAATTTGTCTATCCCACCGCCCAATGTCAGGACGATCTTAGTCGCTCGGCCGCAGTTAGTACAAGCAAGGTCCCAAAAGAATAATTGAGATCTATTAACGTGGTCTAACATCCCAAACTCAAATTTGATGTTACTCTGCCTCCTTAGGTCATGTTGACAAATGGCGAAGCCAAAGTCGGATGGACGTTATGTCGATGAATCCCAGGAAGCTCTCTGCGGTCTTGTCGTAGCGGGTTGCAACACGCCGAGCGTTCTTGAGCTTGTTGGGATGTGTCGCAAACTCTGAGGTCTAGTTGACGCGCATGGGTGATCTGAGGTTTGTACTGGTCGAATAATTTTCGAACAGGTTATTTGAGCATGATCTCGACAAAGGGCTGTCATTTCCCCAAGGATGCAGTTTTGTACGCTGTTTACTTCTATCTGCGGTACACGGTGTCCTATCGTGACTTGGAAGAAATCATGGCTGAACGCGGTGTGCGAGTTGACCACGCCACATTGAATAGGTGGGTTGTGAAATACTCGCCGATCGTCGCAGCTCGTGCGCAGTCTTCCAGCGAGCGAGCCATTTCGGCTTCAACGACGGTGAAAATGTCGCTTTTGCAGACCGACCTGATGCCTGCCGTGTTGTCCCCAAATCGTTTGAGGTTCGGGTTGTTCTGCAAAATGGCAGCCACCTTCTCGTGATGTGCTTTGAAAAACAGGGTGGTTGATGGATTGTGATTGAGTCCCTCCAGCAATTGCCCGGCATCGCGACCAATGCGCCGTATGGCGTAGTCACCATGCTTCGGTTCCGTGAACTCAATCCACTGAGAAGAGTTTACGGTGGCCAATGGCCGTTCCAATCCCGATTTGCGCCAAACCTGGAACACGCAGGGGACATTACGGTCCTGTTTGTCGACTAGAAACGCATTCTCCACCACGTCCACGTCCAGTGACAGGTGAAACCAGGGGTCCAACCGGTCCTGGATACTTGCTTTCCTGAACGTCCTGGGGACGATGAAGGCGATCACCTCTGCCGCGTTCTTTGCGGCATGATTGAAGAAATGCACAGCCAGATGGGCGGCGTTTCCAAACGGCGGATTACCAACATAGAGCGCCGGGGTGCTGTTGGAATAGTCAAAGAAATCAGCCGATTTGATTTCCGGACCCGCGGGAGCAATGTCCAAGGCGGTGACCGGTCGTCCAAACTTATGCAGGGGATCGAGAAAAGCACCCGCGCCGGCCGAAGGTTCGATGACCAGTTCGAAGCGGATATCCAGTTTCTGTTCTTTGAGATGCGCCGCCAAAGTGTGGACAAGACCTTCAGCGACCTGTGGTTTGGTGTAGCCTGCTATCCGGGTAAAACCCTGATCGACGTCAGGCCGCAGGAGACGCCAAGATGTTCACGTGGCATTCCAAAAACCAAAGACTTTGGAAAATCTACGGGTGCACCTGCTAGGTTCTCGTGAAGCCATTCCTCAGGCGCTTGGGAGCCTGAAATTTGCGATATTCATGCGTTGGCGAAAGCGCAAAAAACCCGGCCAGCACCTCCATTCCAGCGCCGACCGGAGCGGCCGGACCCTTATTGCAGAGGTCTAGCCAGTGTCACCCCTTCGATGGATTGGATAAAGGCGGTTTAATTGCCGCCGCCAAAAAGATCCAGTTCAAGGGAATTGAATGTCGTTCCGTTGAAGTAAAGGAGTTCAAAATCTCCCGAAAAATCGCCGTGGGTCGTGGGAACAAAGCCAAGGCTGATATGACAGGTTTCACCTGCTTCGATGACAAATCCACAATCCCCAACATGGCCAGGGAACCCACCCTCGAAATCCAACAGTTCACCACCGTTCACGTCACCGAAGCCAAACGGTTCGGCAAGTTGTTCTTCTGCTAACAAAATTACGTCGGTGTTTCCGTTATTGGTAACTTCGAGAGGGACGTTTACGTTCGAACCGACGAAAACGAACCCAAAATCCAGCACATCGCCACCGTCAATGAGGGGATCAATCCATTCCAGCACTCCCGGTGCACCCGAGTCCAGATCAAAAACAAAATCGACGCCTTCATTCGCGAAATCCAGATCGGCCAACTGCGTACCTTGCAGGGTCAGTTGTCCTGAACCGCCCAATGTGGCCAAATCAATCACAACATCCCCGTTGACCTGCGACGCGGCGGCCTGAATATCCGCCATCGTACTTGTCGCGGCCACACCTTTCAGTATGGCTACATCATTTCCGTCCTGATTAAAGTCCGTGATGGTCGATTGCTGGACTTCATCAAAAATGAAGACATCATGGCCGGCAAAGCCAGTCAGAAACTCAACAACGCCCTGACTGTTGATCGCGTCGTTTTCGGCGGTGCCATTGATAAGCACAGGTTCTACATCATCCGATCCCGTGATGGTCGTGGTCACGGTGCTGGTCGCTGTGGCGCCGTGACGGTCGGTCGCCGATACCTCGATGACGACGTCACGGGTTTCGCCCGCCGCCAGGTCCTGGAAGTCGCCTCCCGGATCGAAGGTCAAAGTTGTTCCGGAGATAGCGGCCGAGCCTTCCGAGGGTTGCCCGGAAATTGAGTAGATCAGGCTTGAGCCGTCATCATCCCGGTCGATGTCATCCCCCAGAGTGGACAGGTCTAGATTAACAACAGGTCCGTCTTCTGCCGCATCAATAAAACCAGCCGCCAGGGTCGGGGCATCGTTTGTCCCGGTTATGTGGTACAGAACGCTTGTGCTAACGCTACCGTCAAATGAGTTGATGGCAAACCCAACCGATTGCTCGACCTCGCCCTCAGCCAGTATCTGGGCCGCTGAATTGTTCAGATCCATCCGCCAGTTGCCGCCGGCATCGATAGTGAAATCGGCAAGTGCAATTGACGCGGTGAACGCAGCCTGAATGCGGCTTTCATCTGAATCCGGATCGTTGACGATGATGGTTCCGGTTCCAAACTGCGGTTCACCATCTTCGACCAAATTGACTACCTGGGTCGGGGTGATCGTCGCGGCATCGTTCGATCCGATCATCGACACCTGGACTGTCCTGGTGTCGGTGCCGCCCAGCCCGTCATCTATGGTGAGCTGGTATGATTGCGTCAGGGTTTCTCCGTCAGCGAGCCCATCTATTTCGGCATCATCGACAGCGAAACTCCAGGTTACGGCGCCCGTCCCATCGCCAAGCACCGGGTCGGAAACTACCGCCGTCAACTCTCCCAGATAGCCGGACCCGAGCGGGCTGACCGATACGGTGTGGCTATCCGACAGATCCCCGTCCTGGAACGCGATCACCGAACCGGTTGTCAGTTGTGCGCTTCCTTCATTCGGATCGCCTTCGGCAAGTTCCTGCACCGAACCGGTGAGATCGCCGCCGGTTGCACCGGGCAGGACAAAGCTCTGGATTATGAAATTCGAGGAAGACGAAGTGAGCGGCTCGGTTCCTGCTTCTTTCCAGAGAACGGTGAGAACCCCGCTGGCGGAAATGTCAATCTCGGCATCATAGTCATTGCCAATTGGATTCAGCATCTCGGTTTCGAAGAGATCGCCGACGGTGGCGCCGTCCGCATCAAAGCACTGAACATATGTTTGCCGAACATTGTTTATGGTCTGCGTCCACGCCACCGCGAACCCGCCATTATCCAGCGCGGTGACCGCGGGATCGGCACGGACATATATTGGATCGTTTGGAGCCACCGGCGTGATCGGCCCAAGGGACGCAGCGTTTTCGTCCAGAAGTTCGATGGAGATACCTTCAATTCCTCCGCCCCGCACGATGACAAAGCCGCCATCGGCCAGTTGAACGACGTCGTAAAACCCGATCTGGTTCTCGGCCAGTGTCTGGCGTGGGCTGGCCTCCGTACCATCGCTGTTGAAGATCTGCGCGTATCCGGTGGTCGTCCAGTCAATCGTCGTTTCCGACCAGACGACAAGGAACTTGCCGCCCTCTACGGCGGTTACTTTCGTCTGTGTACTGGAAGAAGGTTCGCCGACTTCCAGGTCGATCCGGTTCGGGGTGGTTCCATCCGGTTGGGCGATAAACAGATAGCTATCGTAACTGGTGATAAACGGTCCGTCGACAACCTGACGCACACTCACTGCCACCGCGATACTTCCATCATCCAAGCCGGCGACGTCCGAATGGATCAAACCGGAGAATGTCGTAGGATGCTCTGACCAGGCATAGTCGCCCACCAGAATTTGCTCCGGACCCATTGCCGATCCGTTCTCGTCGAAGAATTGCATTCGGATCATTCCGTGATGAACCGCTTCGGCCGAAGAATCGGATGCATGCCAAAGCGTCGCAAAGCCACCATCGGGCAATGCAATAACATCAGTCGGCGCCCTGTCCGGCGACAAGCCCCCAGCGCCTTGGTTAGTATCTTCAACAAACGGAACTCTCGCGATTTCCGTCCCGGACGGTGACAACACGATCAGATAGTGTTCCCGGCTCTGCGGTTCGGAATAGATCTGATCAAACGTGCTGACCACAATGTTCCCATTGTTCAGAACCGCCAACAGGTTTTCGGAGAACTGACCGGAATCGACGTTTTCGCCAACCAGCAACGGCCCCGCCTCCCAACCGGGCGCGGGTGTCAGCGCGTGGGTTCCGGGCGTGGAACCGGTCACGAATTGCGGCGCGGAATTGGTGCCGGTGACGGTTACCGAAAGCGACGTCGTGGCCGTTGCGCCGTGCCGGTCGGTTGCGGAGAGGAGAACGGTGACATCGCGCGTCTCGCCAGCCCCCAAGTCGTGGAATCCATCTCCGGGGTCGAATGTGAGGACGGAACCGTTGATCGATACCGAGCCCTCCACGGGCTGCTCGACGACGCCGTAGACCAGTGTGGAGCCGTCGTCATCGCTGTCGGGATCGTCACCAAAGGGCGACAGGTCCAGATCGACCGATGGCCCGTCTTCCATGGCCGAAAGCGCAGGGCCGCTGTCGCCGTCGATATCCCCGATGGCAATCGCGTATGTATAAACCGTGGCAATCGTCTGGCCGCTATCGGTGAACGTGCCGGATCCATCGTTAAGATAGATGCGGTTTTCGGCATGCCCGACAAGGTTGACCGCATCGGGATCAAAATTGCCAACCGCAAGGTCGAGGTCACCGTCGCCGTCGAGATCGGCCAGTTCAATGGCAAGGCTTGTTTCCGTCCCGATTGCCTGACCAGAATCGGAAAAGTTGCCGGCGCCGTCATTCAGATAGACGCGGTTGGCCCCGTCGTCATTGGCAAAGACCGCGTCCAGATCCCCGTCTCCGTCAATGTCACCCACGGCAATGTCCTGGCTTCGACCATCGCCCAGTGACTGACCAGTATCAGTGAAGCCGCCGGTGCCGTCGTTCAGGTACACACGATTGCCCGCTGGAGCGCCATTGTAGTCAAAATAATGGGCCACGATCTGATCGAGATCACCATCGCCATCGACATCTGCCAAAGCAATCGCACCTGATGCCCGATCCGCGCCGTGAACTTGGGCCGTGTCGGTGAATTGGCCAGCACCATCATTTAAGGCAATGGTCGTGCCACCTGTATAAGAGGCACGTACAGCGTCCAGATCCCCGTCTCCGTCAATGTCACCCAAGGCAACGTCGCGATAAGTCCCTGTGCCGACAGATTGTTCGCTAACTGTAAAGATGCCCGTGCCATCATTGAATAGAATGGCGTCTCTAACTCCGATTTGGCGAACGATGTAGGCATCGAGATCGCCATCTCCGTCCAGATCACCCAAAGCATTTGCCATGTTGTGACTGACTGCCAAGTTGATCTGACCGTTGGACGTAAAGTTTCCGGTTCCGTCATTCAGCAGAACATCGTTCGTACTGGCCCCTCGCGTTCCGAAGATATCGAGGTCACCATCGCCATCAAGATCCCCCAGGGACACGTCATTCCATCGAGACTGGAGAGCCAGATCCTGCCCATCGGAAAAAAACGCGCTCCCATCGTTTAGACTGACGGGATTGCCCAAATTCGACAGGCGCCCCCAAACGATGTCCAAATCACCTGGGCCGTCCGTAAAGGAACGAAATTCAGGTGCATCGTTGGTGCCGACGACTGTGACATACATGTTGTTTCGACCGGTGGCACCATGCTTGTCGGTCGCGAGGATCGGAATGACAATTGTAACTTCTTGACCATCGGCCAAGCCCTGGAACCCTCCAGATGGATCAAAAATCAAGGTAGATTCGGAGATTGATACCGATCCTTCGGCCGGAACTCCTATGGCGTTTCGAACATAGTGGGGTCCCGCCAGTTCGTAAAAGAGACTCGTCCCATCATCATCGCTGTCAATATCGATTCCGCTAAGGGTCAGGTCGATTGTCGCGACCGGCCCGTCCTCTTGCGCCTCTGTACTTTGTGAAATTACGCTTGGATCATCGTTGGTTCCGACTACGGAAATAGTCACAATATTCGACGTAGTTGCCCCATGAGAGTCGGTCGCGGTTACTTCGATCTGGACGTCGCGCACCTCCCCCTGAGCCAGGTCCTGGAAACCGCCGCTGCGGTCAAAGGCCAGTGTTGTCCCCAAAACAGTGGCAATTCCTTCGGCAGGTTGACCGCTGACGGAATAGCTCAACGTTGTACCATCGTCATCGCCATCGATATCGCCTCCCAAGGTGGAGAGATCAATGAAGACATTGGAAACATCTTCGTCCGTTGTTTCATATTGCGATGCGAGGGTTGGTGCATCATTCTGTCCGACGATCTTTGCTGCAACATCAGCGGTAGCGAGCGACCCGTCAGGAGACTCGGCAGTGTAGGTGAATGCGAGTGAGATCTCTTCGCCGGCGCTCAGACTATCCGCGCCCGGCCCATCGGCATCGAGGGTCACCGTGCCATCTGATGCAACGGACAAGGTGCCAAGAGTAACCCCCGAGACAACTACAGAAGCACTTGCTCCAGCCGAATATGTAACGCCCTTGTAAATAAAGTTCTTGATTACGGCACCTGATAGATCGATGTCATTGGCGAGCACATTCAGGCTGCTGTTGGCCTGGTTCTCCAAAAGATCCGGAACTACATCGTTTTGTGCGACCCCACTCGATACCGCACCGCTCTTTTCCTGGCCGGTTCGGTCATCGCTTCCAGGCTCGCCAACAGATGTGTAGCGAAGACCGAAGTCTGCAAGGTTCAACATGTCTAGCGAAAGGTCACCGAACTCATAAGATAAAACGAAACTGGTCTGCTGTATATCGTCGTTAAGGTAATTAGGTGTTCCAAATTCGACACCGACATCAAATTTTCCAAGTTCCTTGACGACCTTTCCTTTGACACTTGCGTCCCGACTAAGGCGTTCGATGGCGCCTTCGCCGTAAGCCTGGTCGGTCACGTGGCCGGAAAACTCATCGGTGGAAGAAATGTTCAGACCATTGGTGTCTGCATCGAACCCTTGAAGATCAAAAAACAGGGCGCGAAGATCTCCAATACTCCCTGTGCCCAGAACCTGAATGTCGAACTGAAGCGATCCGTCCTCCAGTTCAGTGACAGTGATTTCAGTATCTACGACATCATCGACTACAAACGTGATTGAACGTGCCATAATAACCCCCAAGTTAAAATTCCTTGTCCTGCCCGAAAGATCAGGGCAGGCTTTTGAGCCTGCTCAATTATCCGCCTTGGGAAATTTGCTGTCATACCTCAAATGGGGTATGATTTTGGAATAATTGATTGAATTTAGCGGCTTACCAATGCCTTTCTGGCGAAAGAGGCGTAGGGCAATTTTGCTCCATGACCTCACCCGGTAAGCCAAGCCATTGCATCGTCAAATTTGGGGGGCGAAATGACGGGACAGTTGGATCATCTCAGGAGCATCCTGCCCAGGGCGGCTTTGGACCCAGGCACTTGGCCAGAGGTTATGCACGCTCTGGAAATGTATATGGGATGTTCTGATCTGCACCTCATATCCATCAACCCGCAAACCGAAGAAATGCATCGAAACTTGCCACTTAACGCACGGGAGGCCGTGGATGAGTTTGCCGAGGTGGTCGATGTGTGCGAGCCGGTGATTTATGCGGCAAAAAACCCGGACTGGGGCGTTATCAAGGATCAGGATTTCATTTCACCGGAAGAGATCCAAAGGAGCGCGTTTTATGATTGGGCCACCCGGTACAACGCAACCTATCGGCTGGGTTTGCGCCTGTTACTTCAACCGGATGCAGATGCTCACCTCTGGTTTCTCAAGGACAAGTCTCAAGGCCCCGTCTCGGTGCATGACGTACGGCGGCTTGAAACAGTTGCTGCCGAACTTCGGCTGACCGCTCAAACCGGTTACGAACTCACAGATTCTGGTCTCCATATGGACCGGTTCGTCGAAACCCTTGAAAACGCGAACAAGGCTGCGGTTGTGGTTGGAGAGCGAGGCAATGTTACAGCGCTAAACAAGCTGGCGCGAGATTTGCTGCGTCAGAATGATGGTCTCGGCGTTTGGCAGGAATCCATGGTTTTTGCCTCGACCGCAGACCAGAAAGCGTTTGACCGGCTTTTATATGCTGCTACGCGCCAATCTGGGAGCGGCCTATCCAGCAATGGAGGCAGGATGACTGTGGTCCGTCCAAGCGGGTTGCCCGCCTATTTCATAACGGTGACGGCATTGCCCGCTTCCGACCCGTTTTTGGATCGCGCGAAAACCAAAGCGCTTATTCTGATATCCGATCCATTTGAACCTGGCCGGTTGTCGAAAAAGGCGCTTGGGCAAGCATTCAACCTGACGGCCGCAGAAACCAAGATTGCCTGGCATTTTGCCGGCGGCGAGACTTTGGCACGGATAGCCGACGAGCAATCTTTATCCATTCATACGGTTCGCACCCAGATCAAATCGATAATGTCGAAGATGGGCGTGAAGCGTCAGGTCGAGTTAATGCGGCTTCTGGCGAAGTACCACTTCAATTGAGACCAAGGGAGTGGAGCAATGGCACTATTTGGAGCAGATGAGTGAAATCGGCGGCTGTTTCGTACTGAGGCACTCAAGCAGCCGAAAATATGGCTTTTAGCCGAGATCGGGAACGTAACCGCAGGTGACCAGAGATGAGCTCTTTCAAGTTGAATGCAGAAGACTGGCGCGCAATTCAAATGCTGCCGGAGCTGTATGGAAACGCACTTGGAACCCAAGACTGGACGCAATCCCTGGATGTTCTCGCGGAACTTTCCGAGTCGACCGGAGTGATGCTTTATGCACATGACATTGGAGAAGTTGAATACAACGTCAACTCCAGCAACAGCCTGTATACGGACAAGCAAGAGCTGATCGCAGATCACTTGCAACGGTTCGGGCACTATGAACTTGAAGCCATGGCGTTCATGAGGGTTGCGGAGCCCTACCGCTTATACCGCGACACAGAGGTTTGGAGAACGCCGACCGACCGGTTGACGCACAGAGACGACTACCGAAACGTAATGGAAAAGTTCGGGATTTGCAGGCGCCTGGCCGTCCGTTTCGACACCCCAAGAAACATGAATGCAGGTATTATTTTTCAGCTGGATAAAGATTTGCTGGAAATCCCGAACCTCACAATGAAGCGGGCAGCGATAACGGCACCACATATTGCTAAAGCTGTAGAACTGAATCGGTTTTTGTCGCCACTCATGCAGCGTTATCTGTCGTCCCAATTGATGACGCTTTTGTATTCGGTCATCACTGCCACCCCTTCGAAACGCAGGCAGGGCATCGACCGCGGTCATCCGTTCGGTCGATCTGGCCGACATAGCAGCAGACTGGCGGTGCTGGGAGACCAATGCGAACCAGTCTCTACTAAAAGGGCGGCACGCGAGAACACCCGGGGAACTCCGGGCATTTTGCTAACTTTCTGAATTTTTTCGGTTTTGATCGAGCGAAGCGACTTCGAACTGAACGTCACTCTACTCAGGAGTGCCGCGCACCTGGCGCGAAACACCGCCTACTCGTTTTCACCAGCCCCTGCCTCGGAAGTTCCGAGAAGGCCGTCCAAGATATTGAGCACCTGAAGAAGGGTCTCGCGGGTTTCGTGAAGTCCCGCCCCAATCTTCAACTCTCCTCGCCCGGCCAACACAAGCACCGCAGCCAACACCTCTCTCGAATTCCGCATGAGCTCGACCAGGTGCTCACCAGCCGGGCCGTGGGAGCCTGCGAGCCAGTTCTTGGCCGTTCGTTCCGAGACGCCTGTCCAACGCATCACGATCTTGATCGCCCGATGAGATCCGCCGAGCTCCCGCTTCAGAGCAGCCGCAATGGCCATTTGGTATTTTAATCGATCGACTTCCCCTTCGTCGTCATCTGGAAAAGTCTTGCCCATCTTAGGAAACATTTTTCCGAACCTCCGCGTCTATGCTTCGACCCCATGGAATCACAGGCATTTCCCGTGACTTGCCGAAGGCGAAAAATGAAAGGCTCGGTTCTTGAGCTGGAGGGATGGACATGACGGAGGCGCAATGGCGCCAAAGGGAGCGCAGCCTCGGCGCGCCGCTCAATACGTCCGGATGTCGACCGAGCACCAACGCTATTCGACCGAGAACCAGTCGGACGCGATCAAGCACTACGCAGAGCAACGCGGTATCGAGATCGTCCGCACCTATTCGGATGAGGGAAAGAGCGGTCTAAGGATCCAGGGCCGCGATGGGCTCAAGCAGCTCATCGACGATATTCAATCCGGCAAAGCCGATTTCGAAGCGGTGCTCGTCTACGATATCAGCCGCTGGGGCCGGTTTCAGGATGCGGACGAAAGCGCGTATTACGAGTACATCTGCAAACGCGCCGGCATCTCCGTCATCTATTGCGCCGAGCAATTCGAGAACGACGGCAGCCCGGTCTCTACGATCGTCAAAGGCGTCAAGCGCGCCATGGCAGGCGAGTACAGCCGGGAACTCTCGCAAAAGGTCTTCACCGGTCAAAGCCGTTTGATCGAACTGGGCTATCGCCAAGGCGGCCCACCCGGCTTCGGCCTGCGGCGCATGCTTATAGACGAGCATGGGGAAACGAAGGGCATCCTGGAGCGCGGTCAGCACAAGAGCATCCAGACGGATCGCGTCACCCTCGTCCCGGGGCCCGCGGAAGAGATCGCTGTCGTCCAAGAGATTTTCCAAGCCTTCGTTGAAGACCTGAAATCCGAGACCGAAATTGCCGACGCTCTGAATGCCCGTGGCGTCCTGACGGATCTCGGTCGCGCCTGGACCCGCGGGACCGTGCATCAAATCCTGATCAACGAGAAATACATTGGGAACAACGTCTGGAACCGCAGTTCATTCAAACTGAAGAAACGGCGTGTCCAAAACGATCCCGAGATCTGGGTCCGCGCCGAGGGTGCCTTCGAGGGGATCGTCGATCCGGATCTGTTTGCAGCCGCCAACGCCATCATCAGCGCCCGATCGAGCAAGCTCACCGACGACGAGATGCTCGAGGGCTTGAAGGAGGTGTTCGTGGCCCAGGGCTTTCTGTCCGGTCTCGTCATCGATGAGGCCGATGCGCTGCCCTCGAGCAGCGCTTATCGATCACGGTTCGGGAGCCTGCTGCGCGCCTACCAGCTGGTGGGGTTCAAGCCCGATCGAGACTACAGATATATCGAGATCAATCGACGCTTGCGCGCGCTGCATCCCGACATTGTCGCAGAGACGATTGCTGGTACGATCCGCTTCCCGATCCGAAGACCCGCGGTCTGGTTGTCAATGCCGTTGAGGCGGAAACGGTGCGGATGATCTTCGGTCTCTACGATGATCTCGGCTGCCTGAACGCGGTCATGCGCCGTGCAAACGAGACGGGCCTGCGCTCCAAGCTGCATCGCTTCAAATCCGACCGCGTCCAAGGCGGCAATCCGTTCTCGCGCGGCCAGATCTACACGCTTCTGCGCAACCCTATCTACATTGGCAAGATCCGCCACAAAGCAAAAGTCTGGGACGGTCAACATGATGCCATCATTGACCCTGAGCTTTGGGATAGGGTTCAGGGCAAATTGCAGGCCGCCAGCGCGCGGCCAAGATCGCGTACCGGGCGAACGAACCGTTGCACCAAGAACGGGGCTGCTGCCCTCACCGGCAAGCTTCGGGACGAGACCGGCGATCGATTGACTCCAACACACACACAACGCCATGGACGGCACATTCGCTATTACATCTCCAATCGGTTGATCTCTGGCGGTACCGACCCGAGTGGCTGGCGATTACCCGCAGGCCAATTGGAACAGGCCGTTTTCGACATTATTGCAAAGCACATTGGTAGTCTCGCTCGCGGGCATCGGATTCTTGTAAATGCAGACCTCCAGACTGGCGATGCAATCCGCAAAAAGGCATCGGGCTTGGCGATGCGGCTGTCGGTCGGTGCGCCAGACCTAATTCGAAACCTTGTATCGGAAGGCAGCATCGGAAATGGGCGCATCACGTTGATTTTGGAAGCAACTGAATTGGCAAACGAACTGAACCTGAAGCCGGATGAGATCGATGTGACGGCGCTCCAGATCGAAGCCCCGTTTGCGCTGCGTCGGCGGGGCGTCGAGGGGAAGATTGTTGTCGGGGATCGCCAGCCCGAACCAGACCAAACCCTTCTGCGGTCCTTGGCCCGGGCGCATGCCTGGACGGCAGATCTGCGCAACGGCAAACCCTTGAGCGAGATCGCCGAAGCAACCAGCCATTCCGAATCCTACATTCGAACCCGGGCCCAGATAGCCTTTCTTTCGCCTGCGATCCAGAAAGCGATCTTTGAGGGTCGCCAGCCACCAGACCTCACCCTCGAACGGATCGTCCGCAAACCGGTTCCACTCGATTGGGACAGCCAGGCCAAATTATACGGCTTTGACTTAAGTTTTGGCCATCCCTGATCACCGTCTGCACTTCCCTGTTTCTGTAGAAAAGTTCCCTGATAACTGCGAAAAAGTTCCCTGTTAATTTGCGCAGGGAAATCGCTCGTAACCTACTGAAATTACGCCCGGAGTTACGGCGCAATATGGCCGAAAGGTCCAGATTCTTAGAATTTTCCCTGTTAATTCCCTGTTAGCAGGGAATTTTGGCCCTAACCGAAGCGCCTGATGGTGCCTCCGGAGACGACCCTGGGAAATCGCCCTTAACAGCGACACAACGGTCGTCTCTCTGGGAAATGCCACAGTCCAACCCCCCGGAAAAACGGGAGAAAACAGGGAAAAAGGCTGTTTGCTGGCAGAGACTGGGGTGGGTGGCGGACCGAGGAGTAACTATATATTTTCTATAACTATATTATAAAACAACATAAAATTATCACAAATCAAAATAATACCACTAAATATACCACACTAAAATGAAAACTGGCGTTTCCGAGCCTAAGACTCGAATACGACGAAACGCCCGGTAAGAAATGTATAATAACCTGCGGAGTGAAGCAGCCGGTACATCCCATTTCCGAACACTAACGGTGCAGTTCGGTGCTGCATGGCAGCTTCCCAGAAGTGGACATCTAAGTGTGGCGGTTTGCTGATGCGCTACAAGTCAACGTCGCCGAGCTTTTCGTAAAACGTGGAGACGTTCGCTAGCTATTTAAGCTTCTGCGTCGTTGCAAGTATTCGACCCTGGGAGAATGCGCCTTCGGCTCTGATAACTTGATGCCGTCCAGCGATTGAAGTGCATCTCTGAGGCTGGAGTCTGTACCAACTTTTTCCCAATCGACAGTCGCAACTAGGTCGTCACTAATGACCAGAAAACCGTTCTCAAATGCGCGATCCACAAGGACTGACAAGCAGATCCCATTGGACGGGTCTAGTCGGATAGTCTCGTCCTCGCTCCACGGGACAATGTGTGACGCAATCAAGAATTCGCGCGATCTTATACCAGTAAGCGCGCACGCATTGCCATAGTTCTTCTTCACTATGTCGGCGAACGCTTTTTGGGCACTACCGCGCGTTTTGACAGTTGCAGTCGAGCTGGCCACGGCGTAACTGCCACTCTGCACCTGCTCAACAAAAACCGAAACCTCTTCTTCTGAGAGCGGCAGCGCTTCCGCTGAGGTGTCACTGTCAACCTCAGAGGGCAAATCGGTGGCGTCGTTGGTCGGCTCATCTGTTAGGTCGATTGGTGATGTTTCCGCTGCAATTGTTGTTGCAGTGGGTGGTTCGTAGGCTCGGAAGGTCCTTGACAAGAAAACGCGTGCAAGAGCTGCAACTGTCAATCGCTCAAATCAAAGATTTAGAGAGTTTTACTGCTGCGGGGTGAACGCCCGCTAATGACTTTATTCGAAATATTTTCGTTAACACAGCGAACTTCCGGTTTCCGCCCGTTACGACCGATGCTGCGCCTGTCGCCTGCGTCGCCTTCGGGCTCACAGCCGACTTGCGGTGGCGCGGCAGGCCGAACCCGAAGCGCGCTCCGAAAACAGCCATTCGCAAGACGCAGGTTATTCTCTGTCTTCAGATGGCTAGCCCGCTGTGGGGACCTTCGACTGTCGGAAGCGGGCGAAGGGCGAACTGGGGCTGAACGGCGGTGAAGAGCCCAAAGTGACCGAGCTTCCGCGAAGCAGCGAATGTCGGCTTCGCTATTCAATACCAATCAAATCTGTCGAGCGAATATCGAACACACATCGCTTCCAATTAGCGTACGCCGTCACCGCTACGCGCGATACGGCTCGATCCTGTCCGCCGACAATGCGTACCCAATTTCTGCTAGCTGTGTGGAAATGGAGGATATGCCAAACACTCCGACCACGCTGACCGGCTCGAACAGCCCTTCGGTTTCGTAGGGAGTTTGTGTTGTCACAAAAACCAGCTGATTGGCGGGCGGTGGAGGAACATGCACACAGGCACCGACGAAAGGAACAAGGATGAAGGCGGTCACACCGGTCCCGCTGTAGTCAATAGGAACGATAAATCCCGGAAGCCGGACGGTCTTTCCGTTCCAATCCGTTCTGACACCATTCGATGAAGGTTGCTGGCTATACAACGGCGCGTCATCGTGCTCGATCACACCTCGCAATATGTTAGGTATCGCTATTTCGTCTTCTGGCAACAAATCGGCCCAGTTCAGGTCGATGACGTCCTCAGCAAATGCGCTGCTTCCCAGAAAGGGCAGAATTGGAAGCGCCGTTACGAGCCTGCGCCGCATTGGGTCATGTATCTTCTGCAGGATCGGGTTTGCCGCGCCATTCTGTTGGGGCCGATCATTCATCTACACTTCCACCTGCATTTGCGTCGACTTCACGGGCCCGGGCCGTATACACCGAAATAGTCAACAGATCCCCCAAGCCAACGGAGCGTTCGCGTACCAACGGTTCCAGAATAGCGGATTGTGACCAGTCAGAGCGGAGAGAGAATTGCCGAGCAACGACAACGCCAGCATCGGGGCGCCGGGTAACCAATGAATCGATGGTGGCCTGAATGCTTGTCTTGAGTTGTTGATCAGCGATTCCATGATGAACGGACATCGCCATAACTATTTGTTCAATTTTGTCCAACGGCTGGTAGGGGTCACGGAGCATGGTATCCGCCAGATGTTCGACGCCAGATGCGCCTTCAAGCTCTATATAAGCAGCAGCGAAAGCACCTAGATTGTTGTACCATCCCCCATCCGTGGCCCGTTTGATATAGTTGTGTATTTCAGCTCTGGCGGCAGGCGTTCCGGAGAGCCCCAAAAGCAACGCGCGAATAGCCTGATATGGATAGCCTGACTTGGTCCATAGGTCCCTTAACAGGTCCTCGTCCGAAATGCGTATATCCATTGTTCGCAGTTGCGCGTATGGCACTTTGTCCAATTCGCCGATGACGATCGCTTCATGTGCTGGCATAGAACTGTCTTGCAAGGCGTTAATGAAGTCCAAGCGGCTTTGCGGCATGCTGTTTTTCCATGCCAGACGGTGATTCAACGCAGTTTGCAGAATGTCGCCAAAGCTCCCATCCACATAAGCGACCCGCCGCCAACCTGTATCGATACTGTGAACGAACAAGATAGTATCCGAGGTGCGCGCGGCCAGTTTTCGGCGGCTGGCACTGTCTACAAGCTGGTTAATGGGCGGCCCATCATCGTCGCCCGCCAGGACGCGGGTCACATCGTAGGCGAAGGGGTTCTCGTCGCTGGGACGGGCCAGCACCAAAGTCTCTGAGTCAACAATCCAGTCGATTGTCGTCCGTTCGGGTTTGACCATGTCAAAGGCACAGGACATGGCCGGACCCGAGGCAAAACAAAACGCTGCCACCAATACGCCGAGCGCCCTTGCACGCAGCCCGCCTGGAAACGGCGGTCGAAGTCGCCCAAGGTGCCCTATGGCGAAAGAATTCACCATACGTAGATTTCCATTTCATCGGCTGAGATTGAATAGCCTGTCTGACCAAGGCTGGTGGATTGCAATTGCGTCCTCATCGTGCCCGTGACCCAGACAGGATCCCAAAGCTGATCGCCCGGCCACGGCTGCGCAGCGTTGACCAAAACAAGCTGGTTTGCAGGCGGTGGTGGCGTGTGGATGCATGCGCCGACATAGGGCACGAGCATGAAATCGGTCACACCTTCCGCGCTGGTATCAAACGGGATGATGAAGCCCGGCATTTTGACGTAAGCGCCATTGAGCTCTTCGTTCAGCTTTATGGCATTGGCATCGTAGATCGGGTTCCAGGTATCATTGGCTTCGTCCAATTCGCCTTCTCCGATGATCTCGGCATGACTCAGACCTGGCGGGAGCAGGTCATCCCAGGTGATTTCCCGAGGTATTGCCGCGAACGCCATCTTCGGTGCGGCAACAGACCCGGAAAAGAGCATCAACGCAGTTCTTCGGTTCAACATTGCATCGATCTCATTCTTGGCATCACATTTTCACCATCATACCATCTGCAACCGACATTCTGTAGGCCCGAAATGCGGGCACAAGGCTCACGATTGCGCCAGCACAAACCACTGCAATGATAACCCAAAACTCTCGTATCTTGGGTGCATCAATCGGCAGCCAAAGGCCAAAGGCACTGTCGAGGATCGGCTGTGCGATGGTCAATCCAATGTACAACAAGACCAAGCCAAGCAGCGCACCAACTGCCGCCATAACCATCGCCTCCAAAACGAGCAGGCTCAGAATGGTGAAAGGCCGCGCGCCCATGGCTCGAAAGATCGCCATCTCGCGACGGCGCTCATTGAGGCTGGAAAAGATCGTGGCCATCATCCCGATGAGGGCCGTGACAACAACCATGGCGGACACGGCGAGGAGCGCGGTTTCGGCAATTCCGACGATGCCCCACAGCTCTTGCAAGGCCACACCGGGCAAGATCGCCAGCAACGGCTCTTGCTTGTATTCATTGATGGCGCGTTGCAGGGCGAAGGTTTGCAGGGGGCTTTCGACGCCGACAAGGGCCGCGGTTATGGCCTTGGGGGTGAGCTCCATTTCACGGATTACGTCCGCTGGTGTCGATTGGCCGGGCACCTGTGCGCCGCTTTTCCAATCCAAATGGATCGCCTCAATCGCTTCCATGCTCACGATGACGGTGCGATCGACCGGAGTGCCTGTCTTCTCCAGAATGCCCGACACGCGGAACGGCTGATCCTCATGTTCGGTGAAGGAGGCGAGGCCATGGGAGACGATGATCGGATCGCCGACAACATACCCAAGCGTTGCAGCGACGTCGGCACCGATGACCGTATCAAACAGATCATCCATGATTGAGCCGTCAGATACGGCCAGTGATCTGCCTTGCCGGTATTTGTAATGTTCGAAAAAGGCTTGGGTCGTGCCCATCACGCGGAATTGGCGGTGGCTGTCGCCCAGGGAAATCGGCACAATCCAGTCTACATCAGGCCGCGCCGCGATATCCTGATAGCTTTCCCACGTGACGTTGTTGGTCGCATTGCCGATGCGAAAGACGGAATAAAGCAATAGCTGCACGGACCCCGACCGTGCTCCGACAATCAAGTCGGTGCCGGATATCGTGTCGGCAAAGCTGGCTTTGGCCCCTGTCCGTACCTTTTCAACACCTAAAAACAGCGCCACCGATAGAGCAATGGCAAGGATGGTCATGCCGACCGTCAGCGCACGCGCAAAGAGCGAGGCAATGGCGAGGCGCAATATCATGCCGCCGCCCTTTCGATCTGCGCGATATCTTCCATGCAGATCACTCGGTCAAAGCGGCTCCCAAGACGCGGATCATGGCTGACCATCAAGAGCGAGGTGTTGTGCGTGGCCATTTGTGCGAACAGGAGGTCAAGAAAGGCGGCCTGACTATCTGCATCAAGCGCCGAGGTGGGTTCATCCGCTATGATCAGCGGTGGTTGCCCGATCAACGCGCGCGCTACTGCCACGCGCTGTTGCTGACCAACGCTGAGGGCCGTGGTTTTCGCGCCGGTAAGGTCTGCTGGCAAGCCAAGTGCAGAACATAAACGCGACGCCTCTGCGCTGGCGTCATTGACGTTCTTGCGCCGCGCAGGGGCAAAGCGCAGCGGGAGCAGGATGTTGTCCATCACAGACCCGAATGGCAGAAGGTTAAACTGCTGAAAGATTACACCGATCTGTTCGGCCCGAAACTTGTCACGCGCGCCGCCAGACAAAGTGGTGATGTCCGTTCCCGCGATATCAACTTTCCCCCGATCCGGCAGGATCGTGCCACAAATCAGCGACAATAAAGTTGATTTTCCTGACCCACTCTCGCCGAGCAACAACACAGACTCGCCCTTCGCGACTGACAAGTGAGGCACGGCCAAAGAGAATCCAGCCCGCCCCGGCCAGCGATAGGCAACGTCGGTTATTTCGAGAGTGGTGTCAGTCACTTACGCTCAACGCCCCAAATCCAGCACAGGCGCGTCACGGGTCACTTCAAGAGCTTGCGCGCCCGATGCGGTGATTATCTGCACCTCAACCTCTTGCGCACTCGGGAACGCTTCAAAGTAAGCGAAGGTGATTTCGGTAAGCGCCTCAGAGTTATCGCAGGACAGCGTGTATTCTGCATGGAATTCGGCGTGCCCAGCTTCATCAGCGTCCTCTGCGTGTTTGTCATCCGCATGATCATCGTGATGATCTTCGCCGTGATCATAATGTCCGCCTTCGCTTTCAAGTTCAGCAAGCGCCGCCACGACAGTACACCCTGCCGCATCGGGCACAACGAACAGATCGAGCGGTGCACCAAGTGTGGCGACAGCCGCATCAATCGCGGCAAGGTCAGCGTCACTCTCCGCTGCGTATTCGAACCCAACGATATCAGCACCCGGCGCTTCAAACGCCATCGCGACCGTTGGGCCTTCAATCGCGATATTGAGCGTCCCAACGCCATGCTCATGGGCATCAAGCCGGCGCACATCCTCTGCATAGGCAGGGAAAGCGGTGACTAGTGCAAAAAGGGAGACTACTTGTTTCATGGATACATCCAGTTGGGTTCGGTAGAAAGGATCAGGCTGCGCAGGTGCCGCAGAGCCCGTGAATTTCAACAATGTGCCGCGCCGCCCGAAAAGCGGTTCGGTCGGTCAGTACGGTGAGTTTCGGCAGCAGATCGCTCCCGTCATGTTCTTCAACTAACCCGCAGCCTTCACAGATCGCCAGGACAGGCACACTTTCGACGTGGCTACAGCGACAAGGTGCAAAGGCTTTGATGGATTCCAGCCGGTGAGCGCGCCCCTGATCAGTCAAAGCCGAGAGCGCGCGATAAACCGTCGGTGGCGCAATATCCGGCTCACTGACCTGAAGCCGTTCAAGAATTTGATACGCCGACATCGGTTTGTCGCATGCTTTCAAAACACTCAGAACATCTGTTTGCCGGGCCGCCGCGCTCTTTCTCATGTGCCAGATTCCCTCTTTGAAAAAGAGTTATTTTATAAAATAACAACCCGCAAGCGAAGAATACAGCAATCGCCAAACCAGCCTTTGGCGCAGCCGCAGCGAAAGCACCCTTTGTCCCGCTTAGCGGTCAATCGTGGATTCCGCAGCTTGGGTCTGGATTGAGCCCAAAGCGGACACTCGCTCAAACTTGATTGGGTGTCGATTATTATCCCACAACCGTTTTATTGACTGATCGGTTGCCAGAATCGCAGTCTTAGGTGATCCTTCAAGAAATCGAAGGATCGCAATATGTTTAGGTTTCTATTAATTGCATTCGGTATTTGCGTATCTACTTCCGCGTTAGCGCAAGAGTCGTCCGAAGATGTAGCGGCAAAAGATGATACCTCGGCGACCTCGTCCAGTCTGCTAACTGACGCTGAGTTGCAGACCTTGGTCGCCCCGGTTGCTCTTTATCCCGACACGTTACTCATACAGATATTTGTCGCGGCAACCCAGCCATTGGAAATTGTTAAGGCTGAACGGTATTTGCTCGATAACGCCGACCGCGACCCTGTTGAACTAGAGCCCGAAATCGATGCGATGGGATGGGATCCTTCCGTCAGTGTGTTGGCAACGGCGTTCCCCGAAGTTGTTGGTCAGATGGCCACCCATATCGACTGGACCGAGACAGTTGGCACTGCCATGTTGGCCCAGTCCGACGATGTGATGGATGCGGTGCAGGTCATGCGGGATCAGGCAATTGACAGCGGCGCTCTTGTTTCAGGGCCCGAGCAAACTGTCGAAGTGTCTGACGATGACAACGTAGTAATTACACCGACAGAACCCGAGACGGTATACGTCCCACAATACAATCCCGAGACGATTTATACTGGCCCGTCAACTGGGGATGTTGTGGGCGCAGCACTACTGACTTTTGGCGCTGTTGCCCTGATCGACGAAATTTTCGACGACGACGATGATTGGAACGACTACTGGGGGTGCCGAAATTGCGGTGGCTGGGGCGGCGGTCCGATTTATAGAAATCCAGACATCGACATAGACGTGGATGGCAACGTCAATATCGGCAATGATATAGATTTAGGTGACCGAACGGATATCGGATGGAACCCCGATCCTGACCGGCAACAGGAGGCCCGGAACAAAATAGCGGACCACAAAAGACCCGAAGGTGGCCGTAGCGACTTGCCGGTTAACCGTCCTGACGGTCGCACGGATGAGCTGCGTGCAAAGTTGAGCCGAGAATCCGGTGCTGCAGATATTAGCCGGGACCGCGGGGTGGCTGCAGCCGCGGTCGGTGCGGGTGCAGGGGCTGTAGCAGGCGGTGCCTTGGCGAACCGGAACAACGCTGATCGGGACAAGGCTGCCGCAAAGCAACAAGCCATTGATCGCACCAAACGTCCAGATTCAGCGAAAAAGCCAGTCGCACAAAGACCACAGACCGCCAAGAAGCCGCAAGCGAAGAAAGCCGCATCGACGCAGCGCAAGCCCGCGGCATCCAAAGGGCAAGCGATGAAGAAAAAGGCGTCCGGCAGCAGAACTCAAAGCGCGTCCAAGCGTGGAAACGCCGCTAAAGGCAAGCGGAGACGGTAAAATGCGTAGATCAGTATTTTCAATTTTGTTGCTTGCCGCGACCACAAGCCCGGCCCTCTCTGAAGGAGCCAGATTTGATACGCCGCAAACCGCACTGGATGCTTTTGTTGATGCGTTGAAGGCTAATGATCAGAGCAAGCTGATCGAAATTTTCGGGCCTGAAGCCGAGGATCTGGTTGGAACGGGTGATCCGGCAGAAGATCAAGAAAGAAGGCAGGAAGTGCTTGGCATGTATGCCGAGGGGTATCGTTTCCGGCCTGAGGACGATGGCGTTGTACTTCTTCTGGGTGAAGACGGTTGGCCTTTTCCTATCCCAATTCTGCGTAAAGATGACGGTTGGCGCTTTGACCTGGAGGCTGGGATCGAGGAACTTTCAGCTCGTGAAATAGGCTTGAATGAGTTGGAAGTGATCGAATTGCTTGAGGCCTATGTTGACCTGCAGGCAGCTTTCCGACTTGTGGACCATAACGGGAATGGCGTTATGGAATTCGCTCAGACGATCATTTCCGATCCGGAAGAGCAGAACGGTCTCTTCTGGCCTGGAAAAGACAGCTTTGTCGGTGCAGCGCTTGCCCGCGCCGCAGCTTCGGGGTGGAGTGACGGTCAGGTTGACTATGAAGCTGAACCATTTCTTGGCTATTATTACACAATCCTGCAAGAGCAGGGCCCCAACGCTCCAGGGGGTGCCTACCCCTATTTCGTCGGGGATCACTTTGTTGCAGGACATGCCTTGCTGGCAATACCGGCAGACTACGGAGAAACTGGTATTCATTCCTTTCTGGTAGGCGAAAACGGCATAGTCTACGAGGCAGATTTTGGCCCGGAGACACTCAGTATTGCATCTGAAATTTCTGCTTATGATCCAGACACGAATTGGTCACCGGTCGAGTAATATTTGGATTGAAAGTGTCGCTTAAGCTCTGCGCTTTGCTGAGGCCACTATTTGCGGTTCGTGTGACAAGCTTCAGTTCGATGGTTACGTGTACCCGAATAGGTTCAGCCTGGATCGCTCTTGCAACACCCATTGTGACTGCGAGCAAATTGCCCATCTTACGACTTGATCCATTCTTCTGCCTTCACACGTTTCGACTGAATGACTGAAAAGTCCGCATCTTCCCAGTCCATCGTCGGTGCAGCGAACGGCTGCAACGTCATCGGCGGTTGATGGCGTCAGCCAATGACCGGTTTGGTGAAGTTCGCTGCGTTGCGATCTCGCGTCGCCGCAGTAGCGAAGACCTGTGGCGGATTTCAGTGATCGCGCTCGCTGCGTCTGCACGAGTCCGGTCAGTCCGCAACTCTGCCGTTCAACAGATTTCAGCGAACGTCCGCTGCCGTTCAATGCAGACCTTCAGGCGAAATTCCTCGGAATGACCACCAACAATGACCGCTATCCATTCCTAAACCGTCATCTGACTGAAAGACTCAGATGATCGCATCGAGCCCGGAACGGACTGTCTCACCTGTCTGTTTTTTTACTCTGGCCAGACCACCGCCCAGTCTTTTGCCATGTCGGCAAAGAACCACCCGCGCTCGGCCCCTTCGTCAAGACCGCGATTCAGTACGCCAACGTGGCCTTCGCGATCGTAAGCCCATTCGCGTACTGCGTCGGTGTGATGCACATAAAGTCCGAAGGACGGGCCGTCACCGGTGGTCGTCCATTCGAGCATCTGGAAATCGCCGTCAGAATTGCCACCAGCGAAGATGGGACGCTTTCCTATGTGATGGTTGATTGCAACCGGCTTACCGGCTTTGTCATCATTGAAGAACAGATCAGGTTGCTTCATCAGCGCTGGCAAGCCGTTCTGAACGACGTACTCGGAGACCAGTGATGAACCAACGACCTGGTTAACCGGAATGTTGTAGGCATCCTCTGACAATACGCGAATGAAATCTATGCCACCGCCGGAGACAATGTATGTCGCGAAGCCCTCGTCACGGAGATAGCTCAGCAGTTCCAGCATCGGTTGATAGACCATCGCAGTATACGGCTTACCTGTGGTCGGATGAGTGGCCTCCGCGAGCCAATCGGCGACTGTATCTTTGAATTCTGCTACGCTCATTCCAGTATGAGCAGCAGCCAATACCTCAATGAGTCCTTCCTTACCGGTCGCCATGAGCGCCTCAATGTCACCCTCGGCAGCGGCCTTAAGTGCCTCAGAGGTGAGTGCAGCCGCATCCATCTTCTTCACCTGATCGATTGCGAAAAATAGCTGGAAGTAGGCTGGTTTTTCCGACCAGAGAGTACCGTCATTATCAAAGACCGCGATTCTGTCAGACGGTGTGACATAATCGTCGGAGGCGGGATCCGTTACTTCTTCCACGAAAGCAATGATGGCACTTTTGGTCTCTCCGGCGTTCCAGGATGGAAGCGGGTCAGCGGCCAGCGGACTTACGAGAATGACTATGCCAGAAACAAGTGCGGCTACCTTTTTTAAGTTGAATGACATTTGAAAGACCTCTTCTATTTGTACAATTCACCCAAATGATATGTGAAAGGCCAGATGGTGAGCCGTTGGCTCTTTTCGCTGTCGAACGTAAATCAGAATGATTGTCCCCGCAACGGATCACAAAAGCTTCGGCTGCTTCCATGTCAACGAGGGGCGATTGGCGCATTACCCACTCGCACAGGCGACCGTTTTTTTGCCTAGCAGGCCTTCAGGCGGTCTTTCGTTCTGTCCCACAGCGAACAGCAACTTCGTCCCGCAACTCTGCCGTTCAACAGATTTCAGCGAACGTCCGCTGCCGTTCAATGCAGACCTTCAGGCGAAATTCCTCGGAATGACCACCAACAATGACCGCTATCCATTCCTAAACCGTCATCTGACTGAAAGACTCAGATGATCGCATCGAGCCCCGAAGGAGACCCATAAGGATTTTGTTGCGCGCGCTTGCAGCGCGACGCCCTGCTGCACTGCCGAATTTCTCACGCTGCACGGCAGAAGGAATTGCCGACATTCAGGCAGCGCGCAGCGAGTTTTCGATGGTCAATGCCCGGGTCGCGGGACGAAGCGGCCACTTTCAGCTACGATCTACGACGGCGAGCAATCCAACCTAGGCCTACGAGGCCACCGAACAGAAGCGGCAGGGAAGCTGGTAGAGGAACAGGGGCGATGGGCTGGTCATAGAGTGCAAATGCCCGGTCTCGCAGAGACGGACTAACGCAAAATTGCGCATCAGGGACACCACCACAGCCTGTTATCCAGCTTGAATACCCGTGCCAAATAGCCGGTTGGCTTCCACCACCATTTTCCGTCGACGTCCACTCCCAAACTGCCGAGGTGTTGGAGTCATTCTCAACAATAGAAATCCAGTAGTCTCCAGCCGTGAGAATAAGCGGCGCCAAGTTTGCGGTGTAACTATACACGAGCCGCCCGTCTCCAGAAGTCGTAATCCCTGTTGAGAAGCCGATGACGTTCAGTGTCTGCGAAAAAAGGGAGCTACCTAATGGAAGATAGCCGCTCCCGTCGTCAGAGAATATCCTCAGCTCAAAGCTCGTGGTGCCAGGAAAAGTTTCATCTTGACTGTAGTTGCCCCACCACTGGACGCTTCTAACCGTTGCATCGGATGTCAAACTGAAATCATCAGCCACTTGCTGATCGGAAGAGCCAGCCGCCGGGTCATTGCTGCCTAGACCTGCGTAGGGTGAAAGTAAGTCATTCGCGGTAAGTGTGGCCGCCCCAGAAGCACCAGCCGTACAAACCATCGCGATCGCCAGTGCAGCAAGCAAATTCTTCATATGAAACCCCTTAAGCACATTTTCCCACTTCACCACAGGCCAACCGAACGAGTCAATCCGGCAACAGGTTGTCCGATCATCGCGGCCAGAATCGCCATTCGCTGCAATATGTTCTTCCGTCCGCCTTGGGCTCGGTGCGGTCATCCGACTAGTTCGGTCGAATGACTGCTTTGAGTGTTAACCAGTCAGTGCCCAATCAATGGATCAATTTCTGTAGTTCTTTATCTGTGCGAATTATCTCGTTGATGGTTTTGCGCATTTTTTCGGCCTTTCGTGATCTATCTCCGTGCTTCCATGACGGATGGCTTGGCCCTGCAGCGTGTCCGCCGCGCGCGCCGTGAACACGACATACAGTCCAACCTTGAACTGCTGGCGCCTTACATCGCCCACCTGTGGACTTGGCCGTAGCAACGCATCTGGGGGCGTCTCTTAGCCGTTTTGTGGGGTCCATGAGGTTGTCGTTACTTTTTTTCATCGCCCCGCCCCCCTGTGTGGACGTTTCCAACAATTGCCTGACCACCTTCTTTAACCTCAACGCGTTCAACCCGGACGGTTTGATCCGCCTTGGAGCGATACCGCTTTAGGGTTTCAACCTGGCTGGTGAAAGTGCGCGCGAGTTTATTAAGCGCCCGTTCCGCTGAATCTTGCTGCGGGAGAGTTTTTGCGTGGTTCAGGCGCCGTGCCATCATCATCGTAGCCTGGTGGACCGCACCCATTTGGATCGCAAGCATGGCTTCGATCTCGTCCTGCGGCTTAACCCCAGCAACAACCGACATTACGAAGTTCGATGCCGTCTCGGAAACAGATCTATCCTGTTGCCCGAGAGTTGCGACTTGATCCATGACACCTTCGAAGAACCTGTAGTCTGCTGTGCCTAGCTCATGCATTGCCAAAGCACACGCTGCGTTTGGGTCTTTCCCTTTGTGGCCGACTGTAAGCCTTCGCGTTTCCTCTTCGAAGTCCAGCTTGATATCCGGGGCCCGGACACGTGATCTCTTTCGCTCCCTCAGATCAGCAATCGCATTGACTTCTGCCTCAGTAAGTTCGGAGTCCTTTCTCTGAATTTCGCCGCCTCGGTCTTTCTGTGTCTTGCTCATGCCTGCCTCGCTTAACAGGGAGTGGTTAGTATTAGTGTTCCGTTTCAGAACCGAAGGACCGACGAGAAATCGGCCTGACGGGTTCTGAATTGGAACCATGAGAGGTCTTTGGGTTCTCAAACGGAACCACAGAGGATGCTGACGGGTCCGTCTCAGAACCGCGTTTTGTTTTTCTGGGTTGCCAGAGCCGCCAATCATTGGTGGCTGCTTTCTTTCCGGAACGGGTTTGTGTGGTCTTGGTCGTTAGCCGCCACTCATGGGCGCGCCGGTGATACCAGTTGCCTTCCTGCTCGAGCACAAGGAAGCCTTTGTCCTGCAGATCCTCGAAAGCGCGTTGAACGGTGGCCTTGCCCAATCCGAGAATTTCCGCCGCCTCGTTCATCGACAGAAACACTTTGCCATTGTTGCCACCGTTGAAGCGGGTGTGAAGCTCCAGCCAGAGCTTCACTGCAGGTCCGGATAACGTCCGCCATGCCGGAGATTTGATCATCGCATAGGGCAGCGGAACATATTGGCCCTCATCCGACCGCTTGCCTTTGGGGGATCGGCGCCTATTCATCGCGACACGTCCGCTGGAAGCGCTCGGGCAATTCCTCCAATTCCGGGATATCGAAGCCTATATGCGCCCGGACGAGCCGGGTTAGGCCGGATTTGGACACACAGTACCCAAGCGTGTCCCAAGCCGCTCCCCCGGCTGGAAATTGGGGTCTCTGGCGCTGAAACAGCCATTGGATACCATCCCTGCAGACGGCGACGCGGTAGAAACCATGGCGAAACAGCTCACCGCTGTAGTTCTCAGCAGTTTCCCGATGATCAGTTCGGGAAAGGGGGCCGTCTTCCAGCCCGCTTTCATAGCTTTGGTTGCGCGACTTGGAAAAGGACATATCAGCCATGCTCGATCCGACCTTTCCGCACGATCACCCGTTCGACCGAGTGGCTCTGGGGCGACCAGTAATACCGACGCTCGTTTTGTCTTGCCGGCACGGGACATCCTGTGGCATCAACTTGACTTGCTAGGGTGGCAGTTGATGTCACTGGAAAAGCCCCATCTCCGCGCTTGGAGTTGGGGTTTTTCATTATGCAGCCTCGTTGTTGGGGTCGGTGCGCCGGGTCGCCAGCCAGTCGTTCAGATCAGCGCCATGATAGGCGATCCGCCGACCGATGCGGATAAAGGCCGGACCACACATGCGGTGGCGCCATTGAGCCAGCTTCTCGCGGTTTCCCAGCAATTGCATTTCAGGATCTTCTGGGAAATAGACCCGGTCGTCATTGAAGACGTTTGCCATCGTTGAAATCCTCTTGGATCAGTTGCGATGGCTCCCGATTATGGGCAGCTTTGCTGAAGTGTCACCAGACTTTTACCGGCGCTTAAGCGTCTTCCTGAAGCGAGAAAACGCTTAGGCGTTTTTTCTAAAAACGGCTTCATACCTTGATTTGAAGGGTTCTTCTGAACGTAACGCCGTTCCATAGTCTGCATGAGTTTTTTGCGACTTTGGGAAGCCCTTGTGTTTTGCAACTGACTTTTCCAGGGCTTGCTCGACAATTCGTTCTTCACTGATCAAGCCGACCGCGCCTGAAAGCTGCTCAATTTGTTGCATCAGAATCTCAAGGTTTGCCAACCTTCGAGTGCTAGAAGCCTTTCCGCCACTCGAACCAGCCTGATCGTATTGTTGATTCCTATTCACAATTTGGGCTTCAAATTGGAACTTCCATCTATAATGCTCAACCAGACGCCCCAGTTTCACAGCATCCGCAATGTACCTTTTTATCCAAAAATTGCGCATCTTTCCATTGAGCGGATTTTCGGGAGAACAATCATCTTCGCTTGAAGTCTCGATTTGCTTGATGGCATAAGAAATCTTCCTTGAGAGAGCCAGAGCATGACGTTCAAACCAGCGTTTCGTGTATGGGTATTGTGCGCTCTCGATCCATTGTTCAAAGCTTGGTCTATCTTCAAACGAGGAATTGAAGGCATCTTCGTTCTGAAAATGGCCGAAATAGCGTTCTGTATATTCCGAAATTACTTCTTTTCGCTTTTTCTCGAAGTACGCTTGGATTTTCATAAAATTGAATCCGAAAGGTATCGACCAAAACGTCTCCGAAGACCAATTTGTTTCCTTGAAGAAGCCGGAGTCGTCCATGTTCTCGGATTGCGTGACCGATCGGACGCTTTGATCGTCAAAATAACTCCGGCTCGAAACATAGACGACGTCTTGAGACAAAGGATTTGTGTGAAAAAGGTCTCCCATTTCGACTTTCTCTAGTTTCAAACCAGGGAGGTAGTCGTCCTTGAAACCATCTTCTAAGGCTTCCTCGAGCTCTGTCATTTCTTGCTGGGATAACTTTTCGCTCATATATGATTTATCCACTCAAATTGAGGCCGCGAACATGACGTGACCATAATTGGGTCAACTCTCGCCGCCTTTCCAACATATCCGACCGGGCGTAGGCACGCTCCACATCAGACCCAACCTGATGGGCCAAAGCTGTCTCTGCCAATTCACGTGGCGCGTTCGCAGCCTCTGCCGCCCAGTCCCGAAACGAACTTCGGAAGCCATGCACGGTGACGCCATCCTGCCGCATCCGGCGCAGCAGCATCAGCATGGACATGTTCGACAAGGGCTGATGCCGCTTTTGCCCCTCGAACACATAGTCTGAGGCCAAAGCGCGCAGCGGCTCCAGAATGGCCAGCATTTCTTCGGTGAGAGGCACACGGTGGACCTGTCCGCCTTTCATGCGCGCCGCCGGTATGGTCCACAGCCGCGCATCGACGTCAACCTCGGGCCATTTCAACTCCAGCACTTCAGAGGTCCGGCAGGCGGTCAGGATGGTGAACTGCAGCGCCTTGGCGGCCATGGCTGAGCGGGTCTGCAACTCGGCATAGAACGCGGGCACCTCCTGCCACGGCATCGCGTCATGGTGCTGAACTTTGGCTTTGAAGGTGGGCAGCACCTTACCTTCGCGGATCGCGGTCACCGGGTTCTCGCCCGAGCGGAAGCCCTTGGACTTTGCCACGTCGAGCACTGTCTTGATCCGTTGAGACAGCCGCTTCGCCGTTTCTTGTTTCTCGGTCCAGATGGGGGACAGGCACATCAGCACTTCAGGTTGATCGATGCTGTCGACCGGCATACGGCCGATCTTGGGGAACGCATAGTCGCGCAAAGTGTTGAGCCACTGCTGCCCATGCTTGGCATTCTTCCACGTCGGTAGGCGGTCAATGTGAACCTGTCGGCTGAGCTCTTCAAAGGTCGGGATTTCTCGCTGGGCATTGAAACGCGGGTTCAACCCGGACTTTGCCATTCGTCGATACTCGAGAGCTCTTTCTCGGGCTTGGTTCAGAGTGACAACATCAGCGCCACCCAATCCAAAATCCGTGCGCAGCGGAGCGCCCTTGCGGTTTTTCTGTCCCTTGACCGTTACGCGCACGATCCAGCGCCGCGCACCAGAGGGATCAACAACAAGATAAAGACCAGAACCATCGCCATGCCGACCCGGGCCTAGATTTTCTACCAGCTTCTTTGTCAGCTTCCCGCTGAGCGCAGCCATGGCAATACCACAAAATATACCACTCAACGAAAGTGTACTGGTATAGTCGGATAAAATCCAACGAAACCCGCCAACGCGGCTACAGTCATAAAACACAGAGGTTTGAGAAACCTAGTGTGTCTCATCGGAATTTTGGAAAATTACCAAGTGGCGGACCGAGGAGGATTCGAACCCCCGACCCCTTGATTCGTAGTCAAGTACTCTATCCAGCTGAGCTATCGGTCCACTTGGTGAGGGGCTGTTTAGACGCAGCATCGGGGGGGCGCAAGCCGATTCTGCAAAAAACTTTCAAAAAACCCGATCGCCTCTGGGAAGCCTTATTTCAAAGGTCGTTCCCTCCGTTCCGGTCTCTTTCAGCACCAGCTCGCCGCCATGGCCCCGCACGATTTCGGAAGAAATCGCAAGGCCCAGCCCGGTGCCGCCCTTGCGCACGCCGCCCTGAAACGGCGTGAACAGATTCTCCCGCGCCTTGGGCGGCAGGCCGGGGCCGGTGTCGCGCACCTCGATGCACCAGTCCGTTTCATGCTCGCAGGCGGCGATGGTGATGATGCCCGGTTTTTTCGCCGCCTCCAGTGCCTGACGCGCGTTGCGCACAAGGTTCATGATCACGCGGAACATCTGCTCGGGATCGGCGCGGATCACCAGATCGGCGGGCATCTCGTTGACGATCTCGATACAGCCCTCCTCGACCGCCAGCCGCTCGCTGGCGGTGACATCCTCGGCCACGTCGTGAATGCGCACCATGGTCAGGGCGGGCGCCGGTTCTTCCGCCCGGCCAAAGGCCAGCGTGCCCTCGCACAGGGACACCGCCCGGGTGATCGAGTTCACCAGCTTGGGCGCCATGCGCCGCACCAACGGGTCTTCGCTGGCCTCGATCCGGTCGGTGAACAACTGCGCCGAGGTCAGGATATTGCGCAGGTCATGACTGACCTTGGCGACAGCCCCGCCCAACTGCGCCAGCCGCTCACGCTGCTTCAGGGCCTGCGTGATCTGGGTCTGCAGCATCTGCAGCGCTTCTTCGGCTTCGCGCAGTTCGGTCACGCCCGCGTGGGGCTGGATGATGCCACGCACGTCCTCTGGCGCGCGGGCATAGCGCTGCATGTATCCGACAACCCCCTTGATCGGGCGCACGATAAAGGCGCGCACAGCCAGGAACAGGAAAAACGCGGTGATGATCGAAATGACCAGTGACAACCAGAAAATGCGCACGCCGTAATCGATCATCGCCATGCGCAGCGGCTTGGTCTCCATGGTGACTTCGATCAGCAATCCCGCGCCGCGCACTGGTTCGCCGATGACACGGATGATCTCGTTTTCCGGCTGGATCAGGCGGGCCATGGCGTCGCGGATCAAAACCCAGGCCGAAGCCGCCCGCAAATCATAGGTATCCGTGACCTCACTCGGGATCGGCGATGACAGCATCAGTTGCCGCACCTCGTCGCGCCGAAGAACCACGTTGAAAACGCCGGCATTGACCAGCAGTTCCGCCTCAAGCTCTTCGGCCAGCATGTCATCGGCCAGCAGCGCCAGCGAGGCGATTTGCGCGCGCTCCAGCCGGGTGAGCAGGAAATCCTCGCGGAAGCGCGCAATCGACGGGACAAAGATCAGAACTTCGGCCAACATGACGAAGACCGTGGTCAGGATCAGAAACCGGCCGGACAGCGAGTTCAGCATACGCTCCTTTTCCGGTCAGGGCACCCAGCGCTGGACCAGCCCGACCAACCGTTTAACCGTTTGATTCTCAAACAGCCTTGGCGAGAAATAAGCCCCCGCCACCCGTTTGTTAAGCTCTCCGATTGTCGGATAGGGCGAAACCATCGCGGCAATTTGGCTCATTTTCAGGTTATTAGCCAGCGCCAGTGACCACAAGTTAATCAATTCACCGGCCTGGTGTCCGACGATTGTAACCCCTACAGGACGACCACCGACAACCATCACCTTGATGAAACCCGTCGTTTTTCGCTCCGCCACCGCCCGGTCATTGTGGCGATAATCAAAGCGGACAACCTCAAGCTTTTCGCCATGAATATCCTTGCCTTGTGTCTCTGTCGGCCCGATCTGCGCCAATTCCGGCTCTGTATACGTCACCCAGGGAATATGGGCCGTCTTCGCCTTGGACGGCAGGCCGAACAGGGCCGAGCGGATGATCACCCCCGCATGATAACCGGCTACATGGGTGAATTGCAGCCCGCCCGCCACATCGCCAATGGCATAGACTCGGCGGTTCGTCGTGCGCAGCCCGGTGTCCACTTTGATCCCCGCCCCCTCTGTTTCGATCCCGGCGGCCTCCAGATTCAGCTGCGCGATATTCGCCTTGCGCCCCACCGCCAGCAACAGGTGGGTGCCGCGATGGATCTCCCCCTCCTGCGTGACGACCTCGACCGCGCCCGCCGCGCCCCGGACCTGTGCGACGATGGCCTGTTCGACAATTTCGACCCCCTCGCCCCGCAGCGCCTCCAGCACCACAGCGGCGGCCTCGGGATCATCCTTGCCCAGCGCCCTCAGCCCCTCGATCACCGTCACCTTGCAACCCAGCCGGACATGCGCCTGCGCCATTTCCATGCCGATGGGACCGCCGCCGATGATCAACAGATGGTCGGGTTTCTCGCGCAACTCGAATATGGTCTCGTTGGTATCGTAAGGAACAGCGTCCAGTCCCGGTATCGGCGGCACCAGCGGCGACGACCCCGTCGCGATCACCACCCGCCGGGCCGCGATCACATGGCTGCCCGCCTGCACCTCGGTCCGAGAGATGAACTTCCCGTATTCCCGGATCACCCGAACACCGAATCCCTCGAACCGCTCCTGGCTGTCCATCGGTTCGATTTGCGCAATGACGTCGCGGACGTGATCCTTGGCTGCGGCATAGTCCACCTGTGGCGCCACATCCGCGACCCCAAAGGTCAAGGCATGCGACTGCGCATGGGCGGCCTTGCCGCTGGCAATCAGCGCCTTCGAGGGCACGCAGCCGAAATTCAGGCAATCGCCGCCCATCCGGTGCCCTTCCAGCAGCACCACATCGGCCCCCATCTGCGCCGCGCCTGCCGCCACCGACAACCCGCCCGACCCTGCGCCAATGACCAGCAAGTCGGTCTTGATCCTGTTCATGCCTCAGACCTCTTTGCGGCCACGGACGGCCCTGAACACGATGGGCAGCGCCGCCAGCGCGCACAGTCCCAGAATCGGCCCGATCACGAACGGCTCCCACAACAGCGAGATATCCGGCGTGCCGCCCCGGTCAAAGACACCCCCCAGCCCGACGCCGATCCAGGTATAGACGATCCCGCCGGGGATGATGCCCAGCGCCGTGGTCAACAGGAAATTGCGGAACTTCACGCCCACCAGCGCCGGCACCAGGTTGGCCACGAAAAACGGCACCACCGGAACCAGCCGCAACAGGAACAGCACCGGGATCTCGTTTTCCCGCAACCCGTCCTTGAGCTTTCTGACGGTGCCTTCGGATGCCTCCAGCCGCGCGGTCAGCGCCTGCCCCAGCCCCCACCGGGCCGCCAGAAAGATGGCCGAGGCGCCAATCGTCGCCGCAACGACATTGTAAACCGTCCCGGCAAACAGCCCGAACAGGAACCCGCCGGTCATCGACGCCACCGCCGCCCCCGGCAGCGAAAATGCCACGATCAGGACATAGGCCGCCATGAACGACGCCACCAAGGCCCAGTAATTCGCATCGCGCCACGCCAGCAGCGCCTCGCGGTTGTCGCGCAACGTCTCGAAGGTCAGGAAATCGCCCAGCGCGAAAAAGCCGATGACGGCCACGGCGAGAATCACCAATAGCGGCACATGCCGCACCAGCCCGCGCCGGGGCATCTGGGTTGCATCACTCATCTGATTGTTTTTGCCTTTTTTCATTCGCCCCCAACATGCGCTGCGAAAGTGAAAAGCAACAGGGGCCTCACGCCGCCTTGAACTTTATGGCGGCAAATGTGAGTGTTTCGGGCCTTGTTCGCTGTTTTTGAAACCTCCCGCACCGGTCGCCGCTGATTTTGTTGCAAAAGAGGTCGAAAACACCGCCCAAGGGGTTTGACTTGCCCCCGACTTGCCAGTAGAGGACAGGCTTCGAACACCCGGGCAGGCGAATCCGCGCCGCACCCCGACCGCCAAAGATTGGAGACGGAGCGATGAAACGCACCTATCAGCCTTCGAACCTGGTTCGCAAACGCCGCCACGGTTTCCGCGCACGCATGGCCACCAAGGCAGGCCGCAAGATTCTGAACGCACGCCGCGCGCGTGGCCGCAAGTCGCTGAGCGCATAAGCCCTCAACGACCGACGTTCTGACGCACATGACGCCGCCGGAGGCCCCTGAGGATGGCATCGACCACCCCGGGGAAACGCCCCCGGCGGCGTCCGTTTGCGCGCCCGTCACCCTGACCGTGCTGCGCAACAGATCCGATTTCCTCAAAGCCGCCGGCGCCCGCAGGCAGGGCACCTCGACCATGATGGTGCAGGCCCGCAAACGCAGCCCCGACGAAGGCGGCGAGGGCATTCGCGTGGGCTTCACCTGCTCCAAGAAGGTGGGCAACGCCGTGGCCCGCAACCGCGCCAAGCGACGCCTGCGCGAAGCGGCGCGCGCGGTGCTGCCCGAAACCGGGCGTCCGGGCTGGGACTACGTCCTCATCGGCCGCGCCAACGAGACCGGCACCCAGCCCTTCGAAACACTCCTCGGCGATCTCCGGCGCGCGCTGCGTAAACTGCACAGCCCGCCCAGATAATCCCGCCTATCTGCCGTGGCTGCGGTCATACCCGTTCAGGCCGGGGCTCTGCCATCCCGCCAGCGCGCCATCTGCAGGCGCGAATACCTCGACCAGCATCGGATAGCAGGCGGCAGTGTCCGAGGAATGCTCTGACGAACAATCGCCACCCGGACAGGCGCTCAGATTGCCCAGCACATCGATCTCGGCAAAAAACTCCAGGTAATCGCCGGGCCGCACCGGCGAGGCCTTCATGAAATACTGCCCGGTATCGCGGGTGAACCCGGTGCACATGAACACGTTCAGCACGTCGTGAACATGCAGTTCGGCCTCGGCCAGCGGTATGCCCAGATGATCGGCCAGCGCCCGTGTCAGGTTGGAATGACAGCAATGGTGATACTGCGTCCCGGCCAGCAGATTGCCGGTATAGGGATCGCAGCGCGTGCCGATCACGTCATGCACCGAACCGCCGAATGCGTCGATTCCGTACCAATCCAGCGTGTCCTCGATGATGGTGGCCATCGGACGCATATGGGGCAGGCTCGACCACAACCGCTCTCCGGTGGTGACATGGGTGCCGTGCAACGCGCGGGTCTTGCCCGAAAAAAACCGCTCGGACAGATCGTGCAGATTCCACAGGTTGAAATCCCCCACCTGCGGCCCCTCGATCGAGGTGATGCGAAAGAAATGCCCGGCAGGCACTTCGAAACAGGCGGCATCGCGCGGCGGCACCACCACCTCGGCCGTCTTGGTCGCCGTCGCCCGCGCCGCCCGGTAAAGATCCAGATCGGGCGCGGGCAATGTTTCGGGCGGATAGCAGATCACCGGCGCCACGGCGCGGCGGGCAACGGCATCAGAAGGGGCATTCGTCATGGGGCACCTGTCACGGGTTTTCCGCACATAAAGCCCCAGTCAGACCCCGGAGGCAAGACGGCCCCGGCCCCAGGTCCGAAAATTCAGATCGCAATCACATCCAGCGGTGGAAACCCGTTGAACCCGACCGACGCATAGGTCGAGGTATAGGCGCCGCAATTGCGGATCGTGATCCGATCACCGCCACGCAGGCCCAGCGGCAGATGCACCAGTTTCTTTTCATACATCACGTCGGCGCTGTCGCAGGACGGCCCGGCCAGAACACAAGGCCCGGTGGGCTCGTGATCCCGCTCGGTCAGGAACTGATAACAGATCGCCTCGTCCATGGTCTCGGCCAGACCCGAGAACTTGCCGATATCCAGATAGACCCATCGGTGCAGATCGTTGTCCGACTTGCGCGCAACCAGCAGCACCTCGGCGGCAATCGCACCTGCCTCGGCCACCATGCCCCGGCCCGGCTCCGCCATGATGTGCGGAACCTCGCCAAAACGCTCGGTCACCAGCTTGATGACCTCGGCGGCGTACAGCTCGGGCGCATCCACCTCGGTGCCGTAATAGGCCGGAAAGCCGCCGCCGATATTGAGCAGGCTCAGGTCGTGTCCCGCCGCGCGGGCGGCGTGCCAGACGGCGGCGACCTGATCCAGAACCGGCACCCACATTTCGGCCCGGCGGGTTTGCGACCCGACATGGAACGACAGACCAATCGTACCCAGACCAAGCGCGCGCGCATGGTCCAGCACCGCAATCGCCTTGTCGGGTGCACAGCCGAACTTGCGGCTCAGCGGCCAATCGGCCTGCGTCGCCTCGACGATCATGCGGATATAGACCCGCGCGCCGGGCGCATGCTCGGCGATCTTGTCCAGTTCGTCTTCGGCGTCGGCAGCAAACAGGGTGATACCCGCGTCATGCGCCCACGCGATGTCGGTCGGCTTCTTGACGGTGTTGCCGAACGAAATCCGCTCAGGCCCTGCACCGGCAGCAAAGCACATTTCGATCTCGGCACGCGAAGCCGCGTCAAAATTGCTTCCTGCGCGGGCAAGCGTTTCCAGGATCGCTGGATGCGGATTGGCCTTGACGGCATAGTGGATCCAGGCCCTGCCCAAACCCTGCGCCAGCGCCGCGAACTGACGGGCAACCGCATCGGTGTCGATCACCAGCGTCGGGCGGTCAAATCGGTTGGTCAGAATGAAGGATTCAGCGCGCGACAGAGTCGCATCGCCACGGGCAAAAAGCCCGGTTACGAGAGCGTTCATGGTCATCTCCAACAGGCGCGGCGCGGTGACCGCGAAGCTAAGGTGGAGACGTTACCGTCGCTACGTAACCATAGGGAGCAGCCCTTACGACAGAGGCGCGTGCGTTGGCGTCTTTAATCGCCATATCGGAGTCTTGCGAACTCATTGCAAGAAAAAAGATCGGGTCCAAAATAAATTTTTGCCGCGCCCGCAAATTCTTTGTCGCCCCGACAACGCATTTGTACAAAACGGAACATGACCCCTTTGAAACCGGTACAATCCGGACAGTTCGAGGCCTAGTCACGCGTCCGCAAACATGCCTTGGGCGAATCCTGACCCGCCACGCGCGCCCCGCAAAACGCGCAGGTCCAGCACCCTTCGGCCCGGTGCTGCCGCCATCGGCAATCACGCGTCAGCGAAGTTGTACGCGCCCGCCAGACGAAATAGGCAAATACCCCAAGGGCAAGAAGCAATAGCAGAACCGGCATACCCCAGACATCTGCCCGGGGCCTCGCCGGAACGCAAGCCTTAGGTTACGCGGCGTTTGCGTATTCGAACAGATCGGGCTCACGCGAAACGGGCGGGATTTCCTTTTCCGGAGTGTAATATGCCCATGCCTGCTCCAACAGTTTCAGGGCCTCGTCTGCCGGGAATTTTCTTTTTTCTTCAACGGCTTTCATGGGTGTCGTCCTTCTCAAGGTCAACCATCCCTCCCCGCTTCGACATTAGGCCCGCGAACGGCGCAAATCACCCCATCTCTTTGCATTCTGGACATGCACGGACCGCAAGGCTGACCTCAATGGATCAGCATATCGCCCGCAAGACCCAGCGCGAAACCCATCACGCCACCAAGGGCCGGCGACCAGCTTCCCTTGCTTCTCGCCTCAGGTGCGATGTCCTGAAACAGCAGGTACAGAATACCGCCAGCGGCAAAGATCATGATCGCGCCCAGAGTTTCCGGATCGTTGGACAGAAAGTGGAAACCAACTGCCGCACATACCGGCCCCAATGCCGCAAGGCCCAGAAAAATAACGATAATCTGCACGCTCGACACATGACTGTTTTTCCAGATGTCGCGAAATGCCGAAAACCCCTCGGGCAGGTTTTGAAGGAAGATCATCGCCGCCAGCAGCTTGGCCGTTGCCGCCTCGACGGTCAGCAAAGCGCCCAGCGCCATCGCTTCGGGCAGGAAGTCGAGCAGCATCGCCAGCAACAAGGCACCGGTCCCCCCCTGCCGCTCAAGGTGCTTGTCGACTGCATAGAAGGTCAGCCCACCGCCCAACAGAAGCGGAACGGCAAAAAAGACGGGCAAAGCTTGCGACCCTTTCGGCACCAGTACAAGCGCAACCGCCGATAGCAAAGCACCACCTCCAAAGGCCGTGATGCCATGCAGAACCCGGTCTTTCAGCTGCAGATCGCTGATATGTTCATAGCGCGCCAAAGCTCCGCCCAAAGGCATCGCGAGGCCAGCAAAAAGGGAAAGCAACAATGCGTATGTCAGCGGCGTCATACCGCTGACACTAGGCATCTCAAACGGTGCGTTCCACCATCATTTTCTTGATCTCCGCAATCGCCTTGGCCGGGTTCAGACCCTTGGGACAAGTCTTTGCACAGTTCATGATCGTATGGCAGCGGTAAAGCTTGAATGGATCTTCCAACTCATCCAGACGCTCCCCCGTTGCCTCATCCCGGCTGTCGATGATCCAACGATAGGCGTGCAAAAGCGCGGCGGGGCCAAGATAACGATCACCGTTCCACCAATAGCTGGGGCACGAGGTCGAGCAGCTGGCGCACATCACGCATTCATACAGCCCGTCCAGTTTCTTGCGGTCCTCTATCGACTGCTTCCACTCCTTGGCCGGACGGTTGGTCTTGGTTTCCAGCCACGGCATGATCGAAGCGTGCTGGGCATAGAAATGCGTCAGATCCGGGATCAGGTCCTTGACCACCGGCATATGCGGCAGCGGATAGATCTTCACGTCGCCCTTGATCTCATCCATGCCGTAGATGCAGGCCAAAGTGTTTATTCCGTCGATATTCATCGCGCATGAGCCACAAATGCCTTCGCGGCAGGAGCGGCGGAAAGTCAGCGTCGGATCGATCTCATTCTTGATCTTGATCAGTGCGTCCAGAACCATCGGGCCGCATTCGTCCATATCGACGAAATAGGTATCCACGCGCGGGTTTTGACCGTCATCCGGGTTCCAGCGATAGATCTGGAATTTCCGCACATTGGTCGCGCCTTGAGGCTTGGGCCACGTCTTGCCCGTGGTGATCCTGGAGTTCTTGGGGAGGCTGAATTGAACCATGATCTGTCTCCTTAGAACGTCCGCGCCTTGGGCGCGATTTTCTTGAGGCTGATGCCGCCTTCTTCTTCGGTGGTCAGCGGATCAACGATGACGGGACGATAGCTGAGTTCGACCTGGTTGCCTTCAACCCGGCTGACTGTATGCACCCGCCAGTTCTCGTCGTCGCGCGTGGTGAAATCCTCGTGCGCATGCGCGCCGCGGCTTTCCTTGCGCGCCTCGGCACCGACGATGGTGGCCAGCGCGTTGGGCATCAGGTTGGTGAGTTCCAGCGTTTCCATCAGGTCGCTGTTCCAGACCAACGACCGGTCGGTGACTTTCAGGTCGTCCAACTTGGCTGCGATGGCGGTCATCTTCTCGACGCCTTCGGCCATGGTTTTCGAGGTGCGGAACACTGCCGCGTCCGCCTGCATGGTCTTTTGCATCTCAAGCCGCAGATCGGCGGTTGCGACGCCTCCGCTGGCATTTCGCAGCCCGTCGAACCGATCAAACGCCTTGTCGACCGACGTCTGGTTCAACACCGGGTTCGGCGCCTCGGCATCGACGACCGTGCCAGCGCGAATCGCGGCGGCACGGCCAAAGACCACCAGGTCGATCAGCGAGTTCGAACCCAGGCGATTGGCGCCATGTACCGAAGCGCAACCCGCCTCGCCCACGGCCATCAGGCCAGGCACGACGGCGGTCGGATTGTCGGAGGTCGGGTTCAGCACTTCGCCCCAATAGTTGGTCGGAATGCCGCCCATGTTGTAGTGCACGGTCGGCAGAACCGGGATCGGTTCCTTGGTCACGTCCACTCCGGCAAAGATCTTGGCCGATTCCGAGATACCTGGCAGACGCTCTGCCAGAGCCTCGGGCGGCAGGTGGGAAAGATTCAGGTGGATGTGATCGCCATCCTTGCCCACGCCGCGGCCTTCGCGGATTTCCATGGTCATCGAGCGGCTGACATAGTCACGCGGCGCGAGGTCCTTGTACTGAGGCGCGTAACGCTCCATGAACCGCTCGCCTTCGGAGTTGGTCAGGTATCCACCTTCGCCCCGAGCACCTTCGGTGATCAGGCAGCCCGAACCGTAAATGCCGGTCGGATGGAACTGTACGAACTCCATATCCTGCAGGGCCAGTCCAGCACGTGCCACCATGCCGCCGCCGTCACCGGTGCAGGTATGCGCCGAAGTGGCCGAGAAGTAGGCGCGCCCATAACCGCCGGTCGCCAGCACCACCATCTTGGCATTGAAGACATGCATGGTGCCGTCGTCCAGCTTCCAGCAGACAACCCCCTGACATTGCCCGTCATCGGACATGATCAGATCGATGGCGAAATACTCGATGTAGAACTCGGCGTTGTTCTTGAGGCTCTGGCCATAGAGCGTGTGCAGGATGGCGTGGCCGGTCCGGTCGGCGGCGGCACAAGTCCGCTGCACCGCGGGGCCCTCGCCGAACTCGGTCGTGTGACCGCCAAAGGGGCGCTGATAGATCTTGCCCTCTTCAGTGCGGCTGAAGGGTACGCCATAATGCTCCAGCTCATAAACCGCCTTGGGCGCGTGGCGGGCCAGGTATTCCATCGCGTCGGTATCGCCCAACCAGTCCGACCCTTTGACGGTGTCGTACATGTGCCATTGCCAGTTGTCCGGCCCCATATTCGACAGCGAGGCGGCGATCCCACCTTGTGCGGCAACCGTGTGCGAGCGGGTCGGGAAAACCTTGGTCACACAGGCGGTGCGCAGGCCCTGTTCGGCCATGCCCAGCGTCGCCCGCAGACCGGCACCGCCAGCGCCGACAACGACCACGTCATATTCATGCGTTTCGTATTCGTAAGCAGCCATGTTCTTTCAGCTCCGGTCGTTAGAGGGCGATGCGCGCGATAGCAAAAAGGCCGGTCGCGGCGGCGGCATAGGACAAGCAGATCACGCCGATGATCAGAATTTTCTGCGTCAGGCCATGGACGTAATCTTCAAGCATCACCTGCGCGCCGTCAGCAAAGTGCTTGAAGCCGACGAGCAGCGTCAACGCCGCGACGATGGCCGGGAACGGGCGCGAGAAGTAGTCCAGCACTGCATCATGTGGCTGACCCAACATCGGGCCAAAGGTAAAGACGAACAGTGGCACAAGGATCAGCAGAGCCACCGAGCTGACTTTCATGGCCCAGAAATGAGCGGTTCCGGCTTTCGCGGCCCCCATGCCAACGGCACGTTTGCGGTCGGTAAGATAACGCATCATCGGCCTCCGTTATGCGATGACCAGAAGGGTCAGGATGGTCAGGACGAACGAGCCGATCACCACAGCCCATCCCAGCTTGTAGGCGGTCGGGATGTCCAGGCCGATTGCGTTGTCCCAAACCAGATGCCGGACGCCGGCCAGAGTGTGATACCACAGCCCCCAAAGCGACAGCGCCATGACTATGTCACCCAGCAAAGACGTGATCACGGCATTGGCGAATGCGTAGTACTCGGGCGAGGTCGCGGCGGCGAGGAACCACCAGACGATCAGCAGCGCCGCAACGATGAGTGCGTTTCCGGTGATGCGCGTCAGAATGGACGTCACCGACGTCAGCTGCGGCCGGTAAATGCTCAGGTGCGGTGAAAGCGGGCGGTTGCCCCGATTGACATCGGCCATTGTGGCTCCTTTCAGGTTGGTTGAGAGAGTTTTTACCCGATTTTCCGAATCTGTCACGCGCTGCAGGTGCAAAAAGATCAGAAAAAGCGATCAATTCTGCGGATATTGCATGTTTGTGATCACGCGGACAATCTGTGTGATCACGTTGCCCCCGCCGGAGCGGGAATGTGAGCGATATCAAGCAACCGCCATTGTGATCACGAATCTTGTCTTGTCACCGAAACGCGGTTTGTTGGGTAACTTCGCGCAGCAATTTCTTCCGGATGCGCTCGGGATAATCCCGAAAGCCCCCGGCTGTGACGACAAAAGCACCTTCGCCAATAATGACGTTTTCGTAAAAGTAAGCGGTCAAGTCTGGCTCGCTTTCCTCAATGGCAATTGCATTGACCGTAATGCCCAATTCGCGCAAACCCTCATGCGTTTTTGTCGGTTCAATCCCTTCGTTGGAAACCCCATCCCCCGAAACATCAATCAACAGCCGCGAGCAATCCCGAACTTCGGCAAAGGTCGCCATCGTCGCTTCCAGCGCCTCACCGATCGCGGTCGAAAAATTTCGCCAGATGCGGGGATCGTTTTCCACATTCCGCGCAAACGCCTCAAGGGCTTCGAAACTGTCAACGCTGGTCCAGGGGATCGTGACCTGCTGGCGGGACGCGCCTGTCCACTGGATCAGCATCAGTTGCGCCTCGGCCCGCACCAGCGCCTCGGACACTACCGGGTCGCGCAAGCCTTCGGCCAAGCCGTCCATCTGAAGGCGGTATTCCCGAGAATCAACGGAACCAGAAACATCCACAGCCAAGGCCAACGCCAGATCGCAGGCCGCCGCTGGCGGCGCCAGAACAACACTGAAAGCAATGCAGCGCAGAACGTTCATGCCCCCAGCCTAGCACGGAAAATCCGCGTTGGGATCACATGACTGTCAGGTTCCCGATGTTACTTTGGCATCAACGCCCAATAGTCCAGATCCAACAGCACCTCGGGGCGATATTTACCCTCGTCGGTTTTCAGCGCAAACGCCTCGCCACCCTTGGTCGCCACCAGCCGCAGACGGATTGCACCAACGCCGGGCGCGCCAGTGTCCGCCTTGTCCAGAACTTCGGTCCAGGCTTTTACCGTGTCCCCGGCAAAACACGGATTGGCGTGCGCGCCGCCGTTCAGACCCACAATCATCTGGGCATTGGCCAGACCGTTGAAAGACAAGGCGCGCGCCATCGAGATGACGTGACCGCCATAAATCAGGCGGCCTTCGGGACGGAAAGTCAGGTCAAAATGCACCTTGGCGGTGTTCTGCCACAACCGGGTGGCGATCATGTGTTCGGCTTCTTCGATGGTCACGCCATCAACATGGTCGATTTTTTCCCCGACTTCATAGTCGCCCCAGCGATGCGGTTCGCCCGCCAGGTCGAAATCGTAGGTCGAGAAATCCAGCCCTTCTGGGATCACCAGCCGGTCGGCAGGCACGACCTTGTCAAGCTCCGGTACCACGGTATCCGGTGCGGGGGCGTCAAGGTTCGATTTGCGCACCATCACCCAGCGGACATATTCCATGACCACCTCGTCGCGCTGGTTCAGCCCGCGCGTGCGCACCCAAACCACCCCGGTTTTGCCGTTCGAGTTCTGCTTGAGCCCGATCACTTCGGACACAGAACGCAGCGTGTCGCCTGGCCAGACCGGTTTCAGCCAACGCCCCTCGGCATATCCCAGATTGGCGACCGCGTTCAGCGACACATCTGGTACTGTCTTGCCAAAAACCACATGGAACGCCGCCAGATCATCGATCGGGCTTTGCGGCAGACCGCAGGACTGTGCAAATGTGTCCGACGAGTAAAGCGCGTGGCGTGCTGGGTAAAGCGCGTGGTACAATGCGCGCTCCCCCCCCGATACCGTGCGTGGAACCGCGTGGATCAAGGTTTGCCCGACGGAATAATCCTCGAAAAAGCGGCCCGGGTTGGTCTTCGCCATCATTGCTGCCCCAGTTTCATTGCCGGAGAATAGTCGGCCTCGACATCCTTGGTTACTGCCTGCGCGCAACGCATGACGTTGTTTGCAGGGTCAAAGGCATAGGACGGAGACCCATGCAATTCCCACCCCTTGGCCAATGCATCCGAAACCTTGTGACAGAATGCTGACGTGTCCTCCTCGGTCAGGAGGCGATAGAGCTTCGACATGCTGTTTCCTTATGTCGGGAAGGGTGACGGACCGACGAGCCCATGAACATAGCCGATGACGACCAGCAGAACGATCGAGGCCACAAAGAACATTCCGTCCTTGCCCAGCGTGCCCGGCTGCGACGGGGTCCAGTTTGGCTCTGCCCGGTTGATCGCGACAACCTCGACCATGCCCCACAGGAAGAGGCCACCGAACAGGATGATCGACGCAAGATCGCCGTTTACCAGCAGATGCGCCACGGCCCATGCCCGGAAACCCGCCAGCATCGGATGGCGCATTTTGTTCAGGATCAGGCCCTTGGTGCCCGCAGGGCTCATCATCCAGATCGCGATCAACACCAGCAGGTTGTTGATATGCACCATGAAGGTCGGCGGTGACCAGACATGGATGAAATCGGTCATGCGATAGCCGATAACCATCAAAACGATGGACACCAGCAGTGCTGCGGCAACCGCCCCTTTGCCAGACTCGCCCATCGCGGCGCGTCGCTCGGGCATAATACGTTTGAACAGATGGGCGGCCCACCAAAGCGCCACACCCAGGATCAGAAGAACGAAGCCCATTGCCGGCCTACCCCGCTTGCAAAGTCAAAATCGCCTCTGCTTTTGCCAGAATTTCGCGGGCCGTTGCAACGTGAAGATTTTCGACGATCTTGCCATCCACCACGGCAACCCCCTGCCCCCGCGCTGTGACTTCTTCGAAAGCGGCAATCTGGCGACGGGCCAGGTCGACTTCGCTATCCGACGGAGCAAAGGCGGCGTTGGCGATATCCACCTGCGCCGGGTGGATCAGGGTCTTGCCATCAAAACCCATATCCCGGCCCTGTTCACATTCGGAGGCCAGCCCCTCGACATCCTTGAAGGCGTTGTAGACGCCGTCGATGATGATCAGGCCCTCGGCCTTGGCCGCCAGAACACACAGGCCCAGTGAGGTCATCAGGGGCGTGCGGTCAGGGCGGAAACGGGTCTGAAGCTCCTTGGCAAGGTCGTTCGTGCCCATGACGAAGCCCGCCATCAGCGGATGCGCCGCGATTTCCGCCGCGTTCAGCATGCCGCGCGGTGTTTCCATCATCGCCCAAATCGGCAGATCGCCGGTGATCGCAGCGAGCGCCTCTACATCCGCGGCGCTGTTCACCTTGGGCAACAGAACGACATCCGCCGCCATCTCGCGCACTGCTTCGGCATCGGCCCGCCCCCAAGGGGTGTCGAGGCCGTTGATTCGCACGATCCGCACCCGATCGCCATAACCGCCCGCCGCCAGAGCCGCCTTGAGCGTCTCGCGGGCGTTGTCCTTTTCATTCGCGGCAACCGCATCCTCGAGATCAAAGATGATGGCATCGACAGGCAAGGTTCTGGCCTTTTCCAGAGCCCGCTCCCGGGATCCCGGAATGTAAAGTACTGAGCGATAGGGGCGCAGGCGTTGATCCATGGTTTTCCCTCAAGAAATAAAGTTGCGCAAAACTGCCCCCTTTTTTCCGGAAAGTTCAAGAGCTAAAACGCCGCATTGCAGCATTATCGCCGCGTAGCAACGCAACGCGCGCGCATTTCATCACTCTGTCAGCCTCTCTGACGCAGCCTTTCCTTACAAACATGCAAGGGTGATACGATGAACAAAATAGCATTGGCGATGAGCTTTGGTATACTGGCGCTGGCGGCTCAGCAGTTGCAGGCACAGGGGCAAAACTGTGCGCCGCGTGAAGCGGTTCTGGAAAGACTTTCGGAAACCTTTGGTGAAACCCGTCGAGGGATCGGGTTGGCCCAGCAGGGGGTGGTGATGGAGGTTTTTGCCCCGGACGAGACCGGTTCCTGGACAATCACCGTCACGTTGCCCAACGGTGTGACCTGTCTGGTGGCATCGGGTCAATCTTATGAAGCCCTGGCCGACAACCTGCCCGCATCCGGACAGGACGCCTAGGTCAGGGCGTCCCAGATCAATTTGCATCCCGTGACCATCAACAAAACATAGGCGATGCCGAAAAACACCCGCTCGGACACCATCCAATGCGCGCGGACGCCAAGCCATGCGCCCAGCAACGCGAAAGGGGCCAACAGCAGATCCGCCACTGCGGTCTGGAGTGTGAACATCCCAAGAAAAGCATACGGGACGAATTTGGCAATGTTGATGGCCCAGAAAACAAGAACTGTCGTCGCCTGAAACTGCGTCTTCGAAAGCTGTTGTGACAGCAGATAGACGGCCGCAGGCGGGCCTCCGGCATGGCTGACAAAGCTGGTGAACCCGGCAACCACGCCCGACAGCAACCCGACCGAAGCAGGCAGCCGGTTGGCAAGTGATGGCGCCCAACCCCGCGACTGGCCAAGGTGCCATATCACGAAAAGTACCGAAATCCCGCCGATCAGCAGGCGCAGCACATCTGCATCGGTGACCTGATACAGGCAGGCCCCCAATGCGACGCCGGGCAGGCCACCGAGGATCAGCAACCTGGCATCTGGCAGACTCCACCGCTTCCAATAGGGACGCAAGGTCGCCAGATCGATCAACATCAAAAGCGGCAGCATCAGCGCAAGCGCTTGACCCGGTTCCAGTATCAGCGCCAGAATCGAGGCTGATGCAAAGGCCACGCCTGAACCGAAACCGCCCTTGGAAATGCCTGCAAAGACCACCGCCGGGATCGCAACGACGAAAAACAAGACGTTGATTTCCAACACGTCAGCGCCCCCGAAACCCCTGTTCCCCAAGTCCTTTAGCGCAATCAGAAGGCCGTGCGCAATCTGTATGCGGTCGCATGCCGCGTTGTAGAACCCTTGCGCGATGCCGTTTTAACGACTAGCAAAACCGCGATTTCAAACCCGACCGGAGATATTCCAAATGGCCAGACCCAAGATCGCGCTGATCGGCGCAGGTCAGATCGGCGGCACGCTCGCCCACCTCGTCGCACTGAAAGAACTCGGCGACGTCGTTCTCTTTGACATTGCCGAGGGTATCCCCGAAGGCAAGGCATTGGACATCGCTGAATCCGGCCCGGCCGAAGGATTCGACGCCAAACTCAAAGGTACCCAGTCCTACGAGGATATCGCAGGCGCGGACGTCTGCATCGTCACCGCCGGTGTGCCCCGCAAGCCGGGCATGAGCCGCGACGACCTGCTGGGCATCAACCTCAAGGTCATGAAATCGGTTGGCGAAGGCATCGCCGCCAATGCGCCCGACGCATTCGTGATCTGCATCACCAACCCGCTCGACGCCATGGTCTGGGCGCTGCGCGAGTTCTCGGGCCTGCCCCACAACAAGGTCTGCGGCATGGCCGGGGTGCTGGATTCGGCCCGCTTCCGCCACTTCCTGGCGGAAGAGTTCAACGTGTCGATGAAAGACGTGACCGCATTTGTTCTGGGCGGCCACGGTGACACGATGGTGCCTTCGGTGCGCTATTCGACTGTCGCCGGCATTCCGCTGCCCGATCTGGTTGAAATGGGCTGGACCACGCAAGAGCGCCTTGATGCCATCGTGCAGCGCACCCGCGACGGTGGCGCCGAGATCGTCGGCCTGCTGAAGACCGGTTCGGCCTACTATGCGCCCGCCACCAGCGCCATCGAAATGGCCGAAGCTTACCTCAAGGACCAAAAACGCGTCCTGCCCTGTGCCGCCTATTGCGATGGCGAACTGGGCGTGAGCGGCATGTATGTCGGTGTTCCGACCGTGATCGGCGCAGGCGGCATCGAGAAGATCGTGAACATCAAGCTCAACGCTGTCGAACAGGAAGGCTTCGACAATTCGGTCAACGCCGTCAAGGGCTTGATCGAAGCGTGCAAGGGCATCGACGGCTCGCTGGCCTGACGAGTCGCATTCCGCAAAATCAGGATCGGCTCGTATCGGGCCGATCCTTTGCTGATGTCACCACCCGCAATCGGCGACATTGCAAGGCCGCACGACCCGGCCGGGTGATATTAGAGTCGGTTTTCAGCTTCTTGCTGGCGTTCCCACGTTTCGATCATACGGTAGTCAACAGCATAGAAGCGTTCGATGTCCCCCCGGATCGCGTCCGATACCGCAACCTTCAGTTTCGCCGATCTGTTTTCCCAGATACCGTGGTCGGCCGGTTCGGTGCCGGTTGCCTCGTCAACCCAATCAAATACCTGCGCCAAACCATCCTCGAACCTGAACAGCTTTGTATCAGGCACGACGAAGTCGGCCTGAGGTTTGATATGGTTGTCGAACGTGTATTCATCCCGTCCATACCGGTCAAAAGCCGCCTTGACCCAATCATCAAAGGGCTTCGGGTTCGCCTTGCCTGCGGCACGGTATCTATACTCGCTGACTATCCGGGACACCGGGTCGCGGAATACGGCAAAGGAGTGATCATAAAACTCGCGCGGAACCAATTTGGAGTGAATATGCGAATCCATGTGATGAGCAACCGTGGCTGACCATCCCATTCTACGACCATGCCGCAGGGCAAGCGGGCCTTTCAGCGCCAGATATCTCTCAATGCTGGTCCCACCCGTTTTGGGAATGTGCACAAAAAACAGTATAGATTGAGATATCCGCGCAAGAGGCATGATCCACCAGTATGAAGCTCCGGCCTTGGAATCCGGCCTTGTTTGTCTCACCCCGACATTGCACAGGTCGGGACCTCTCTCAACACCATCGTTTGCAAGACAGCCAAGCCGAGTCGCACAGAGCGCTGTTTCCCAAGCCAACCATTTCCGTATGTGATCACACCTAAAAAACCTGTGATCACAAAACATAAAAATCTTCGTGAAAATCCCCCATTTCGGCAAAAAACCCTTTAAATCCGGATGCCGAACACGCCTATATCGGTGAAATCGCAGTCACACGGGACAGTTTCGATGAACATTCACGAATACCAAGCCAAGGCTCTTCTTCGCAGTTACGGTGCGCCGGTTTCCGACGGGCGTGTCGTTCTGCGCGCGGAAGAGGCGAAAACCGCCGCCGGTGCGCTCGACGGCCCGATGTGGGTGGTAAAAGCCCAGATTCACGCAGGCGGGCGCGGCAAAGGGCACTTCAAAGAATCCGACGCCGGCGAAAAGGGGGGCGTGCGCCTGACCAAGTCGGTCGAGGAAGCTGCCGAGGAAGCCAAGAAGATGCTGGGCCGCACTCTGGTGACGCATCAGACCGGCCCGGTCGGCAAGCAGGTGAACCGCATCTATATCGAGGACGGCTCGGGCATTCAGACAGAGATGTACCTAGCCCTGCTGGTGGACCGTGGCACCAGCCGCATTTCCTTTGTCTGCTCGACCGAGGGCGGTATGGACATCGAAGAGGTCGCCGCCGAGACACCTGAAAAGATCCTGTCCTTCTCGGTCGACCCGGCAACCGGCTATCAGCCCTATCATGGACGCCGCATCGCGTTCATGCTGGGCCTCGAAGGCAAACAGGTGAAACAGTGTGTCGCGCTGATGGGTACGCTGTACAAGATGTTCGTCGACAAAGACATGGAGATGCTGGAAATCAACCCGCTGATCGTGACCGACGCGGGCGATCTGAAATGCCTCGACGCAAAGATGGGCTTTGACGGCAACGCTGTCTATCGCCACCCCGACATCGCCGAACTGCGCGACACGACCGAGGAAGACCCCAAGGAACTGGAAGCCTCCAAGTACGATCTGAACTACATCGCGCTGGATGGTGAGATCGGGTGCATGGTGAACGGTGCCGGTCTGGCCATGGCCACCATGGACATCATCAAGCTCTACGGTGCCGAGCCTGCCAACTTCCTCGACGTGGGCGGCGGCGCAACCAAGGAGAAAGTGACCGAAGCCTTCAAGATCATCACCTCGGACCCGAACGTCAAAGGCATCCTGGTGAACATCTTCGGCGGCATCATGCGCTGTGACGTCATCGCCGAGGGCGTTGTCGCCGCGGTGAAAGAGGTCGGCCTGCAGGTTCCGCTGGTCGTGCGTCTGGAAGGCACGAATGTCGAGAAAGGCAAAGAGATCATCAACACCTCTGGCCTGGACGTGATCGCGGCGGACAACCTGAAAGACGGTGCCGAGAAGATCGTGAAGGCTGTTAAGGGATGAACCCCGTTGAAATCCTGTCTGCACTAGGAAGCTTAGCCAGCTTAGCTTCTTTTGCTGATGTAGTTCTAAAAAGCACAGATCGTGATCGCATCCTGCTTGATAGAGCAGAAGCTGCGGGAGAGAATCTTGCCACCAAACAGGATGCCTTAGCTGAAATAGCTGCCGCGATGAAGGACCCTGTCGTTGAGGCTATCGCAGAACGCATTAGGGATCGTAAGAACCGCGCCGCCCACAAAATTCGCTCAGGCGGAAGTGTGACGGCAGAAACGCAAGAGATGATTGCAGACATTTGTGAGTTCTTGAACGCAGTGCGCGCGCAGCAGGGCGGACAGATAACACAACCTGATCTCTCGGAAATCTGGAACAACTTCGGTTGTGAAAACATATAGGAGAACGCCAAATGGCAGTCCTCATCGACGAAAATACCAAAGTGATCTGTCAGGGCTTTACCGGCTCGCAGGGCACATTCCACTCTGAACAGGCCATCGCCTATGGCACCAAGATGGTCGGCGGTGTGACCCCCGGCAAAGGCGGGATGGAGCATCTGGGCTTGCCCGTGTTCAACTCGGTCCACGAGGCCAAGCACGTGACCGAAGCCAATGCCAGCGTGATCTATGTGCCGCCGCCCTTTGCGGCTGACTCGATCCTCGAAGCGATTGATGCCGAGATGGAAGTGATCGTCTGCATCACCGAAGGCATCCCGGTTCTGGACATGATGAAGGTGAAGCGCGCGCTGGAAGGCAGCAAGTCGCGCCTGATCGGGCCGAACTGCCCCGGTGTCATCACGCCTGACGCCTGCAAGATCGGCATCATGCCCGGCCACATTCACAAACGCGGGAGCGTGGGTGTCGTTTCCCGCTCGGGTACGCTTACTTATGAAGCTGTGAAACAGACAACTGACGTAGGACTGGGCCAATCCACCTGTGTGGGCATTGGCGGCGACCCGATCAAGGGCACCGAACATATCGACGTGCTGGAATGGTTCCTGGCCGATGACGAAACCACTTCGATCATCATGATCGGCGAAATCGGCGGCTCGGCCGAGGAAGAAGCCGCACAATTCCTGGCGGATGAGGCAAAGAAGGGCCGCAAAAAGCCGGTCGCCGGTTTCATCGCAGGCCGCACGGCCCCTCCGGGCCGCCGTATGGGCCACGCGGGCGCGATTGTCGCCGGTGGCAAGGGCGGTGCCGAGGACAAGATCGAAGCCATGCGCTCGGCCGGTATCGTCGTGGCCGAAAGCCCGGCGCAACTGGGTGAGGCTGTGCTGGAAGCGATTGGGTAAGATGCTCAAGGACCGGGACATAGCTGTGAGGGCAGCGCCCGGCCGCGGGTGGGCGCAAAGCGCCCGCCCATGGGGGCGGTCGGGCGCTGCCCGGCGGTGCCGCCGGGCGGGTGCAGTATTCGTCGCGCTAAGCACTCTGTGCAGCCCCGTATATGCATCCGGTGAACCGGAAACCGTCCGCGATGTATTGAGACTGTGTTCTGACATCGGAAACAACGTTGCGGCGGTTGATGACGAGTTGAAAAATCTCGGCTGGCAGGCTGCTGATACACCGCGAACGAGTTTGAACGTGCTGTTCTGGTCGTTGTTTGCGCGGGACTTCGCAGTCTTTGGCGATGACGCCCTCGAGCTAATGGCAAATAGCGACGACCTTGGCACGCAGCTTGGTTATTTGATTGTAAATGCTGACTTCATGGCCGCTTCAATTCTGGGCAACTCTGCGCTGCCTCCGAACCAGCCCGCCTATAGCAAAGGCGAGTACCAACTGGCAGTTCTCGGCGTAAGCCTCGGTAAGGGTTATTGCATCATGGCGGGACCCAGCACCATCCTTGACGCCGTAACACAGCTCGACAGTTTTGCAGAAAAATGGCCCGAGGACATGCCAAGGAGCAATCGGGACGGCGTGACAGCCTTGTTTGGAACAGCGGGCAACGCAAAGATCTTTGCCGCCAATCTGGACGAACCGACACTCAGAACGCTCTATTCGTCGACGACAATCGAGCTCCCCGAATCCAGACGAACATTCGATCCGCAAATCTTCGATGCTCTGCCACCGGCAGTCATCAGTATCTCTCCCACTAAGCCTCAGTGAGGTAACCTCATGACCTTATCTGGCGCCATCCGAACCTGTTTTGCCAAGTTCTTCACGTTCTCGGGCCGTGCCTCGCGGCCCGAATACTGGTTCTTTTTCCTGTTCATCATGATCTGGAACATGATCGCCGGGATCGTCGACTGGCAGTTCTTCACTCAGGTTGTAGTGACTGAAACCGAGACTTCCAAATCCGTCACGGCCATCTCAACAGGTCCGGTGCAGACCATGGTCAGCTTGATCATCTTTTTCCCGCATCTGGCCGTCGTGTGGCGACGCATGCATGATACCGGACGCAGTGGGCTTTATGCTTTGCTGCCAATCCTGCTGATCCTCGGTGCGCTGGCCGTTCTGGTTTTTGGTATCGGCCTAGCCAGCCAGTTCCACGGCGGCACGCTGGATATCCTGTTCACGCGGGCAACCCTGCTCATCGTTCTTCCGACACTGCTGGTTCTGGTGGTGTCACCACTCCTGGTCCTGTGGTGGTTGACCCGCCCCAGCCAGCCAGGCACCAATCAATACGGTCCCAACCCATATGAGGTAGCCCCATGACCGAACATACGCCCAACGACGTCTTTCACGCCTCCAGTTTCATGCAGGGGCACAATGCGGAATATCTGGAGCAACTCTATGCCCAATACGCCAACGACCCCGGTGCCGTGGACGCGGCCTGGGGCGAGTTCTTTCGTCAGATGGGCGACGCCGATCTGGACGTGAAGAAAGAGGCGCAAGGCCCCTCCTGGGCGCGAACAGACTGGCCGCCGATGCCTGCCGACGACCTGACCGGCGCGTTGACGGGCGAATGGGCCGAGATCGACGCCAAGGCAGCGGGCAACAAGATCAAGGACAAGGCTGTCGCCACCGGCGTTGAGGTCAGCGAAGACCAGATCAAACGTGCGGTGCTGGATTCGATCCGGGCGCTGATGCTGATCCGGGCCTATCGCATCCGGGGCCATCTGGTGGCCGATCTGGACCCGCTGGGAATGCGCGCCAACACCCCGCATCCCGAGCTTGATCCCAAGACCTATGGGTTCACAGATGCCGACATGGACCGGCCGATTTTCATCGACAACGTACTGGGCCTGCAAATGGCCTCGATGCGGCAGATCGTTGAAATCGTAAAGCGTACCTATTGCGGCACCTTCGCGATGCAGTACATGCATATATCCGACCCGGCGCAGGCCGCATGGCTGAAAGAGCGGATCGAAGGGTATGGCAAGGAAATCTCGTTCACCCGCGAAGGGCGCAAGGCCATCCTCAACAAGATGGTCGAAGCCGAAGGGTTCGAAAAATTCCTGCACGTCAAATACATGGGCACCAAGCGGTTCGGTCTGGACGGCGGCGAAAGCCTGATCCCGGCGATGGAGCAGATCATCAAGCGTGGTGGTGCCCTTGGCCTCAGCGACATCGTCATCGGCATGCCGCACCGTGGCCGCCTGAACATTCTGGCCAACGTGATGGGCAAGCCCTATCGCGCGATCTTCAACGAGTTCCAGGGCGGCAGTTTCAAGCCCGAGGACGTCGACGGCTCGGGCGACGTGAAATACCATCTGGGCGCGTCCAGCGACCGCGAGTTCGACGGCAACACCGTACACCTGTCGCTGACCGCCAACCCCTCGCACCTCGAGGCGGTGAACCCGGTGGTGCTGGGCAAGGTCCGCGCCAAACAGGATCAATTGGGCGATGTCGAACGCACCAAGGTCATGGGCATATTGCTGCACGGCGATGCTGCCTTTGCCGGTCAGGGGGTCGTGGCCGAGGGCTTCGGCCTTTCCGGGCTCAAGGGGCACCGAACCGGTGGCACCATGCATATCATTGTCAACAACCAGATCGGGTTCACCACCGCGCCGCACTTCTCGCGATCCAGCCCCTATCCGACCGATATCGCGCTGATGGTCGAGGCGCCGATCTTTCACGTCAACGGCGACGACCCCGAGGCGGTTGTGCATGCGGCCAAGGTGGCGACCGAGTTCCGGCAAAAATTCCACAAGGACGTGGTCATCGACATCTTCTGCTATCGCCGGTTCGGTCACAACGAGGGCGACGAGCCCATGTTCACCAACCCGATCATGTACAAGAAGATCAAGACGCATAAGACCACTCTCAGCCTTTACACAGAGCGGTTGGTCAAGGACGGCCTGATCCCCGAGGGCGAGATCGAGGACATGAAGGCCGCCTTCCAGGCGCATCTGAACGACGAGTTTGAATCGGGCAAAGATTACAAACCCAACAAGGCCGACTGGCTGGATGGGCGCTGGTCGCATCTGGACAAGAACAAGGATGACTATGTCCGTGGCGAAACGGCCATTTCCCCAGAAACTCTTGCCGAGGTCGGCGCAGCGCTGACCCGTGCGCCCGAAGGTTACGCGCTACACAAGACAGTCGGGCGTCTTCTGGAAGCCAAGGCGCAGATGTTCGAGACCGGCAAGGGGTTCGACTGGGCCACCGGCGAGGCGCTGGCATTCGGCTCGTTGCTGACCGAGGGCTACCCGGTACGTCTGGCCGGTCAGGATGCAACGCGCGGCACCTTCAGCCAGCGCCATTCGGGCTTCATCCATCAGGAAACCGAAGAACGTTATTACCCGCTGAACAACATCCGGACGGGACAAGCGCAATACGATGTGATCGACTCGATGCTCAGCGAATACGCCGTGCTGGGCTTCGAGTATGGCTATTCGCTGGCCGAACCCAACGCGCTGGTCCTGTGGGAGGCCCAGTTCGGCGATTTCGCAAACGGTGCGCAAATCATGTTCGACCAGTTCATCAGCTCAGGCGAAAGCAAATGGCTGCGCATGTCCGGTCTGGTCTGCCTGCTGCCACACGGCTTCGAGGGCCAAGGCCCCGAACACTCGTCCGCGCGGCTCGAGCGGTATCTGCAGATGTGTGGCCAGGACAACTGGATCGTGGCCAACTGCACCACGCCTGCGAACTATTTCCACATCCTGCGCCGCCAGTTGCACCGCACCTTCCGCAAACCGCTGATCCTGGTGACGCCGAAATCCCTGTTGCGCCACAAGCTGGCGATCAGCGAAGCCGAGGATTTCACCACCGGTTCCAGCTTTCACCGGGTGCTGTGGGATGACGCGCAAAAAGGCAACTCGGACACCAAACTGGTCGCCGACGACAAGATCAAGCGGGTTGTCATGTGTTCGGGCAAGGTCTATTTCGACCTGCTGGAAGAACGCGACGCGCGCGGCATCGACGACGTTTATCTAATGCGGATCGAACAGTTCTATCCCTTCCCCGCCCATTCGCTGATCAACGAACTGGAGCGGTTCAAGCAGGCCGAAATGGTCTGGTGCCAGGAAGAACCCAAGAACCAGGGCGCATGGACCTTTATTGAACCCAATATCGAATGGGTCCTGACCCGCATTGGCGCGAAACACCCCCGACCGGCCTATGTGGGCCGCGCAACCTCGGCCTCGCCCGCGACCGGTCTGGCCAGCCAACACAAAGCCCAACAAGAGGCGCTCGTGAACGAAGCGCTGAGCATCGAAGGAAAGTAAGCGATGACGATTGAAGTTCGAGTACCCACGCTTGGCGAATCCGTGACCGAAGCCACCGTTGCCACCTGGTTCAAGAAACCTGGCGATGCCGTGGCAGTGGACGAGATGCTGTGCGAACTGGAAACCGACAAGGTGACCGTCGAAGTACCATCGCCCTCGACCGGCGTGTTGGGAGAGATCGTGGCCGCCGAAGGCGAAACCGTTGGCGTGAACGCCCTGCTGGCGACCCTTGCGTCCGGCGAAGGGGCGGCCCCGGCGCCTGCCGCGGCGGCAGAACCCGCAGAGGCCCCTGCAGCTTCGGGTGGCGGCGTTGATGTGATGGTGCCGACGCTGGGTGAATCCGTGACCGAGGCGACGGTTTCCACCTGGTTCAAGAAGGTCGGCGATACCGTCGCACAGGATGAAATGCTGTGCGAACTGGAAACCGACAAGGTGTCGGTCGAGGTTCCTGCCCCTACCTCGGGTGTGCTTGCAGAGATTGTTGCTCCCGAAGGCTCCACCGTCGAAGCCTCGGCCAAGCTGGCGGTAATCTCCAGCGCGGCCTCGGGCACATCGCGCGCACCCGCCGCCCCGGCAGCAGCAGTCACCCCGGCGGTTGCGACAAGCGGATCAAAGGACGTGGCCAACGCGCCTTCGGCCGAAAAAGCCATGTCCGAGGCCGGATTGACCGCCGGTCAGGTTCAGGGAACCGGCCGTGACGGACGCATAATGAAAGAGGATGTGGCCCGTGCGGTGGCAGCGGCCGCCGCCCCGGCGCCTGCGGCGGACGCACCTGCTCCGGCGGCACCAGCCCCACGCGCGCCTGTGGCCGCCGAGGATGCGGTGCGCGAAGAACGCGTGCGCATGACCCGTCTGCGCCAGACCATCGCCAAGCGCCTGAAGGACGCCCAGAACACCGCCGCGATCCTGACCACCTATAATGAGGTGGACATGACCGAAGTGATGGCCCTGCGGAACCAGTATAAAGACGAGTTCGAAAAGAAACACGGCGCACGCTTGGGCTTCATGTCCTTTTTCACCAAGGCGTGTTGCCATGCCCTGAAAGAAGTGCCGGAAGTGAACGCCGAAATCGACGGCAACGACATCGTCTACAAGAACTATGTTCATATGGGCGTGGCTGCAGGCACGCCGCAGGGTCTGGTGGTGCCGGTGATCCGGGACGCTGATACCATGTCCTTCGCCGCCATCGAAAAGGCAATTGCCGAAAAGGGCAAGCGCGCCCGCGACGGCAAGCTGAGCATGGCCGAGATGCAGGGCGGCACCTTTACCATCTCGAACGGTGGCGTCTATGGCTCGCTGATGTCCTCGCCCATTCTGAATCCCCCACAATCGGGCATTCTGGGCATGCACAAGATCCAGGACCGCCCAATGGTGATCAATGGTGAGATCAAGATCCGCCCGATGATGTATCTGGCCCTGTCCTATGACCACCGGATCGTCGACGGCAAAGGTGCCGTGACCTTCCTTGTGCGGGTGAAGGAGGCGCTGGAGGACCCGCGCCGCTTGCTGATGGATCTGTAATCATGGCAACGCACGTACTCTGGCAGGCGGATGTCGCCAATTTCGACGCCTGGCTCAAGGTGTTCCGCGAGGACAAGGCGATGCGCAAATCGGCGGGCATCCGTGACCTGCATGTCTGGCGCGACCCCGAACAAAAGGATCATGCGGTCGCTTTGTTCGAGGTCACCAATCTGGACAAGGCCAGGGCTTTCTTCGAGTCCGAGGAACTGGCCATGCACCACGAACGCGGCGGCATCGCGCATATCACGGTCAAGCTGTTGGAACCGGTTTGAATTTTCACGCAGCGGCCCGCCTTGGCGTGCCGCGCGAACACCGGGAGCACCCGGTCGAATTAGGAGAATGTAATGGCAAACTATGACGTCATCGTAATCGGCGCCGGACCCGGCGGATATGTCTGCGCAATCCGCTGCGCGCAGCTGGGGCTGAAAACCGCCGTGGTCGAAGGACGTGAAACCCTCGGCGGCACGTGCCTGAACGTTGGCTGCATCCCCTCCAAGGCGCTCTTGCACGCCAGTCACAGCCTGCACGAGGCGCAGCACAACTTCGCCAAGATGGGGCTGAAGGGCAAAAGCCCGTCCGTCGACTGGAAACAGATGCTGGCCTACAAGCAAGAGGTCATCGACGGCAACACCAAGGGTATCGAGTTCCTGTTCAAGAAGAACAAGATCGACTGGCTGAAAGGCTGGGGCAGCATTCCCGAGGCCGGCAAGGTCAAGGTTGGCGACGACGTTCACGAAGCCAGGAACATCATCATCGCATCCGGGTCCGAGCCGTCTTCGCTACCCGGTGTCGAGGTGGATGAAAAGGTCGTCGTGACCTCGACCGGCGCGCTGGAACTGGGCAAGATCCCGAAAAAGATGGTGGTGATAGGCGCAGGTGTAATTGGGCTGGAACTCGGCTCGGTCTATCAGCGTCTGGGGGCCGAGGTCACGGTGATCGAATTCCTCAACGTGGTCACCCCGGGCATAGATGGCGAGATCCAGAAAACCTTCCAGCGCACGCTCAAGAAACAGGGGCTGAAATTCGTCATGGGCGCCGCGGTGCAAAAGACCGAAGCCACCAAGACCAAGGCCAAGGTTACCTACAAGCTGCGAAAGGATGACAGCGAGCATGTCATCGAGGCCGACACCGTGCTGGTCGCGACCGGGCGCAAACCCTTTACCGAGGGACTGGGGCTCGACACGCTGGGCATCGAAATGACGCCGCGCGGCCAGATCAAGGTGGGCAAGGACTGGCAGACCAACATCAAGGGCATCTACGCCATTGGCGACGCCATCGAAGGCCCGATGCTGGCGCACAAGGCCGAGGATGAAGGCATGGCCGCCGCCGAGCAGGTTGCGGGCAAGCATGGGCACGTCAACTATGGCGTCATTCCGGGCGTGATCTATACCACCCCCGAGGTCGCCAGCGTCGGCGAAACCGAAGAAACGCTCAAGGAACAGGGTCGCGCCTATAAGGTCGGCAAGTTCATGTTCATGGGCAATGGCCGCGCCAAGGCGAACTTTGCCAGCGACGGGTTCGTAAAAATCCTTGCCGACAAGGAAACCGACCGAATCCTCGGCGCCCATATCATGGGACCGGCGGCCGGTGAATTGATCCACGAGGTCTGCGTCGCGATGGAATTCGGCGCATCCGCCGAGGATCTGGCGCTGACCTGCCACGCGCACCCGACCTATTCAGAAGCCGTGCGCGAGGCCGCCCTTGCCTGCGGCGACGGGCCTATACATAGCTGAACCTGACCTTGGGCGACCCGTGTTGCGCCGGGTCGCCTGCACCGGCCAGACAACAACTATTCGGCAGGGTGCCGATCTGCCTGATCCGAACCGGCAGTTTGTCGTTTCTTGCGGTTCATGACACGCCAGGCATCTTTGAACGGCACGAAATAAAGCTTCATACACGTGTCCAACTCGTGCCCGCGATCCTTGTCGGTGACCCCGAATTTCACATCTCTGTTGTCTTCGGGCATCACATAGGTGCCGAACAGAACATCCCAGACCGGAAACATGAAAGCGAAGTTCTTGTCGAGATGATCGGGATGACAACTGTGGTGCACATGATGGTGCGCCGGTGACGGGAACACTTTCGACCACACTCCGGGCCACCGCAGCCAGATATGAGAATGGCGCAGATTGTACCCCACGATATTGAAAAGGAACATCAAAAGCGGCACACCCAGCAATGTTGGCAGGCTCGGTGTATAACCCAAAAAGTTGAAACAGAACCCGGTAACAGCACCACTGCCCAAACCAATCGCGATCTTGTAGAAAAAGTTGTCAACCGGATGTTCGCGAAAATTGGACAGCGGGTGCATGACCTCGGCACTGTGATGCACCTTGTGGAACTGCCACAAGACCGGAATCTTGTGCTGAAGGTAATGAATGTAGAAGCCGATGAAATCCACAACCAGAAAAAACACCGTCATATAGACGATGGTTGCCGCAACGCCTTTCCATCCCTCAAGCGGCTGGACGGCGGTCGGGTCCAGTGCATTCACATCACCGATTGTCCAGTGATACGCCATGGCCGCCGCTCCGGCGAACAGCCCAAGCATCAGGAAATGCCCGATCAACTGGTGAAAGAAAAAGTACCGGACATCCAGCCAGGCCGAAGGGTGATTCCAGACCTTTTTGGGAAAAAGAAACCTTAGAAAGCTGCGTTCGCCCTCGACTTCCAAAGTGGTCCGCCGCTTCAAAGTATAGACCAGAAACGCAATCAGGGCGGAACTCGCCAGATAGACGAAATAGATGCGGTTGCCTGGATCCAAAGGAAACAGGGCGACGTTACCTGCATGGTCCAGAAATGACCCCAGAAAGGATTTCAACTGCTGCATCGACGCCTCTGGTTTTTGTTAGTCTATCCATGATCTTCAAATTGTCCACCAGCGTGAAATTCAAGTGACCAATTCAAGGCGACACGCGCAGCTACCAAAGTGTTCGCTCTGCCCGCGTTTTCCATGCGGAATCGTAGGGTGTGCCCCCCTCCTCGCCGTTTGTCATTTCGGCCAGGATGTCACCCATGGTCGGCAACGCGCCGCTTTCGTCGCCGCCAGTCCAGGTTCTCGCGCGCATCAGGGCGCGGGCGCACTGGGTATATATTTCACTAATTTCGATAACGATGACTGTCGCAGGCAGGATTCCCTTCTTTTCGAACCGCGCCCGCAGCGCCTCATCCGAGGTCACGCGAGCATGGCCGTTCACGCGCACCACGTTGTTCGAACCGGGAACCAGAAACATCAGCGACACGCGCGGGTCCGTTACGATGTTGCGCAACGAATCCAAACGGTTGTTGCCGCGCCAATCGGGCATCGCCAGCGTACCGGGGTCCAATTCCATTGCCACCGGGCCGTCATCCCCACGCGGACTGCCATCGGTTCCATCCAGGCCCACCGTACTGAGCACACACAGGCGCGAAGCCATGATCCACTTGCGATAAAGCGGCGTCATCTGGCGCGCCACCTTTCGCAGCGACGGAGCGGCGGGAGTGCCGTAAAGCGCCTCGAGCGCCGCAATATCCTCAATGAACTCCATCTGGATCAAACCCCACTTCGCGCATCAATGCGTTCGACCGGCTTTCGATGGCCTCTTCCAGCTGAGCCATGAAATCACCACGTTCGACACCGGGTTGGATCGGAGTGAGAAACTCCACGATCGCATGGCCAGGTTTGCGCAGGATGCCCTTGCGCGGCCAGAACACACCCACATTGGTCGCCGCAGGCACGCAAGGATTGTTCAGTCCCTCATACAGCACCGCCGTACCCACCTTGTAGGGCTTGTGCACGCCGGGTGCCACGCGGGTGCCCTGCGGATAGATGATCAGCTGCCCGGGCTCTTCGAACTCTTTGGCGACATCCTTGACCATCCTGGCAATTGCGGCACCCTTCTTTCCCCGGTTTACCGGAATGCAACCCAGCCTTTTTGCATAAAGGCCGATCACTGGCGTCCACAGCAACTCGCGTTTCATGATGAATTTTGCATGTGGAACCGCGTCGAAGATCAGCAGGATGTCGAAAAAGGACTGGTGCTTGGCGGCGATCATCACCTCACCGGTCGGCACCATGCCACGCACTTCGCCGCGCAAACCCACCATCCAGCGCGACATCCAGATTGTCGAACGCGCATAGAGCTTGCAGGCCCTCAACGCCCCTCTTTTTGAGAACAGGGCATAAGGCGAAAAGAGAATGCCCAGAATCCCCATCCAGGCATAGATCACGATCACAAAGATCAAAGAGCGAAGCCATTGGAACGCAAATGCCACTACGAAAGCTCCTTCAACCTGCGATGCGCCGCGGCCCAGGTGGCGACAAAGGCGACAATCGCCCCCATAAGCGGGATCAGCAAGGGCAATAACCAGTCAACCCCACGAAAGCCCAGACCCGTAAGAAACCCACCGGCATCGGAGGCATCGGGCAAAAGCAGCACACCACTAATGCCCAGAAGAACACCGGCAGTCGATCCGATCAAGGCGCGAACAGCGAAGCGGCGCACGAAAGCACCCGCGATGAACCGGTCGCGGGCCCCGATCAGACGCAGGACCTCGATCACCTGAGCATTGGCCGAAAGCGCCGCATTTGCCGCCAGCGTGATCATCGCTGCGGTCGCCCCGCCGATCAGCAAAACGGAAATCAGCGCAAGCCGACGCAGCGCATTTGCCGCATCCACCAGGGGTTCCCGCCAGCGTGTGTGATCGTCCAGCACGGCGCCGGGCACTTCAGCGCTGAGCCTCAGGCGCAATCCGGCCGCATCATAGCCGTTTTCGTCCTTCAGTATCTCTATCAGTTGTGGAACCGGCAGGCTATCCAGCGGCAGGTCAGGCCCGAACCAGGGTGACAACAGCGCGGTTTGTTCCTCGGCCGACAATGCCCGCGCCGAGCCGACGCCGGGCGTCTGCCGCAGCACTTTCAGCGCCATTTCGGTCTGCGCTGCTCGTTGCTCTGACGGAGCGTTGATGCGCAGAGTGGCTGCACTCGCCAGTTCCGAAGCCCAGCGGTCGGCCAGCCGCCCGGCCGCCAGCGACAACGCCAGCGCGAACACCGCCAGAAAGGCCATTGCGGCAGAGACAAACACCGTCAGCCTCGCGGTAATGCCGGTCGGCGGTACAACGCGGTCAGCGCGCTTGTCGCCGCGCAGCATGTTTCGGATCGTTCCCTTGCTCACAGATCCGCCCCCGCAAGTTGCAGTCGTCGTTTGGAAATCCGCAATACGCGCGCCTGAATCTGTTTCTTTGCCGCGCGGATCAGGCTCAGATCGTGGGTCGCGATGACCACGGTCTTGCCCATCCGGTTCAGCTCGACCAACAGGTGCAGCAATCGTTGGGACATGTCCCAATCGACGTTGCCGGTTGGCTCATCAGCCAGCACCACGTCGGGAGACATGATTACCGCCCGCGCCAGGGCCACCCGCTGCCGCTCACCTCCCGACAGCTCCGGAGGATGGGCGTCCGCGTGTTCCCCCAACCCGACCCAATGCAGCAATTCGCGCAAGTTGGTTTCGTCTGCCTTAGGATCCCGACCGGACACCAGCAACGGAAGCGAGACATTCTCGCTTACCGACAAATGATCCAGAAACCGGCAGTCCTGATGTACCACGCCGACCCGCCTGCGCAAGACCGCCATCTGATCGCGGTCCAGATTGCGGATGTTCTGTCCGAAAACGCTCAATGACCCGGCGGTCGGAATTAGCGCCCCATAGCAAAGTTTCAGAAATGTCGTTTTCCCCGAACCGGAAGGGCCGGTCAGAAAATGAAACGAGCCCGGCGATAGCTGCACGGAAACTTCGCGCAGTAATTCGCGGCCACCGTAGCCGTAGCTTACATCTTCAAGCTCGATCAAGACCCGCTCCCGTTAATATTTTGGCCTTCTTGCCTCAGGCAGGTGTTGGTTTCAATGCCCGTACCGGTTAGGATTTGGTTCAGTTGCGGAATGAATCTGAAAACGCCCTTTGCCTACAGGTTGTAAATGACTATCATTCAGCAAAAAAACACACACACGCCACGAGCAAGGCCTGGAGGCAGTATGCGTCTTACATGTCCGAAATGCAGTGCCAAATATGAGGTGCCGGACGAGGTTATCCCGACCAACGGTCGTGACGTGCAATGCTCGAATTGCGACGAGATCTGGTTTCAGAATCATCCGGATCATCCCAGGGTTGAAATTCCCGGTGGCTCACCGGAACCGGCGAGACAGGAACCCTCGACCCCATCGCCGGTAGAAACGGCCTTGCGAGAGACCAAAGAACCAGTTCCCGAAAAACCCCAGGCGCCGCATGCCGAACGAAGTGCTACGGCCACTACTGAACCCGAGCCAAAGCGTGAGCGCAGCCTGGACCCTGCCGTTGCCGACATCCTCCGGCAAGAGGCGGCTCGGGAATCAGAGCTTCGCGCCAAAGAGGCCGAGGCGCTGGAGACTCAGACAGAACTTGGGCTTGAAACAACTGTCAGCAGCCGACCGCCAAAAACCGAATCGAAAAAACCTGCACCCCCGATGCCACGCAGCAGCGCGTTGCCTGATGTCGAGGAAATCAATTCATCGCTCCGCAGCAGTGAAAGCGACAGAACCAGCGGAACAACCTCTGGGACAGGCACCAGCAACCGTGGGTCAACGGGTTTCTTACGCGGCTTTGCCCTGATTGTCATTCTGGGTGTGGGGATGATGATGGTCTATGGCAACGCCAGACAGATATCACAATCCATTCCCCAAGCCGACCCAATGTTGCAGGCTTATGTGACCATGGTCGATCAGGCGCGCATCTGGCTTGAGGGCAAGGCCGCAGCCATTCAGCCCTGAGCCCGCTTCAATCCGGGCTCAGAATCGTTCCAGCAACCGCTTGAGATAGTCCAGTTCGATTTTCGGACGGTCGGTTTCCCCGCTGCGTCTGCGGATCTCATCCAGCAACTCACGGGCGCGGCGATAGACGTCATCACCATGCAGCAGGTTTTCTTCGGTCGAAATCGATCCACCCGCGCCCTGATTGCGCCCCAGTGGATCCCGTCTGCGGGCCTGCATCTCGCCAGCTTCGGTGCCTTGGCCCGGCTGACCCTGCTGTTCCTGCGCCAATGCCTCACCCAAGGCTCGCATGCCCTCGCGCAATGCGTCGATTGCCTCGGACTGGTTGTCGATCGCATCGGCAAACTCGTCGTTTCGCAGCGCCTCTTCGGCCTCTTCCATCGCGCGCCCAGCGCGCCCCAGCGCATCCCGCGCCTCGTCACCTTCGGGGGTCCCAAGGCCTGGCAGGTTCTGCTCTTGCCGACGCAACTCATCCCGCAAGGCCTGCTGCCGGTCTGCCAGCGAACCCTGACCCGGCTGGCCTTCTCCGGCCTGGTCACCCTGCCCTTGACCACCTTGGCCTTCGTGGCTTTGACCACGCCCCTGCCCGCCTGACTGGCCCTGATTGTTCTGGCTTTCGCCGGACTGGGCGCCGGGGTTGAACTGCTCCTGCAAATCACGGAACGCCTGATCGCTCAGCCCCTGTTGGTTGCGCAGGGTCTCTGCCAGCCCCTCCATCGCCTGCTGCCCCTCGGATTGTCCGTTCTGGCCCTGACTTTGAGTGACGCGCATGTTTTCCATCATCTGCTGGAATTCCTGCAACGCCTGCTGCGCCTCGGCCATGCGGCCCTGTTCCATCAACTCCTGAATGCGATCCATCATGCGTTGCAGGTCATCCTGCGTCATCTGCAAGGTTTCGCCATTTTGACCCTGTGGAGGTTGAGTGCCATCCTGCTGCGCCTGCCGCTGCAACTGACGCAGATAGTCATCCGTGGCCTCGCGCAGTTCTTGCATCAATTCCGCAATTTCCTGATCAGACGCGCCGTTTTTCATCGCTTCTGACAAACGCTCCTGTGCGCGGCGCATCCGCTCCAGCGCGTCGCTCAGCGTGCCTTCCTCGATGAGGATCGCCAGATCCCACAATGCCTGTGCAATCTCGGCCTGCTGCTCGGGCTGCAAGCCGAACTTGGTAAAGGTTTCAAGCCGTCGCAGCACCACCCGCAAACGCAGATAGGCAGTCTCGGAACGGAAAATATCCTCGGGCCGGTGTGAGATCGCACGCAATAATTGCGCCACCCGCGTGGCATTGGACTTTGCCCACAACAAATCCCGCCGTTGTTCGATCACCGCTGCCGCCAACGGATCGAAAAAGCGGCGGGCGGGCAGATCGGTCGAATATGGCACGGCAGTGGTTTGCTGTTCTGATGCATCCTGCGCCGAAAGTGTGATCTTCACCGGCAGATGGGCCCAAGGATGTTGCGAGAAGTCTTCGATCAGGTCTTCTTCGAAATCGCTGCGATCCCCGGCTATCGGCAAGGGCAACTGCACCGTTATCCTGTCCCGTGGTTCGGGATCGGCGCTCAATCCGTATCGGCGGTCGACCGCGGCCAGATCAAGCTCGATCACGGCCTCACCGCCAGTGACGCCAAAATCATCCTTGGCGGCAAAAGGCAGGATCATCTGCCCGCCGGCTTCCGACTCGGCAGCGCCCGTCACCTTGATCCAGGGGGCCCGGTCCGGCACCACGTCGATGACCCATTCCCGGCCACCCGGCCCCTCAACCTTCAAAACACCGGATCGGTTCGAAAGAAACTCCTGTTCGGGTTCGCTTGCATCCTGCGTTCCCGTCTCCGACACCGTCTCGGTCAAAGACAGCACTCCGACCTGCCCGTAAAACCGCAATGTCACGCGGCTTCCTTCGGGCACTTCGACTGCTTCCTTCGGCAGATCAGCCAGATAGAGCGTCGGCCGCCCGGTATAGCGCGGCGGCTCGATCCAGCCTTCCCAGGTCGGCCCTTGCGCCGCCGTCGCCGCGCCCGGCGTCATCTCGGCGATCGAGCCGGCACGCCAAAGCGACCCGAACAGCACCGCAACCACCAGAGCCACCAGCGCCGAGTATCTTAGGGCATAGGGGTCGCGCGCGGCCAGATTCAGATCAGGCCTGACCGGCGCCGCTCGCGACGCGCGTGCTGCCATCCTCTCCTGATGGGCACGCCACAACACGACCGAAGCCCGATCAAGTGTCCCGATCGCCTGATCATCCAAAAGCGCCTGAATCGGGCGGCCCGGAAGCGTTTCGTCCAACCGGCTTAGGACATCGACGTATCGCGGCCAGCAAAACCGCTTGATCCCCAGTACCAGCGCAACCAACAAGCCCAGACCGGCAATCGCAGCCGCGACCCACACCGTCTCGGTCGATACGAGGTCATGAATACCCAGCATCAGAAACGCAAGCGCGGCCATCACGATGGAAATCGCCGGCCAGAACGACCGCAACACCTGTTCGGCCACCATGCCCCCGCGCGTCAGCCACAGGGTCAGTCTTGGAACCGGTAATGGAGTTCTGGCGTTCACGACGGGCCTCCTGCCAGGGCCCGCGCGGTCATCGCGTCAAAGCCACTCGGGTATGGTATCGCGGTTTATGATTTCGTCAAAGGTCGGACGCGCACGAATAACCGCGAATTGATCCCCATTGACCATAACCTCAGGGATCAATGGGCGCGTGTTGTACTCGCTCGCCATCACCGCCCCATAAGCCCCGGCGCTGCGAAACGCGATCAGGTCACCCGGAGACAGCGGCGGAAGATCGCGTTGCTTGGCAAATGTATCGCCGGTTTCGCAGACTGGCCCGACGATGTCATATCGCTGTTTTTCCAAACCCGGCTCAGGCTCCGACACCGGATCGATATCGTGATGCGCCTCGTACATCGCGGGGCGGATCAAATCGTTCATTGCACCGTCGATGATCAGGAAATCGCGCCCCTCTCCGGACTTTACATAGATGACCTTGCTGACCATCAACCCGGCATTGCCCGCGATCAGGCGACCGGGCTCGATCTCGATCTCACAACCCAGATGGCCCAGTTTTTCCTTGATCAGCGCGCCGTATTCCAACGGCAGCGGCGGTGCCGCGTTCGAACGGGTATAGGGAATGCCAAGCCCGCCGCCCAGGTCCAGCCGCCGGATATCATGCCCCTCGCCGCGCAGGCGCTCGGTCAGCTCTGCCACTTTCTGATAGGCCTGTGCAAACGGTTCCAGATCGGTCAGCTGCGAGCCGATGTGAACGTCAATGCCAACCACTTCCAGACCGGGCAATCCGGCGGCATGGGCATAAACTTCGGACGCACGCGAAATCGGTATGCCAAACTTGTTCTCGGACTTGCCGGTCGCAATCTTGGCATGGGTCTTGGCGTCCACGTCCGGATTCACCCGCACGGTGATCGGCGCAACCTTGCCAAGCTCCAGCGCAATCGCGTTGATCACCTCCATCTCGGGCTCGGACTCGACATTGAATTGTCGAATGCCACCGCTCAGAGCGGTCCGGATCTCGTCCGCTGTCTTGCCGACGCCCGAAAACACGATCCGCTCACCCGGCACACCAGCCGCTTTGGCACGCAGGTATTCACCGACTGAAACCACGTCCATCCCCGCGCCCGCCTGCGCCAGCGTTTTCAGGATCGCCTGATTGCTGGCTGCCTTCATCGCATAGCAGACAAGGTGGTCGGTGCCCTCCAGCGCCTCATCGAACAGCCGGAAATGCCGCAGCAGCGTGGCCGTCGAATAGACATAGAACGGGGTACCCACCGAAGCGGCGATTTCGGTTATCGGAACGTCCTCGGCGTAAAGCGCGCCGTCGCGGTACAGAAAGTGATCCATGTGCCCGCGCTTAGACCAAAAGAGGCATAGGGATCAAATGATTCCGCTTAAAGCTCGCCTCAGAACCTGTGCGAGCCGCCGACCCGCGCATAGCCGGATATCCGGATGCCTGGTTGCGACGGTTCCCCCTGCGCCTGAGACGTCGAGAGCGGTTTTGATGCCGTGCTCGCCTCACACGCAGCCAGAGCAAGAAGTGACATGATCAAAGCGATGAATTTCATAACGTCTTCAGAACCCGAACAGGACGCTGACCGGCCCCTTCTGCAGGCCGACAGCCCCCGCTGTATAAATTCCGCTGTTCGAAATGCCCACGCCCGCGTTCAGTGTCGGCTGCACCGGTTCACCATCCGCACCGCAGCCTGCGAAAAGCAACGTCAAAACGAGCAACGGAATGGTTCGGATCAGGGTCATGCAATTGCCGCCTTCCACCGTTCGATCTGGCTACGCACCTGCGACGGAGCGGTGCCGCCATAGGACTGGCGCGAGTTTACCGAATTTTCCACGCCAAGGACAGAATAGACGTCGCCGGTGATCCCGGCATGGGCCGACTGCATCTCGTCCAGCGACAGGTCCGGCAGGTCGCAGCCTTTCTTTTCCGCCAGGGCCACCAACGCGCCGGTGACGTGGTGGGCATCGCGGAACGGCAGGCCCAGCACCCGCACCAGCCAGTCGGCAAGATCGGTGGCCGTCGAAAATCCCGACCCGGCAGCAGCCGCAAGACTATCGCGGTTGGCTGTCATGTCCCTGACCATGCCCTCCATCGCCGCAAGCGCCAGCATCCAGTTGTCGGCGGCATCAAAGACCTGTTCCTTGTCTTCCTGCATGTCCTTGGAATAGGCCAGCGGCAGCCCCTTCATCACCATCATCAGCGCGGTGTTGGCGCCAAATATCCGGCCCACCTTGGCCCGGATCAGCTCGGCTGCGTCGGGGTTCTTTTTCTGCGGCATAATCGACGACCCGGTCGAGAACCGGTCGCTGAGGATCACAAAGCGGAACTGGGCCGACGACCAGATCACCAGTTCCTCGGCAAACCGCGACAGATGCACGGCGCTGATCGAAGCCACCGACAGGAATTCCAGCGCAAAGTCACGGTCGCTGACGGCATCCAGCGAATTCGCGGCGGGACGGTCAAAGCCCAACGCCTCGGCCGTCATGCGCCGATCAATCGGGAAAGAGGTACCCGCCAGCGCCGCTGCTCCCAACGGCGATTCGTTCATCCGCGCGCGGGCATCGCGGACGCGGCTCAGGTCACGGCCAAACATCTCGACATAGGCCATCATGTGATGACCCCATGTCACCGGCTGTGCGGTTTGCAGGTGGGTAAAGCCCGGCATGACCCAATCGGCCCCGGCCTCGGCCTGCGCCAAAAGCGCGCGGATCAGGGCCAGAAGACCGGATTCGGCGGCATCCAGCTGGTCCCGAACCCAGAGTTTGAAATCTGTCGCCACCTGGTCATTGCGCGAGCGACCCGTGTGCAAACGACCCGCCGGTTCGCCGATGATCTCCTTCAGTCGCGCCTCGACATTCATGTGAATGTCTTCCAGCGCGGTGGAAAACTGAAACTCTCCGTCCTGAATTTCTGACAAAACGGTGAGCAGCCCTTCCCGAATGGCCTTGGCGTCACTATCACTAATTACGCCCGTCGCGGCCAGCATGGCGGCATGGGCCCGCGAACCGGCAATGTCTTGCGCCGCCATCCGCTTGTCGAACCCGATCGAAGCATTGATTGCTTCCATGATCGCGTCTGGACCGGCGGCAAAGCGGCCGCCCCACATCTGGTTCGAGGATTGATCGGTCATGCTGGAAAACCCGGAGTTGATATGCGCCTATTTCGTCTGATCCCCCTTTATATGGCCCTCGCGCTGGGTGCAAACACCGCAATGGGCGCGGATGTCGCAACGCTCGAAGCGCTGCGCGACGGCAGCCTCAAGCGTCTGATCGTGCATTCCCAGCCCAAACCGGTCGAAGTCGTCGAATTCCAGCTGGAGGATGACAAGGGTACCGGCTCAATCGCCGATTATCGCGGCAAATATGTCCTGCTGAACTTCTGGGCCACCTGGTGCGCGCCCTGCCGCAAGGAAATGCCCCAGATCGCCGAGTTGCAGGAAGAATTCGGTGGCGACAAGTTCGAGGTCCTGACACTTGCCACGGGTCGCAATTCGCCCGCGGGCATCAAGAAATTTTTCGAAGAAAATGGCATCACCAACCTTCCGCGCCATCAGGATCCGAAACAGGCGGTCGCACGCGAGATGGGCGTCATCGGATTGCCGATCACGGTGATTCTCGATCCCGAAGGCAACGAGATCGCCCGCCTGATCGGTGACGCCGAATGGAATTCAGACAGCGCCAAGGCGATCGTTTCCGAGTTGATTGGCGCCAATAGCTAAACAATCAGGCCAAAAACGACCGAATCGTGTTATTCTCCGAGCGTTTTTTAAAGGAGAATAGCTATGAGAATTGTTTCGCACTTGGCCGTTGCGGCCAGCATCGTTCTGTTTGCGGCGACTGGCGCCAACGCCAAGGAGATCAAAAAGAAGCAACAATTCATGGATGCGGTCGTTGGCAAGAAACTTGTCAGCGGGAACACTTGGGTAATGGTATCGGCAGACGGAAAGATCTCGGGCGTTGGCAAAGACAATGCCAAGGTCGTGGGTGCCTGGGTGTGGAACAAACGCTACTGGTGCCGAAATGTAGTGGTTGGCGACAAGGCCCTTCCCGAGGATTGCCAAAAGGTTTCAATCGACGGCAATCAGGTCACCTTTACGCGCAACAAGGGCAAGGGTGAATCGGGAACCTTCACAATTTCCAACTAAGAACACTTCTTTCCTGTTTTGTGCTAAACTGAAACCGGCTCCATCCGAGCCGGTCTTTGCGTGCAGCCGGGGAAAGGAGGTAGCGATGAAACCCGTGGTTTTGCTGATAGGACGCCTGCCGAACGTGATCGGCGACGTGGCGCGTCAACTGGAACATCTGCCCATCGAATGGCTGGGCGCCCATGATCAGGCCGAAGTGATCCGTCAGTTGGAAACCGAACCCCGCATTGCCTGCGCGATCATGGGGGCCGGGCTTGACGATGCCACACGCGGTGCCCTTGTCGGGATCATCGCATCGCGGCGTCCCGACATCTCCATCCACCTCAAGGACCGTGCCTCGGGGCCAAGCGGGCTCGGGCCGTTCGTCGAACGCGTCGTCCGGCACGAGGTTCTGAACCGGATGCAGCCAAGCTGACGCCACGCCACCTTTGACAGTTTCCCGCCGCATTTGCAGATTGTCGCCGGGAGGCACCGATGCCGCTGGAAATACTGTTACTCTTGGTCGTCGGCGGCATCGCAGGGATCGCCGTGGTTCTGCACCTGTCGGGTCGCTCGAACCTGCGCGTTCTGACACCCGACAGCGTACGCGCGGAATGGGCGCGCCACTTTCCCGAAGACCGCATCATCGACGCAACGCTCAACCATTGCGGCCACGCCGCGCTGGTGCGCACCGACACGGGCCCCGGACTGCTGTGGTCCTTCGGGGCCGACACGGTGGGCCGGCGCCTTTTTGACTTTGACTGGCTGGATCATCCGCAAGGGGTGCATTTCTTCTTCCACGATTTCGGCGCGCCACAAACACTCGTCCGGCTGGACGAAACCGAACGCCCGCACTGGAAAAACCTGTTGAGACAGCCATGACAGACCAGATCACCTATCCCGATGTCGTCCAATGGGCGGTGCCGTTCTTCATCGCCGCGATCATGGCCGAGTTTCAGTGGATCGCCCTCAAAGGCCGGGGCGGGCGGTATGAAACCCGCGACGCCGTGACCTCGCTGATCATGGGGGCGGGCAATGTCGCCTCGGGGCTTTTGCTGGGCTTCATCGCCTGGGCTTTCTTCATGTGGCTGTGGCGCCTGACCCCGCTTGATCTGGGTGCCTCCCTCCCTGTTGTTCTATTGTGCTTTGTCCTCGACGACCTGCGCTACTATTGGGTGCACCGCTTCGGCCACCGCATCCGATGGGTCTGGGCCAGCCATGTGAACCACCACAGCTCGCAGCACTACAATCTCACCACCGCCCTGCGACAGACCTGGACCTATACGTTCACCTTCATGATGGTGGTACGCGCGCCGCTCATCCTGCTGGGCTTTCACCCGGCGATGGTGCTGTTCTGCGGCGGCCTGAACCTGATCTATCAGTTCTGGATCCACACCGAGGCCATCGGCAAGATGCCCCGCTGGTTCGAGGCGGTGATGAACACCCCCAGCCATCACCGGGTGCATCACGGGCGCAACGCGCGCTATCTGGATTGCAACTATGCCGGCGTGTTCATCATATGGGACCGGATGTTCGGCACCTTTGTCCCCGAACAGGCGAGCGAAAAGGTGGACTATGGGCTGGTCCACAACATTGGCACCTTCAATCCCCTTCGCGTGGCCTTTCACGAATGGGTGGCCATATTCCGGGACATCGCACAACCTGGGCTGAATCTGCGGCAACGCCTGGCCTATGCCTTTGGCCCCCCGGGCTACAGCCATGACGGCAGCCGCGACACCTCGGACCGGATCAAGGCAAAGCACCTTGCCCGCCATCCCCACTTGCAGGGCACGCCGGGATTTGAAGGGTCCGGCGACCCAGCCATTTCCGGCTCACAGCAGGCTTCCTGACCGGGGGTCGCTTGCGGCCGTGCTTGAAATCCGGACCGCCAAACCCCCATATGAAGGCGATGCAGTTCAGGTGCCCGTCGGAGTCGAGTATGAGCAGAGTGTTTGTTTTTTCGGTCGCAATCGGGCTGATCGGGCTGGCCCTGACAATGATCGCCGCTCTGGGCGCTTTCCCTGCCGCAATTATCCTCGCCGGGTACGGCCTGATGAGCCTCGGAACCCTCGGAGCGGTGACGAGCGCGGTTCTGGCGCACCTGTCGACGCGCTGAACCTCCACAACATTTTCATAAAAAGCGAAAGTTAACCGATACTTCACCACTCGGCCCCGAGACTGCTGCCGTGTGTTGACAGGATTCGGTTGGCGGAATGCAAAAACGCAGGTTCAAAAAGGCGGTATCCGACGGGACGGAAACCCCCCTGAGTGCAGCGGTGGCGGGTCGGGACCGGTCGGTTCTGCAAATGGTGACCGAAGCGGTCAAGCACAAGCAATGCATGCTCGCCTATCAGCCCGCCGTTCAGGCCACGCCGCCCAATACACCGGCGTTTTACGAAGCATTCATAAGGGTTCTGGACGAAACCGGCCGGATCATCCCGGCAAAGGAGTTCATGCCACAGGTCGAAGACACCGAAGTTGGCCGGGAACTGGACTGTATCGCGCTGGAAATCGGGCTGCGCCAGATGGCGCACAATCCCGATATTCGGCTGTCGATCAACATGTCGGCCCGCTCAATCGGGTATTCCCGTTGGTCTGCGGTGCTGGATAGATTCCTGACCAAGAACCCGACGCTGGGTGAGCGGCTGATTCTGGAAATCACGGAAAAATCAGCCATGCAGGTTCCCGAACTGGTCATCGATTTCATGGATCGGTTGCAGACCCGTGGGATTGCCTTTGCACTGGACGACTACGGGTCAAGCACTTTCAGCTTTCGCCATTTCCGCGACTTCCTGTTCGACGCGGCCAAAATCGATGGCCAATTCGTTCGCGGCGTCGACCAGAATCCTGACAATCAAACCCTGATCCGGGCTTTGATCGCCGTCGCCCGCGAATTCGACATACTCGTCACGGCCGAATCGGTCGAAACCCGGGAAGAGGCCGAGTTTCTGGTGCGCCACGGTGTCGATTGCCTGCAGGGATTCCTGTATGGCGCCCCCTCCGTCGCACCGCCCTGGAAGACAAAAAATGATGAACGGGCCAGCGCTTAAGGCCTTGCCGCAACAGCGAAACACCGCCTGAAATATCGAACTGAGACAAGCTGACCGTTGCTGCAACTGCAGCATTGCGCTATGGCAATGGGTGTTAGAGCGGGGGATAACGAGGCGCTCTGCATTCTGAGGGATGCCGTCCCGATGACCTGCGCCGTCAAATTTCCCGAAAGACTATGACGGTAAAGGATTGACTGAATGACCAACGTAGTAATCGCATCCGCCGCACGGACCGGCGTCGGCAGTTTTGGCGGCTCATTTGCGAACACCCCCGCACATGACCTTGGCGCAGCCGTTCTCGAAGCGGTCGTTGAACGCGCCGGTGTCGACAAGGGCGAAATCAGCGAAACCATCATGGGTCAGGTCCTGACCGCCGCCCAAGGCCAGAACCCTGCCCGCCAGGCCCACATCAACGCTGGCCTGCCACAGGAAAGCGCCGCCTGGGGCATCAACCAGGTGTGCGGCTCGGGTCTGCGCGCCGTGGCGCTGGGCGCGCAGCACATCATGCTGGGCGATGCCGAAATCGTCTGTGCAGGCGGCCAGGAAAACATGACCCTTTCGCCTCACGCCGCCGCTCTGCGCGCCGGTCACAAGATGGGCGACATGAAATACATCGACACCATGATCCGCGATGGTCTGTGGGATGCCTTCAACGGCTATCACATGGGCCAGACCGCCGAGAATGTTGCCGAAAAATGGCAGATCAGCCGCGACATGCAGGACGAGTTCGCCGTCGCCTCGCAAAACAAGGCCGAAGCGGCGCAGAAGGCAGGCAAATTCAAGGACGAAATCACGCCGTTTACCATCAAGACCCGCAAGGGCGACATCGTGATGGACAGCGACGAATACATCCGTCACGGCGCAACGATGGAAGCCATGGCAAAGCTGCGCCCCGCCTTTACCAAGGACGGCTCGGTCACAGCCGCAAACGCTTCGGGTCTGAACGACGGCGCTGCGGCCACGCTGCTGATGTCGGCTGAAAACGCCGAAAAGCGCGGCATCCAGCCTCTGGCCCGTATCGCCTCTTATGCGACCGCCGGACTGGACCCGTCGATCATGGGCGTCGGCCCGATCTATGCCTCGCGCAAGGCGCTGGAGAAAGCCGGCTGGTCGGTTGACGATCTGGATCTGGTCGAGGCGAACGAAGCCTTTGCCGCGCAGGCCTGCGCCGTGAACAAGGACATGGGCTGGGATCCGGCCATCGTGAATGTCAACGGCGGCGCAATTGCCATCGGCCACCCGATCGGCGCTTCGGGCTGTCGCGTTCTGAATACGCTGCTGTTCGAGATGAAGCGCCGCGACGCCAAGAAAGGTCTTGCGACCCTCTGCATCGGCGGCGGCATGGGCGTTGCCCTGTGCGTGGAGCGCGACTGAGTGCTCTGTCACCGCAAATAGTCAAAGGCGCTTTCGGGCGCCTTTTTCTTTGACACCGCGATTTTTTGCTGCACCTGCGACAATATTTGCACGAAAGCCCTGAATTACTTCGCGAAACAATATTGCGCATCTGCGGCATAGTTTGTAGCAAGATTACCAAGACAACTCTAATCGGAGGAATTCTCTATGGCACGTACAGCACTCGTCACCGGCGGCTCCCGCGGTATCGGCGCAGCAATTTCCAAGGCGCTCAAAGCCGAAGGGTACAACGTCGCAGCCACCTATGCAGGCAATGACGAAGCTGCGGCAAAGTTCACCGAAGAAACCGGCATCGCCACCTACAAGTGGAATGTCGCCGATTACGATGAATCCAAGGCGGGCATCGCCAAGGTCGAGGCCGAGGTCGGCCCGATCGACATTGTGGTCGCCAACGCCGGCATTACCCGCGATGCGCCGTTCCACAAGATGACCCCGGAACAGTGGCACCAGGTGATCGACACGAACCTGACCGGCGTGTTCAACACCGTGCACCCGATCTGGCCCGGCATGCGCGAACGCAAGTTTGGCCGCATCATCGTGATCAGCTCGATCAACGGTCAAAAAGGTCAGTTCGCACAGGTGAACTATGCCGCCACCAAGGCCGGCGATCTGGGTATCGTCAAATCTCTGGCTCAGGAAGGCGCACGCGCAGGCATCACCGCCAACGCGATCTGCCCCGGCTATATCGCCACCGAAATGGTGATGGCCGTGCCAGAGAAGGTGCGCGAGGCGATCATCGGCCAGATCCCCGCAGGCCGTCTGGGTGAACCCGAAGAAATCGCACGCTGCGTGACGTTCCTGGCATCCGACGATTCGCAGTTCATCAATGGCTCGACCATCTCGGCCAACGGCGCGCAGTTCTTCGTCTGAACACGAGCACCGGAAATGAAATCGGGCCGGTCCCAACGGACCGGCCCTTTTTTATCCCGTAAGAACGCGCGCGCTGCGTTCAGCGGGAACCCATGAACCATGCAATAACCCGTCTGACCGTTTTGCCTCGCTCTTCATGCGCGCGTCGAAACGCACACCGGGTCGCGGCCATGGCTGTCATCTCGATCATGTCTGGCATCCTTTCGATTCAGTATACTTTGACTTGCCATCAGCATGCGGCACTGTTTCATCTTCCACAAACGAGACTTTTCAACTCTTCGATTTAGTTTTACTTAACTGAGTATGAGTGACCGCCTTCCCCCTCTGACCGCCTTGCGCGCCTTTGATGCCGCCGCGCGTCACATGTCTTTCGCCAAGGCCGCGGACGAGTTGAATGTCACTCCGGCCGCCCTGTCCTTTCAGATCAAGTCGCTCGAAGACCACTTGGGCCGGCCGCTGTTTCGCCGCCTCAACCGTGCCGTCGAACTGACCAACGCGGGCAAGGCGCTGGCCCCCGGCGCGGCCGAAGGGTTCGCCACCCTGCAATCCGCGTGGACATCCACCCGCCGCCTGCTGGACAACACGACGCTCACGGTGACCGCAGGGCCAGCCCTGACCGCCAAATGGCTCGCGCCCCGCCTATACGAATTCGCCCGCGCGCATCCCGAAATCGATCTGCGGTTTTCGGCCACCCTGCGCAATCTGGACCTGAACCGGGACGACGTCGACGTCGCGATCCGCTTTGGCTATGTACAAGACGACGAGCTGTACTCGGTTCCGGTCAGAAAGGAGTGGCTGACACCGGTCATGACCCCTGATCTGGCCGAACGGTTCCCGACACCACAAAGCCTGACGCAGGCACCGCTGATCCATGACGATTCGATCGGCTTTCTGAACCCGCCCTGCGACTGGCCCACATGGTTTCGCGCCGTCGGAATCGATTTCACCCCGACCCATGGCGCCCATTTTTCGCACGCCGATCACGCCATAGACGCGGCTGTGGCGGGTGTCGGTGTCGCGCTGGGGCGGCGGCCAATGATCCTCAAGGACATGCTCGAGGGCCGGTTGGTCGCCCCTTTCAAGATTGCCATCGAGACCAGAGCCCGATTTCGGTTCCTATGCCTCAAAGGCGCCGAAACCCGCCCTCAAATCGCAGCATTCCGGGACTGGTTTCTTGCAGAGATAGAAAAGACCGCGCATATCTCGGACGAATTCGAAATCATACCGGTCGAGGATATTCCCCCGAAATGACCCGCAATCGCGCCACGACAATCGGCTTTGTCGCTGTCCTCCTTTGGGCACTGCTCGCCCTGTTCACCGTGGGTTCGACCCCGACGCCGCCGCTGCTGCTCAACGCGATCTGTTTCAGCATCGGCGGCACGCTGGGCCTGATCTGGACGGCACGGACCGGCGGGCTGTCGCAACTGAAGGATGTACGCTGGACGGTTTTTCTGTTCGGCGCGATGGGGTTGTTCGGCTATCACGCACTGTATTTTTCGGCGCTGCGCATGGCCCCAGCCGCCGAGGCTGGTCTGATTGCCTATCTCTGGCCCCTGCTCATCGTCCTGTTTTCGGGATTGCTGCCCGGAGAGCGCCTGCACGCTGGTCACCTGATCGGCGCCGTTCTTGGCTTTTCCGGCGCGGCGCTGATCATCACCGGCGGTGGAAGCGCCGGGTTTCAGGCTCAGTACCTTCCCGGCTATCTGCTGGCCCTGCTCTGCGCACTCACCTGGTCGGGCTATTCGGTTCTGTCCAGGCGATTGGGCAAGGTGCCCACCAGTTCGGTTGCGGTTTTCTGCGTTCTGACGGCACTTGCGTCATGGGGCCTGCATTTCGCGGTCGAAGAAACGGTCTGGCCGCAAACGACACTGGCCTGGGCCTCGTCTGTGGCACTCGGTCTCGGCCCCGTCGGGCTGGCCTTCTATGTCTGGGATATCGGGGTAAAACACGGCGACATTCAGATGCTCGGCACCAGTTCTTATGCTGCGCCGCTGTTGTCTACCTTAGTGCTGGTTCTGGCCGGTATCGCCGCGCCCTCCTGGGTGCTGGCGATCGCAGCTCTGCTGATAACCAGCGGTGCCGCCATCGCGGCACGCGCCAGCCTCAAATCTTAGCTTGAAAGACGTTCGATCTCTTCTTTCAGTTTGAGTTTCTGCTTCTTGAGTTGAGCGATGTGAAGATCATCGATACCTGGGGAGCGCTGGGCTTCTTCTACTTCGACACTGAGGTTAGCATGCTTCCGTTTCAGTTCGGTCAGATGTGCGCTCACGCTCATGGCGATCCTCCTTGTCAGTGATTTGTACAATTCAAGTTGAGCATATCGTATTCTGACTGTCACGCGGGATCAGCACCGAATCTGTCACAAATTCTTCAATTTCGGCCATTGGCCGCTTATCGTGTCTTGGGCCATTGCATAGGTGCCCCTTCGCGCTGAACCGCAGCGATTTCGGGCGTGTAATGATCCTCGTCGCGCAGGTGTTTCTCGCCCATGTGAAGAATCACCGGCGCGTGCAGAACAAACGCCGCCCGACCACCCTTTTGCGCCCGCAGGATCAACAACTCCGGTGCCCTGCCCAGACGTGGCGACAGGGGCAGGACCTCGACCGACCCCAACCTCCCCGTACAGGCGGCCAGCATTTCCGGCAAGCGGTCGGCACGCTGGATCATGTGCAAATAGCCGCGCGGCGCCAGACGTTTTGCCGCAACCGCGAACCACGTATCCAACGGCGTCCGCTCTCCCATGGCGACATGCCGCCCCGCATCTTTCGAAGGGCTGTGCGCGCCAGCACGGAAATACGGGGGGTTCGCAATGACATGGTCGAACTGGCGCTGGCGCAGATCAATGGGCAACTCGGCAAGATCCGCCTCCACGACCTCCAGGCCGACGCCGTTCTCCTCGCCATTGCGATGCGCCAGTTCCGCATAAGCTGGTTGCAGCTCCACACCGGTCAGGGTCATCCCGCCCACCCGTGCTGCCAGACACAGGATAGCCGCCCCTGCTCCGCACCCAAGCTCCAGCACCGATTGGCCCGCCCGCGCCGGAACCGATGCCGCCAGATAAACCGGATCGACACCGGCCCGATATCCCTTGTGCGGCTGCCACAGGCGGACACGTCCGCCAAGAAAATCGTTGCGGGTCAGATCGTGTTCCGCGAACCCCGTCATCGGCCCAACGGGATCTCGTTGTCTTTCATCGCCCGGACGGCCCGGTCGAAATCATCGACCCGCACCATCAGTCGGCGCGGGAATATCCCGATCCCGCCTTCAAGTACGCTCATATTTACGTCTATCTCAAAGCAGTCTATATCCTCGCCCCTAAGAAGAGCGGAAGCAAAAGCCATGATGGTCGGATCGGTGGTGCGCAGAAGTTCTTTCATGGGGATGGATGTAAGGGCAAGGTAGGGCGAAAGTCGAGCCTTGTATCAGGAGTGTGATGGACATCAGCACAATTTCGAAACCGCATGAAAGGCTGGCGGAGCTGCTGGCCGCCGAGATGGACGCCGTGAACGAGTTGATCCGCGTTCGCATGGCCTCGAAACACGCGCCGCGCATCCCCGAGGTGACTGCCCATCTGGTCGAAGCAGGCGGCAAGCGCCTGCGCCCGATGCTGACGCTGGCTGCGGCACGGCTGTTCGGATATTCCGGCGACCATCACATCCGCCTCGCCGCCACGGTCGAATTCATCCACACCGCCACCCTTCTGCATGACGACGTGGTCGACGAAAGCGCCCAGCGGCGTGGGCGCCCCACAGCCAACCTGCTGTGGGACAACAAAAGCTCTGTTCTGGTCGGCGACTACCTGTTTTCCCGCAGTTTCCAGCTGATGGTCGAAACCGGCTCGCTTCGGGTGCTGGACATTCTCGCCAATGCCTCGGCCACGATTGCCGAGGGCGAGGTGCTGCAAATGACCGCCGCGACCGACCTGCGCACCGACGAAAGCGTGTATCTGCAAGTGGTGCGCGGCAAGACGGCGGCCCTGTTTTCGGCGGCAACCGAGGTCGGCGGCGTCATCGCAGGCGCAACCGAGGAACAGGTGCGCGCGCTTTACGATTATGGCGATGCACTGGGCATCGCCTTTCAGATCGCCGACGACCTGCTCGATTATCAAGGCGACAGCACGGCCACAGGCAAGAACGTGGGCGACGATTTCCGCGAACGCAAGCTGACGCTGCCGGTCATCAAGGCGGTAGCGCAGGCGACGACGGACGAACACGCCTTCTGGCAGCGCACGATCGAAAAGGGCCGCCAGCAGGACGGCGATCTGGAACACGCCCTGAAGCTCATGCACAAATACCGGACGCTGGACGAAACCCGCGCCGATGCCCTCCGTTGGGCGGCCAAGGCAAAGGCGGCGCTGGGCGTGCTTCCCGATCACGAACTTCGCGGCCTGCTGCACGATCTGGCCGATTACGTGGTTTCGCGCCTCAATTAAGCTGCACCGCGCGGCACCACCAATCGGGATAGGCCACGCCGATCTCGTAGGCCGCGAAATGCGCGTCCTTCATCGTGGGGTACAACGCAAAACAGGTTGACCCTGACCCCGACATGCGGGCCAGCAGCGCCCGTGACGTCATCCTCAGTTCGTCAAGAACGCGCTCGATCTCTCGCGCCACACCCATGGCCGGAATTTCCAGATCATTCCGTTGCTGACTTAACCAATCCGCGCAATCGGCTGGTTCACCGAAATCCGGGATGTCATCCGGCATCGCGGCATTGTCGCGCCAGGCAAGCGCACCAAACACCGCACCGGTCGGCACCGCCACACCGGGATTGACCAAAAGCGCCGGCAGGTGGGGCAGGTCGACCGGTGAAACCTGCTCGCCAATCCCCTGCATCCGTGCCGCGCGCGCGGACAAGCAAACAGGCACGTCAGCCCCCAATGACAGCGCCAGTCCCTCGGGGATTTCGATACCCTGTCCGGACAAGGCCCAAAGCGTCGCCGCCGCATCCGACGAACCGCCCCCGATCCCGGCACCGTGCGGCAGAACCTTGTTCAGGCGAACATGGCCGCGCCATCCCATCGCCTCGGCCGCTTGCCAGACCAGATTGCGACTGTCGACCGGGACGCCCTCTGCATGTTCGCCAGTGACGTCCATCGTCAGGCCGGACCCGGCGGAAAACTCCAGGCGATCTCCGATATCGGCAAACACCACCAGCGAATCCAGCAGGTGATAGCCATCGTCGCGTTGGCCGGTGACATGAAGGGTCAGGTTGATCTTGGCGGGCGCAAAGGCCTCAACCGTCATTGGCCACCTGCAAGGGGTCCGCGCCCTCTTCCTGCAACACCGCATCCAGACCGATATCCAGCTTGCGGCGAATGCGTTCGGGGTCGGCCTCGCCATCGGTGTCTTCGGGATCTATGAACGACAGGGCGCGTTTCCACTGGAACTCGGCCTCGCGCGCGCGGCTGACGGCCCAGTACACATCACCCAGGTGGTCGTTCACGACCGGGTCGATGGGCATCAACTCAACCGCGCGCTCCATATGCCCGACCGCCTCGTCATAGCGCCCAAGCCGGAACAGGACCCAGCCCAGACTGTCCACGATATAGCCGCTGTCAGGCTGCGCCAGCACCGCGCGCTGGATCATCTCCAGCGCTTCATCCAGCTTTTCCCGCCGCTCGACCAGCGAATAGCCCAGATAGTTCAACACTTGCGGCTGATCCGGGCTTAGCTCCAGCGCCGCGCGGAAATCGGCTTCGGCCGCATCCCAATGTTTCAGGCGCTCATGGCTTATTCCGCGCGCATAGTGCAGGAACCATTGACCGCCCGACCCCTCTTCCAACAGTTCAAGCGCCTTGTCATACGCGGCCACGGCTTCGGAGTACTTTTCCTGCTGCCGCTGCAAATCACCCAGCGCGCTGTGGACAACCGGAAGGTTGGGATAGTGCTGCGCCAGCTGCTCCAGCACCTCGATGGCGGCATCGGGCTTGGCCGACCGGCGCAAGGCCTCGGCCCGCCCCAGTTCCGCCGCATGATAATCCGGCCCGTCGGGTGGCACCATCTTATAGGTCGCAACCGCCAGATCATACTGACCCAACCCATCCAGCAACTCGGCACTCAACAGCAGCGCATCGATGTGATCGGGGCGCAGGAAAGTTGCGGTGCGGGAATAGACCAGAACGTAATCATGCGCCGCCTCGTTATTGAGCGCCGTACCGATGGAAAAGAATACCTCGGCCATCCCGTCAGCCGCTGAGCGCGCATGGGTGAATGGCAGCTTCTCACCGGCCTCAAGCTGTTCCGACACGGCTTGCAACGCAGGGTCGGCACGCCCCGCGAACACCTCGGCCAGATTTGCCAGTGCCTGCTCATTGCGGTCCAGTTGCGAAAGAACTTCGGCGCGCGCCAGAACCGCGCGGCGCGACATCCGCGATACCCGTCCCTCATCGGCGGCAAAGATCGCTTCCGCGCCTTCATAATCACCGACCGAAGCCAGCGCCAAAGCCTTGTGATAACGGGCAAAGTCCCGCAATCCGTTCTGTTCTGAAACCTTGTCGAACTGTTCCAGCGCCTTGGATACGGCCCCGTCGCCCATATATGCCCAGGCCGTCACCAGGCCATCGACCAGCGGTCCGATCCCCATGGTTTCGGGGTCCCGCTCCAGTATCTCCTTGTACCGCCCTTCCGAGATCAGGTTGGCCACGACCACCATATGCGCGACCTGGCTGCGCAAACCCTGCGCCTCCATTTCTTGCGCAACGGTATAGGCGCGTTTCAGGTCCCCCAGCGACAACTGCGCCAGAACCACGTTTTCCATCAAAGCGGGATTGGCCGGATCAATGGCAAGCGCCTGAACAAAATACCGCGCCGCCGCTTCATAATCGTTGCGATACACCGATTGGCGCCCTGCCAGATACGCCCCGGCCCCCGAGTCGGCCAATGCCGTCGTTGGTAGGGCCATCGCAACCGCAAGTGCGGCACCTGCCGCATGTCGTACCAAGGAGAACACCGCAATCCTGCCTTTTGTCGTTATTCCGGACACAAGCTAGGGCCTCGGCGGTAAAGAGGCAATGGCAGAGCTTTCACGTCCCCGCCATTGCCCGGTTTCTTGCTTACATATTTGGATAGTTCGGGCCATCCCCGCCCTGCGGCGTGGTCCAGGTGATGTTCTGGCTGGGATCCTTGATGTCGCAGGTCTTGCAGTGGACACAGTTCTGAAAGTTGATCACGAACCGAGGCTCCTTGCCGTCTTCCTCGACCATCTCGTAAACGCCCGCCGGGCAATACCGCTGCGCCGGTTCGGCGAATTTCGGCAGGTTGACCTTGACCGGGATATCCGGATCGGCCAGCCGCAGGTGGCAGGGCTGGCTTTCCTCGTGGTTGGTCATGGCAAAGGACACGTTGGTCAGCCGGTCAAAGGACAGCGTGCCATCGGGCTTGGGATAATCGATGGGCTTGTGCTTGCTGGCTTCTTCGGTCGACTGGGCATCGTTCTTGCCATGCCCCAGCGTACCAAAGAACGAAAAGCCCAATGTGTTGGTCCACATGTCCAGACCACCCAGCACCAGCGAGGGGATCATCCCCCACTTGGACCACATCGGCTTGACGTTGCGCACCTTCTTCAGGTCCTTGCCAATCGCGCCATTGCGCACATCGGCCTCGTAAGCGGTCAGTTCATCGCCCGAACGCTCTGCCTTGATCGCGTCATAGGCCGCCTCGGCGGCTGCCTTGCCCGACAGCATCGCGTTGTGGTTGCCCTTGATGCGCGGCACGTTGACCATGCCCGCCGAACAGCCCAGCAGCGCCACACCAGGCGCCACCAGCTTCGGCATCGATTGCAGACCGCCTTCGGTGATCGCCCGCGCGCCATAGGCCACGCGCTTGCCGCCCTTCAGCAGCTCGGCCACCATCGGGTGATGCTTGAAGCGCTGGAATTCCATATAGGGGTACAGGTGCGGGTTCTTGTAGTTCAGATGAACCACAAAACCGACATAGACCTGATTGTTTTCAAGGTGATAGATGAACGACCCACCGCCTGCGTTGCCCCCCAGAGGCCAGCCCATCGTGTGGGTCACGGTGCCTTCCTTGTGCTTGGCCGGATCGATCTCCCATATCTCCTTCATGCCAACGCCGTATTTCTGCGGCTCTTTCCCGGCCTGCAGGTCGTACTTGGCGATCACCTCCTTGGACAGCGAACCGCGCACACCTTCCGACAGGAAGACGTATTTGCCGTGCAGCTCCATGCCCGGCTCGGTATTCGGCCCGTAAGATCCATCAGCCTCAAGACCAAAGACACCGGCCACGACGCCCTTGACTTCGCCATTGTCGCCATAAACCAGCTCGGAACAGGACATGCCGGGGAAGATCTCGACGCCCAGTTCTTCGGCCTGCTCGGCCATCCAGCGACAGACATTGCCCATCGAGACGATGTAGTTGCCGTGGTTGTTCATCAGCGGCGGCATCGGGAAGTTCGGAATGCGGATCTGACCAGCTTCACCCAGCATATAGAAGTTGTCTTCGTGCACCGGTGTGTTCAGCGGCGCACCCTTTTCCTTCCAGTCGGGGATCAGCGCATCCAGACCGCAAGGGTCAAGAACCGCGCCCGACAGGATATGAGCGCCCACTTCCGAGCCCTTTTCCAGAACGACGACGTTCAGGTCCGCATCCAGCTGCTTCAGACGGATGGCCGCCGACAGGCCCGCAGGACCCGCGCCCACGATCACCACGTCATATTCCATCGCTTCGCGTTCAATTTCGGCCATCGTGGGCTCCTTCGCTGACTTTCCGAATTGGCGCTCTCAACGCGTGATCTGCGCAATTTTGTTTCACGCGTGATTACCCGTTGTGAAAGACCTTGGTCAATCGAAACACGGCGTAAAATCGCTGCAATGCGGCAGTTCAGCCCTCTGGTGCGTCGCCCATGAGGTATCTGGGACCGCTACCACGGGATTTTGCCCTGTCATCGGGGTTGTACAGCCTGCATTTCGGCAAGCTCAGACAGCCGCACCCGATGCATCCGTCCAGGTTGTCGCGCAACCGGATCAGGGTATCGATTCGGCTGTCCAGATGTGCCCGCAACCCCTTGCTGATCCGTTTCCAGTCCTGCGGTGTTGGCGTCCGGTTTCCCGGCAGGTCGGCCAGAACCTCGCGGATCTCCGGCAACGACAGGCCGAATTGCTGTGCGATCATCACGAAACTCAGCCTCCGGATATCTGCACGCTGATACCGCCGCTGCCCACCCGCATTGCGCCAGGGCGAAATCAGGTTCTGCGCTTCGTAATAGCGGATCGCCGACACCGCCAGACCGGTCCGCCGCGCCAATGCGCCGATGGAAAGCCCCTCTGACACCGCCATCTCTCAACTCCGGAAAAATTCCTTGACCTAAAGTTAGGTTTAGAAATTAGGGTGAGTCGTGACAAGACCCGAATTCGAAAGGGAGCAATCATGCCTGCAACACTGGAACACACGAATTTCACCGTCAGCGACCCCAAATCGACCGCCGCCTGGATGCAGGATGTGTTCGGCTGGAAAACCCGCTGGGAAGGCTCGGCCAAGGCGGGCGGTTACACGGTTCATGTCGGCAACACGCATACCTATCTGGCGCTATATGCACCCCAATCCCCCAGGCCATCAGGCGAAAGCAGCTATGACATCGTTGGCGGCCTGAATCACGTGGGCGTCGTTGTCGAAGACCTGGACGCCACCGAACAAAAGGTCCGCGCCGCCGGATTCGAACCCCACAACCACGCCGATTACGAACCCGGACGGCGGTTCTACTTTGACGATGACAACGGCATCGAATTCGAGGTGGTCGCCTACGATTAGGCCGTATTCCGCGCGTCGGCGCGTGCTGACCCCTTGCATTCTGCCGTCCATTTGGTTCAGGTATTGACTGAACCTACCAGTCGCCCCGACGCATTGCGCGGCGGGGCGACGCAATTTATGCGTGGAACAGTAACGATGGAAAAGATTCCGATGACGCCCGCGGGCTTCGCCGCGCTTGAGGCCGAGTTGAAAAAACTCAAATCCGAAGAGCGTCCCGCCATCATCAAGGCCATTGCCGAAGCCCGCGAGCATGGCGATCTGTCCGAAAACGCCGAATACCACTCGGCGCGCGAAAAGCAGTCCTTCATCGAGGGCCGCATCAAGGAACTCGAAGGCGTCCTGTCTCTGGCCGACGTGATCGACCCCAAAAGACTGTCCGGCGCCATCAAGTTCGGCGCCCGCGTCACGCTGGTCGACGAGGACACGGACGAAGAAAAGACCTGGCAGATCGTGGGTGAGCACGAGGCCAATATCGAAAGTGGTCTGCTCAACATCAAATCGCCCATCGCCCGTGCCTTGATTGGCAAGGACGAAGGCGACAGCGTCGAGGTCCATACGCCCGGCGGCCTGAGGTCTTACGAAATTCTGACCATCCAGTATTCCTGACGGGGGGCACGGCCATGTCGGGCACCCCACCGGAAAAGGAATCGGACCGCCCGACTTCGCTTGGCATCTACGACCGCCCGCAAAAGCAGTCCATCACCGGGATCGAGATTGCGGCCATCGTGCTCAGTGTACTTTGGCTGGCCTTCGCCGTGGTCTTCATCGTCATGCCCCGCAACGAAGCCGCCAGCGGGCCGCTGGTCGTCATGCTGGCGGTCTTTCTGCCGGTGGCAATGATATGGGTCGCGGCAACCGCCATGCGCGCCAGCCGCATCATGCGCGAGGAAAGCCAGCGCCTGCAAACCGCGATCGACGCGATTCGCAACGCCTATGTCCTGCAACAGCAGCGCGCCGCGATCATTCAGGAACCGACGGTCACCAAAAAGCTCGACCAGATCGTCGCAGCGGCGAAAAAGGCCGAAACCACGCTGGCAACCTTCTCGACCTCGCGGGCAGCCGAAAAGGTCAAACTGGCGACGCAAGTCAAGTCCGGATCATCCAACGGCCAGACCACGCTGGAACTTGGCACCCCTGCCGAAGCGCTCGCACCGCCGCTTGCGACCGAGGATTTCATTCGCGCCCTCAATTTCCCGGAAACCGCCGAAGACACTGACGGGTTCGCCGCGCTGCGCCGCGCATTGAAAGACCGCAAGGCCGCGCAGCTCATTCAGGCCGCGCAGGACGTGCTGACCCTGCTCAGTCAGGAAGGCATCTATATGGATGACCTCAAACCGGATATGGCACGCCCCGAAATCTGGCGCCAGTTCGCCCAGGGTGCCCGTGGCCGCGCAGTGGCCGGTCTGGGCGGCATTCGCGACCGCTCGTCGCTGGCCCTGGCTTCGGGCCGCATGAAACAGGACCCGATCTTTCGCGACGCGGCCCATCATTTCCTGCGCCGTTTCGACCACATGATCGTCGCCTTCGAACCCGAGGCGACGGATGCCGAGATCGCGGCCCTTGGCGAAACCCGAACCGCGCGCGCCTTCATGCTGCTGGGCCGCGTGGCCGGGACGTTCGACTGACCGGCGTCGCAGGGTCTACAACCCGAAACTGCCATAGGGAATGAACCGCACCGGATCGCCGGGGCGGATATGCTGCTCGCCGTCGCCAATCTCGACCAGCCCGTCAGCCCAGCTCAACCCGCTGATACGGCCCGACCCTTCCGAGCGGAACACCTCGACCCGGCCCTCGCGCACCCGCGCCCGCAAGTATTCCCGCCGCCCTGGCTTCTTGCGCTTTTCGAACGCGGCAGGCAGGTCGAACCCCTGCGGCTCCTGCCAGTCTTCACCCGCCAGCAGGCCCATCGCGGGCCGCGCAAAGATCAGCGTGCACACCATCGCCGCCACCGGATTGCCGGGAAGGCCGAAAACCGGGGTTCCGTTCCAGATACCCAAGGCCAAAGGCCGCCCCGGTTTCAGCGCGATGCGCCATTCCTGCATCGCGCCCGCCTCTCGCAGCAGGGCCGACATATGATCCTCGTCCCCGGCAGACGCCCCGCCGCTGGTCAGGATCACATCCGCCTTTTCGGCGGCCTCGTCCAGCCTGGCCCTCAGTGTGGGCCGGTCATCCGGCACCCGCCCGATATCGACCGTTTCGAACCCGAACCGCTCGGCCATCGCCAGCAACATCGGGCGGTTGGCGTCGAATATCTGGCCCGGTCCCGCTTCGTCTCCCGGCTCGACCAGTTCGTCACCGGTCGATACCACCGCCACACGCAGCGGCAGATGCACCGGTGCCACGGCCACGCCCACCGCCGACAACAGCGCCAGATCGGCCGCGTTCAGCTTGCGCCCCCGGCGCAAGACAATATCGCCGGCGGCCACGTCCTCGCCCGCCCTGCGCGTGTTGGCCCCTTGCTTCAACGGACCGTGAAACGCGACATGGCCGTCCTGAACGGTCACGTCCTCCTCCAAAATGACCGTATCGACACCTTCGGGCAGCGCCGCGCCCGTCAGAATGCGCAACGCCTGCCCCCCGGCCAGAACCCCGTCGAACGGCACCCCCGCCGCCGCCCGCCCCTCGGCCAGCGGCACCACATGCGCGCCCTCCGGATAGCCCCCGGCAAAGCCATATCCATCGACCGCCGAATTCGGCAGCGGCGGGTTGGAACGCAGCGCCACCACATCTTCGGCCAGCACCCGGCCCAGCGCCCGCATCACCGGCAATCTTTCAGTCCCGGTCACGGCATGCATCCGCTCGCGCAGCATCGCCAGCGCGTCGTCAACCGGCGTCCAGTTCACGCCCGCAGGTAGGGCGAAACAATCGTTTTTCAAAGGCGGCGGCGCGATATCCGGTTTTGCTTGCGTCACACCCATGATCCACCCTTCCTCTGCTGCGCTGACATCCAATTGTTGCGCCAAGTCTTGCCGCGAAAGGCCTGCCAGATTCAATGCGACCTGTTCGACCTGCCAGGCATCCCTGATCCGCCCTTCCGGCGCCGCACCCAGCGTCAGCGACGGCCAGACCTCGACAAACGCCACCGCCCTGTCCAAAGGCTCATAAGGCCAGACGGCGACCTGCCCCGCAAACCTTCGGCGCAACCGTGCCAGAACGGGCAGGCCCATCATCACCTGTCCGCCCACCGCGCCCGCGCCACCCATCTGCCAGCAGGTGAAACTTCCCCTGGCAAGCGTCTCGACCCTGCGGCGATCCGGAAACGGGTTGTGATAGTCATCCTTGCGGCGCGGCAGCCCCTCGATGTCCCGTTGCAACCCGTTCATCCAGAACGGTCCCCTGCCCCCGAACACCCGATTGATCTCACCGGCCAGATCGAACCGGTTGTTCGCCGCCGGATCGTCCTCGATCCGCGCCTCGAACCAGTCCCACAGCTCCAGCGGATCGTCGGTTCCGGTCATCGCGCGGGCAAACCCCCGCGGATAGCCGAACGGAAAATCGAACCCCAGAAACAGACGCCGCCCGGCAGCCACCTCTGCGGCAATCAACTCTGCCAGCCAATCTTCGGCCCGCTGCCGGTTGCGCAGATAGACCGGCTCGTCGGCCTGCCCGCCCCGCACCACACAGACCCAGATCGCATCCCTTCGCGGGCGTGGCCCGGTGTCGTTGCCACCCGACCAGTCCACCATCGCAAAGGTCCTGAATGGGGTCACAAACCGACCTCTTTCAGGATGAAATCCGCAATGGCCACGGTGTCGTTCAGATCGAACACAGGCCGGTCCAGGTCAAGCGCCACATCGCTCGCCACAGCCCGGATGCTGGCATCCCCCGGCGCAATCAGCTCATTGCCCGGCTCGGCACGATAGGCCTCGATCTTGGGGTGACGTTCGCGCTTGTACCCTTCGATCAGCACCAGATCGACCGGCGACAACCGCGTCAGCAACTCCGACAATGCCGGTTCCGGCGCACCGCGCAACTCCTGCATATGCGCCACCCGGTATTTCGAGGCCAACAGCACCTCTGCCGCCCCCGCCTGCCGGTGGCGAAAACTGTCGCGTCCGGGGTGATCCACGTCAAACGAATGATGCGCATGCTTGACAGTTGACACACTGAAACCGCGCCCGGTGATCTCGGCCACCAGACGTTCCATCAGCCCGGTCTTGCCTGCATTCTTCCAGCCGGTGACGCCATAAACCTTCATGCCCGCTCCAACAGATTTTCAGCCATCGCCAGATCCTCGGGCGTGTTGACGTTGAAAAACGGGTCGAACTCGCCTACCGGAAACAACGCCTCGCACCCCTCATGCCGGTCGGTCCACAGCACCACCTTGCGCAAGCCCTCGCTCAGCGCGGCGCGCAGATCATCACGCAAAGCCACCGGCCACAGGCCAAAGGTCGGATGACGGTTCACCTTGCCCCGGCCACCCGATTTCAACTCTTCCCCGGTGCGCGGCGTGGTTGCCAGCACCAGAGGATGCGCCTGCCCTTCGGCAGCAGCCATGAGCCGCGCCACCAGATCGCGCGGAAAGAACGGCGTGTCGGCAGCGGCGGTGACAATCGCCTCGGCCCCCTGATCTGCGGCCCAGTCCAGCCCGGCCAGAACCCCGGCCAGAGGCCCTGCAAAGCCTTCGATGGAATCTGCAATCACCGGCAAGCCCAGATCGGCAAACCGCGCAGGATCACCGTTGGCATTCAGCGCCAGTCCCGCCACTTGCGGGCCCAAACGGCCCATGACATGCGACACCAGCGGCTTGCCGCCCAACAGCAGCCGCCCCTTGTCGCCACCGCCCATCCGGGTGGCCAGACCGCCTGCAAGGATCACGCCCAAAGGCTGCTTCATTGTCACTCCCGCCATGCTCAAGCGAACGAGGCAACACCTTTAAATCATTTCCACCGAGACTCAATTCAATTGAAACGCTGTCGGATAGAGATGGTGGAGAATGAACAACCACGCAATCAAAGTCCCAACCGACAGAAACGATGTCGCCGACACGGTATGCGCCGCCAACTCGGTCTCCTGATCATAGTGCTTGGCCAGTAGAAAGATGTTTTTCGCAGTCGGAACCGCCGCCGATATCGTCGCCGCAATCGTCCAAAGCGGGTCAAGCCCGACCAGGTGTGCCGCAAGCAATACCAGCCCCGGCGCGACAATCAGCTTGGTCAGGGACAAGACCAGAATAAGTGGCCCTGTCTTGACGATGACTCGCACGCTGGTCGTGTACCCGATTGCAAAAAGCGCGACCGCCGCCAGACCCTGGCTTAACACCTCCAGGTAATCCTTGACTGCCGGAGCAAAACCCAAACCAGTGATCGAATATGCAACGCCCAGCAGGGTTCCAAGAATGATCGGGTTTTTCAGAACATTGATGAGCAGCCTTGCAACACCGGTTTTTTTTGCCGCCGATTGCCCGGAAACGCTTTCCAGAATGATCGTCAGCGTCAAAAGCAAAACCGCGACAACCAGATTTGCCAACACTGCAGGCAGTGCGCCGCTCGACCCGAAAATCGCGTGGAGTATCGGCAAGGCGACAAGCGCCGTATTCGATGCCACTGCCGCAAAGGATGCAACTGTCGCCGCACCGGTCGAAAAATGCTGGACGCGCCTCAACACCAGAAAGAGCACGGCAAACAGAATTGCCAGCGCCCCACCATAGGCCATGTAGAAGCCATAGTTGAGCAGATCACCAAATTCCTCCTGCCCGATGAGATAGAACATGATCGCCGGAAGCAGAACATAGACAGCAAACTGTACCAGAGATTCAGAAATCGTATCGGACAGCAATCCAGTCCACGAAAAGACATAACCCGTCAGAATGACCGCAAACACAGGTGCAATAAGGTTGAGCAGTTCCATGCGGTCCCTCGCTGGCTTTTCGAGCGCAAGTCAGATCGCATTTCCAGATCATTGCAGTAACAAAACCCAACGCCCGAGGCTTTATGCTAACCCAAGCGCGGGAAATTTCTCAAATTATTGTGCTCTTTATGAGGAGTTTGAGGCCGAAATCACCCCACAGCGCCAATCGAACTACTCACCCGCACTCTTCCGCCGATGTTTCTTATCCTCGAGCGGCACCGTCGCCGGGTCGACATCCCGCACCAACCGGTCCTCGCCCGACAGACACACGAACCGCTGTCCGCGCATACGCCCGATCAGGGTCAGGCCCACCTCGCGCGCGATCTCGACACCCCAGGCGGTAAAGCCGGCACCCCTTGTCGCCACCGCCCATCCGGGTGGCCAGACCGCCTGCAAGGATCACGCCGAGAGGTCGGGTCATTTGTTGTCGTCTTTCAATTCGATAGGTTTCGAGATCAGCCAGGTAACCGCGAAACAGGCACCCAGATACAGCGTACCCTCAAGTCCAAGCAGAAAAATCGCGAGGAGAAAAAAACCGGCAATGACCAGCAAATAGTTGCGTCGGCACCGGGCCAGCTCTGCACGCAACTCCTCCGGACAATTTACCACTCCCCGAAACAGCACCCGACGCGCCACACCGCGATCAATCGGTGGCAAACCCAGACTGTACATCAGCGGAATCCACTGACGGACATGAATCACAATCCCGCCAATTCCCAAGCTTGCACAGCAAAAAACCAGCAAGGCGACCACATAGCCCAAGGAAATCACCCCGCACTCTTGCGCCGATGTTTCTTATCCTCGAGCGGAACCGTCGCCGGGTCGACATCCCGCACCAGCCGGTCCTCGCCCGACAGGCACACGAACCGCTGTCCGCGCATACGCCCGATCAGGGTCAGGCCCACCTCGCGCGCGATCTCGACACCCCAGGCGGTAAAGCCGGAACGCGAGGCCAGCACCGGAATACCCATCATCGCCGTCTTGATCACCATCTCGGACGTCAGCCGCCCGGTTGTGTAAAGGATCTTGTCCGCCGCCGTCTCGCCCTCGGACAGCATCCAGCCCGCGATCTTGTCCACCGCGTTGTGACGGCCCACGTCCTCCATATAGACCAGCGGCCGGTTTTCGCGGCACAGCACGGTGCCATGAATTGCCCCCGCCTCCAGATACAGCGACGGGGTCCGGTTTATCCTTGCCGCCAGTTCATACAGCCAAGAGGTCCGCACGCTCACCTGCGGCAGCGTCACGCCCTCCAGCCCCTCCATCATGTCGCCGAACACCGTACCCACGGCACAGCCGCTGGTGCGGGTCTTTTTCTTCAGCTTGTCTTCATACGAGGTTTCCCGCGCCGTACGCACCACGACGGTTTCCAGTTCGTCGTCATAATCGACGCGCACGATCTCGTCATCGGGGCGCAGCATCCCCTGATTGCGCAGAAAGCCCAGCGCAAGGTATTCGGGATAGTCCCCGATGGTCATCGCCGTGACGATTTCCTGCGCGTTGAGAAAGATCGTCAGCGGGCGCTCCTCGACCACCGAAATCCGGCTGAGCTCGCCATTCTGATCCACGCCTTCGACGGCGCGCGTCAGCCGCTCCGCTTCGGGATCGGGGGCGATGATATAGTCCGACAGGTCCGTCTCAATGGCCAATTGCAACCCTTTCCCAAGCCCGTTACTGCTGTCGCGGTCACCATAGGATCTAGGCATGGCATTCACCACATCCAATTCCTACTACTGGAAGGGTTTTCGCGATGGCTTCCCCTTCATCTTCGTGGCCATCCCGTTCGGCACCCTGTTCGGTGTGTTCGCGACCGAGGCCGGGCTGAACATCGTCCAGACCATGACCTTTACCGCAACCGTGTTTGCCGGGGCCGCCCAGTTCGCCGCGTTGCAACTGCTGCAGGACAACGCGCCGACCGTGATCGTGCTCGCCTCGGCGCTGGCGGTGAACCTCCGGGTGGCAATGTACTCGGCCTCGCTGACCCCCTACCTCGGGGCCGCACCTTTGTGGCAGCGCGCCTGTGCCGCGTATTTCGTCGTCGACCAGTCCTATGCCTGCTGCATGGTCCGGTTCGAGCGGGAACCTGATTTGTACATTTCGGACAGGATGGCCTATTTTTTCGGTACAATTTCGCCAATTGCGCCGCTCTGGTATCTGTGCACCTACCTCGGTGCGGTTCTGGGCACGCAGATCCCGGAAAGCTGGGCACTTGATTTTGCGCTCCCGATCACCTTCCTGTCGATGGTCGGCCCCATGCTGCGCACCCTGCCCCATGTCATCGCCGCCCTCGTCGCGATCACCGTTTCGCTGCTGACCGTATGGGTCCCTTTCAACCTCGGCCTGCTGATTGCCGGATGCACCGGCATGATGGCCGGAGCACAGGCCGAAGTGATGCTGAAGCGCAGGGAGGCCCGGGCATGACCCAGATCGACCCCGCCACCATGTGGATCGTGATCGCCGGTCTTGCGGTCGGCAGCTTTGCGTTGCGGTTCGTCTTTATCGGGCTGGTCGGCGACCGGCCGATGCCCGAGTGGCTGTTGCGCCACTTGCGCTATACCGCCGTGGCGGTTCTTCCAGCCCTCATTGCACCGCTGGTAGTGTGGCCTTCGGCCACGGATGGACAGCCCGATCTGCCCCGGATGAGTGCCGCCGCTATGGCAATCGTCGTTGGTCTGTTGACCAAGAACGTGCTGGCCGCGATCTTTTCGGGCGCGGCCACGCTTTATGGTTTGCTTTATTTTCTTGGCTGAACGTCAGTTCTGTGCCGGTGCTTGGGCGTTGAGTTGCGCGTTATTCGCCGCGATGCCCTTTTGCAGATCTTCGTCATCGTTTTCATAGTAGCGCTCGGTGATGGCACCCGGCAGATCACCGAACTGATCGGCCAGTTTCACCGGTTGCAGAACCGGCTTTATCCCCTCCAGACCCGGCACTTGCCTGAGCAGCCGCCCGGTATAGTTGGCACAGAATGCCCCGGGCACAGGCCCCATCTGTTTCGCCAGCCGATAGGCCGCCTCGGCCTGTTCCGGCGTCACTTCCAGTTCCTGGATAACCACGTGAAAGGTCGATCGCGCATGCGATCCTCGATAAGCCTTTTCGACCGCCGGTGTGATACCATAGAGCACGTCGTCACGCTCGGGCACACGATCGGCGCGGAACGATCCCGCCGGATCGAAAATCACCCGCTCAGACGCGTTGATCATAAGCGAGGCATGTCCACCCGAACCCGTGCGGTTGTTCACCATCGTGAACAACGTCAACTTGGCCGGCCCCGGATCGCGATAACGAACGGCCGCAATAGTCTCGAAATCCGCCTGCGGCGCGCTTTGTTTCGTGCAAGCGGACGCCGCGAGCAGCAAAGCGCATGCGATCACCAATCGACGCATGATAGAATTTGCCCGATCAGGAAGCGAAGACCGCCAAGAAAAGCAGAATGAACAGAATGACCGCAACAGTCCAGACCATGAACTTGACGAATCCGTTAAAGGTTTCGGTCTGTACCTTGATGTCCATATCGCCGTGTTTGTATTCAGCCATGTTTTCAGTTCCTATTCGCGTGTTTACCGTTGGATAGTGGATTCGCTCGCCTGTGTCACGACGTCAATCGCGCGCAGGGGACAAAGTATCAAATGGGGTGCAGCCGGGATAGCCATATCCCCAGCGCCATGGCGTACCGGTGCATGGACCGCCCCCGAAACGAACCGCCAGATACATAGCTTCGGAAATCGCGTCATACGCCAGCAGAACCCGTTCGGGGTTGGACTTCAGGCGTTCAGCAATTTGTTCGGCTTGCTCCTCGCCATTTTGCAGCACACAGGCCCGCAACTCCGCATCCGCTGCAAGCCTGGCATCAAAGCTGTCTTCGGCCTGATCGGCGCCACCCGCATCGTGATAGGCCCTGTCATGGGTGACGCAGCAATCTTCCCACGGCGGCGCCTCCTCGTAGGTTCGGGCAAACTCGGGAAAGATATCGGCGGCAAATCCCCAGACCGAGGACATGCCACCTGAACATCCGTCGGTCTCGAATGGCCGCAGCTCTACCGTTTCCCGGGCCAGCATCAATGCGCGGTGTGCCGGTAGCTCGATCGTTCGGATCAGTTCCTGTGCGCCCGCTTGCACCGCCAGACAACACAAAAGCGCAGATACCTTAGGGACTGTCATCGCGCATCTTCTCGGTCTCGATCTCCATCCCCAGTTCTCCCGCAAGCCACAGCATCAGCCGTTCCGCCGGGCCCAGTTGGGACCGTAATTCCAGAACCCGCCGCGCCAGGGCCGGTTTGTCGGTGATCAGCCCATCGACCCCCATCGATGCCATTTGCGACATCTGGATCGGGTCGTTTATCGTCCAGACATAAAAATCCTTACCGGCCTCGTGGACTGACCGGATCAGCCCGGGTGAAGCCATGTTGGCATTCACGGCAACGAAATCGGCATCCAGCCCGGCAAGGTTGCCGACAGCCGTCGCCGCCAACACGCCCGTTCGCCAGTCAGGTCGCAAGGCGCGCATTTTCTGTACAGCAGGGTATTTCAGCGACATGGTGGCCACATCGTCTTCCATGCCGAGGTCTTCGACAATTTGTACAACCCGGTTTTCCAGATCTTCGTCATGGCCATAATACTTCAACTCGATGATGACCTTGGAATTCCCACGCGCCGCCGCCAGCACATCGCGAAGGGTGGGGGTACGCTCCTCGGCATATTCCGGGTCAAACCAGCTGCCAATATCAATATCGTCCAGATCCGACATGGTGGCATCCCAGACTTTCAGATCGGTCTGCGCCAGTTTCATGAAATCGCTGTCATGCGCGACAACAACGACTCCGTCCGCCGTTTCCTGCACGTCGATTTCAACCCAGTCAGCGCCGTCGTCGATAGCCTTCAGCACCGACGCCATGGTGTTTTCCGGCCGCAACGCAGCGGCCCCGCGATGGCCAATCACGTCAACCGCATCATTGGCCTGAACATTTGCCAGCAAGCCGTTGCTCAGCCAGAATCCGGCCAGAACCGCCAGACCCGAGATGCCAACAAGGGCGATCAAACGGGTTTTGATGCTACCCTCTTTTCCTGGCACCTGCGGCTTGACTTCGCCCACATAAAACCCGTCCAGCAGAGCGGCCAGAGCACCCAAAGCGACCGCGGCCAAAACCAAGCCAGCCAGGGACCACAGCCCTGCAACGGCCAGAGAAATGGTCAGAGCGAGGCGCAGGTTCGTACCTTGGTCCAGCGGAATGAGGCCAAGAACACCGCTTGCGACTGTGCCAATGATAGCTGCAAACACAATCCGCACGGCCAGCCACAAGACCAGCTTGATCTTGAGTCGGCCCTGATGCCCCGCCATCCGTGTCGCACTTTCGTCGAATGCCGCTTTCGGAGCGATCTTTTCAAACAGTACCAAGTGCAGCGACAGGGCCCAGGCAGACAGGCGCCAGATCAAAATCCACGCCATGACCAGCAGAACCGCACCAATCAGTACCACCGCGACCCAGAAAGCTGGCGGTTGGAAAGTCAGGTAATAGTTGATGTCGTATTCCGTAAGCGTCCACCAAGCGATCAACCCGCTGAAAGCGACAAACGGCAGAACCAAAAGCAGCACGCGCAGAACGAACCGCGCAGCGAATTCCAGCAGGCCAGGCAATCGTGCGGCGACAAGTGTCAGCGCCGAGCGCCCTGCATTCCACAGGTCGGTTTCGTTCATACGCAAACACGCAGCCATGACAGAGAACCCCAGAACCTCGGCCACGAGAAACAGGCTGAGTACGGCCAGCGTAACGACAAACCCGACAGGGGACAGGATGAACATCGCAATGTCCTGATCCGTCAGGGCTGCCTGATCCGAGAGAAGAACCGCAAGGTTGACGGCAATTGCCAAAGCCGGCGCAATCACCGCCAGCGTCATGAGGCGCAAAACCAGGTAAAGCGGCACAAAAATCCGCCGGCGAGACCATGACACCCGATATGCGTTTGTTACTGTTGTAAAATGCGTCACGCGTCGAACTCCTGAACAATGCAGTCATTCAACGACGTGGGCAGATGAAAAGCAAGAAAAGTCAGTCGCCTTCGAGATCTGCGGCCAGACGGAACCCGATGCGTTGGGCCGGTTCATCCTCGACCGTCTTGGGCATTGCCCGCAGCATCACGTTCAGTTGACTGACATGCTGGACAAGCTGGGTTTTGGCCCCGGTGGCATCGGACCCATAGAACGTCACGATATCGGGGTCAAAATAACCCATCCCCTCGATCCGCAGGACACCTGCATCGCCCCCGGTAAAACCCATTGCAACCTCTTGACTGTTGTCGAGCTGCTTTTCGAAATTCTGGATATACAGGATCAACCGCTCATACGCCCACTGCGCCGGACTTTTGGTCTCAACCGGTTTCTGTAGCGGCTTTGGCAATTCTTTGGGACCATTACCCGCAGCAGGGTCGGCGTGAACCTCATGGCAACGCGGTATTGCCATGGCTTCGGCGGCCTCGGCAGAAGTTTCGATCTTGTCGTCCATCTCTCACCCGTTGCGTTGGTACAGCCAGGCCCCGTCCGCGCGGCGCGTCCGGGTCACCGCACCAATGTGGTAGAGATGGTTCACATGCGCAACCGCTTCGACCAAAGCCAACCCATATTCGCCCTCTCCGATGTTTCGCTTGAACAGTGGAACAAAGCAATCTGAGGCCGGCTTTGGTGTGTCCAGGTGCTGCAGCAGGCGTTCCAGCGCCCCATGATGGTTGTCAATCAGTTGCCGCATCCGTGTGGGCAACCCGGTGAAGGGCAGCTTGTGACCACCCAGCGTCAGGTGGTCCGGTCGCGCCAGCGGTTGCAGCCGCTCGCACGCCTCCAGCCACTCGGCCACCGGATCAGCCAGAGGTTCGGTCGCATAGACGCCTATATTGGGGCTGATCGAGCTGAGAATCTGATCGCCGGTAATCACCAGGTTGTCGTCTCGGCTCCAGAATGTCGCGTGTTCAGGGGCGTGACCGTTGCCCATGTGAACGTCCCAATTGCGACCGCCCATGCGGAAAACTTCGCCCTGCCGAATACGCGTGAACCCAAGCGGCATCGGATAAACCATGTCGGCAAAGTTGAATGGCCGCTCGGACATGCGCTTTTTCAGCACCTCCGGCGCCATCCCCGCGCTACGGTAGTAGTCGAGCGTTTCCTTGGGCCAGCTTTCCTGCACGTCAAGCGTCAGCATCCGCGCGAACAACCAGGCCGTTCGCGTCGTGACAAGCTCGGCCCCATGGACGGATTGGAACCATCCTGCGTTACCTACATGATCGGGATGGTGGTGCGTGACTACGACGCGCCGCACCGGCTTGCCAACAAGCGGCCCGGCCATCAATTGTTCCCAAATGCCGCGCGTCTTTTTCGAAGAGAACCCGGTATCGATGATTGTCCAGCCATCGCCGTCATCCAGTGCATAGACATTGACGTGATCCAGCTTCATCGGAAGCGGCAGGCGCATCCACAAGACACCTTCGGCCACTTCGATGGCCTCTCCGCTTCGGGGTGGTTCTACCCAAGGATACTGCATGACAGGCGACTGCGCCCCATCCATCAGGCGGCCAAATCGTCAGCGCTGAGCGCATAGAGGTCGGTCGAACCATTTTGTGCCTGTACCAACAGACCCGTGTGTTCCGGCAGCAGTACATTGATATAGAAGCGGGCCAGTTTGGCGCGTGGCCCGTCAGGATCGGCCAAAGCCGCCGACAGGTGATAATTCGCGCCCAGAACTCGGGCAAAAGCACGCAAATATGGTAAAGCCCCGGCAAAGCGTTCAGTCATATCGTCCTGGCCAACAAACCATTCGGTCGCCTCACGCAAAGATTCAGTGGCTTCCCAAACCGGCCCAGCCAGTTCGGGCAACCTGGCGCGTGCGGCTTCGGCCTGCGCCTCGATTTCATCCAGCAGCTTTGAGGCCGCCTCGCCGCCGTCCATCATTTTGCGGCCGACCAGATCCATCGCCTGAATACCGTTCGTACCCTCGTAGATCGCGGTCACGCGCACGTCTCGGTAATACTGAGCCGCGCCAGTTTCCTCGATAAAACCCATGCCGCCATGTACCTGTACTCCGGTCTCGGCCACTCGTATTCCAGTTTCAGTGCCAAAAACCTTGGCAATGGGCGTCAGCAACGCAGCCCGCACTGTCCATTCCGCATCTTCGGTGGCCTTGGCCATGTCGATTGCGACGGCGTTCGCCAGCAGGATCGCTCGAGACGCAAATACGTCGGCACGCATCTCCAATAGCATCCGGCGCACATCCGCATGGTCTATGATCGTCCCCGAAGGCGTCCTGCCCTGTTTACGCTCCAACGCATAGGCCAAGGCATGCTGATAGGCCCCCTCGGCTACACCGACGCCCTGACCGCCGACACCAAGCCGGGCATTGTTCATCATGGTGAACATCGCCGCCATACCACCATGTTCCGCGCCGACGAGCCATCCCGTCGCCCGGTCGTATTGCATCACACAGGTGGGAGAGCCATGCAGGCCCAGCTTGTGTTCCAGCGATACGACCTTGAGGCTGTTTGCAACGCCGGGGTCTCCGTTTTCATCCGGTATGAACTTGGGCACCAAGAACAGCGAAATCCCCTTGGTTCCGGGCATGCCTTCTGGCAGGCGCGCGAGAACCAGATGGCACACGTTGTCACAAAAATCGTTGTCGCCCCACGAGATGAATATCTTTTGTCCGCTGACAGCATAGGTTCCATCGCCGTTGGGTTCGGCCTTGGATGACAGCGCCCCGACATCCGAGCCTGCCTGCGCTTCGGTCAGGTTCATTGTTCCCGACCATTCGCCCGATATCAGCTTGGGCAGATATAGTGCCTTGATTTCGTCGCTTGCATGATGCTCCAGTGCTTCGATCTGGCCCTGGCTCATCAACGGAGCCAGCTGCAGCGACAGGCAGGCAGCGCTCATCATTTCGTTGACGGCGGTCGCTACAGTTGTCGGCAGGCCCATGCCGCCATGCTCCGGATCGCTACTCATCCCGATCCAACCACCATCAGAAATCGCCTTCCATCCGTCCGCATAACCGGGAGTGGTGCGCAGCACGCCGTTTTCCAGCCGGGCAGGTTCCAGATCACCGGGGCGTTGCAACGGTGACATGACCTCTTCGCACATTTTGCCGGCCTCGGTCAGAATGGCGCTGACAACATCCCGGCTGGCTTCGGCAAACAAATCACTCGCCGCCACCTGATCAAAGCCGACCACGTGATCGAACAGGAACTCATAATCGGAGGTGGGGGCGCGATAGGGCATGGCTTTCCTCGGAGGTTATTCTCGGCTTTCACAAGCGCGGGCTTGGATTCCGCTGCTGGCGTCGGTAAGCATCGGAGCTTGATCGATTACCTAACCAACATGATCTTGCAAGCAACCAAAACGCCGCGTCACTGCCTATGAACTCCTGCGTCACCGAATACCTGACCGCCGATCTTGCGGGGCTAAACCGCGCCGCAGAATTGCTGCGGGACGGGCAACTGGTCGCGTTTCCCACGGAAACGGTCTATGGATTGGGGGGCGACGCCTCGAACGGAGAAGCCGTCGCGGCCATCTATGCTGCCAAAGGCCGGCCCAGCTTCAACCCCCTGATCGCCCACGTGGCGTCAATCGAAGCCGCGCGGCGTTATGTTGAATGGAGCGATGAGGCGCAGAAGTTGGCCGATGCCTTCTGGCCCGGTCCGTTGACACTGCTATTGCCGCTGCGACCGGGGCATGGAGTTTCCTCGCTCGTGACTGCCGGGCTGGATACCTTGGCGGTTCGCGTCCCGGCCCATGCGACGGCACGCGCGCTATTGACTGCATTCGACGGTCCGGTCGCCGCGCCCTCGGCCAACCCATCGGGGCGCATCAGCCCGACCACAGCACAGCACGTGCGCTTTGGCCTTGACGGAAGGATCGCCGCGGTGCTGGACGACGGCCCCTGTGGTGTGGGATTGGAATCGACCATTGTAGGGCTGGCAGGGGACCCGACGCTATTGCGCCCCGGAGGAATAGCGGCGGAGCAGATCGAGGCGTGTCTTGAAGCACCTTTGCAACACTATGAGACAGGCGGTGCAGTTTCCGCGCCGGGCCAACTGTTGTCGCACTATGCCCCGGACGCACCGGTTCGGTTGAATGTCCGCACCAGGCGCGGGGACGAAATCCTGCTGGGCTTTGGACCCGTCGAATGCGACTTGAACCTTTCGAAGACAGGCAATTTGTCGGAAGCCGCAGCCAACCTGTTTTCGGCCTTGCACCAGTTGAACGAAACCGGTCGCCCGATTGCCGTCACGCGCATTCCGGAAACCGGCCTGGGTGCAGCGATCAACGATCGCCTGCGCCGCGCCGCTGCACCCAGGCTAACCTGATCAGGCGTGACCCGCACTGGCGGAAAGTGTCAGCGGATCGACGCCAAGTGTCGCCAGAGCGGCCTCCCATTTCTCATCATCGGCCACTTGAAAAACCAGCTCGGGCGAGGCATCGGTGGTAAGCCAGCCGTTCATGGAAATCTCGTCTTCCAATTGTCCGGGGCCCCAGCCGGAATACCCCAGCATCAGCATCGCCTCTGCAGGGCCTCGTCCGGCAGCGATGTCTTCGAGAATATCCAGGGTGGCAGTCATGCTGAACCCGCTCTTTACCGGCATTGAGTGCAGGTTCGCCTCGTAGTCCGAGCTGTGCAGCACGAAACCGCGAGACGTTTCTACCGGCCCGCCAAACCGCACGAGCCGTTCACCCACAACCGGGATTTCGCAGGCAATGTTCAACTGCGACAGGAGCGCCTTGATTCGAAGATCGGCGGGCTTGTTGACGATCAGTCCCATCGCCCCGTCGTCGCTATGGCTGCAAAGATAAATCACCGAATGATCGAAGCGCGGATCCCCCATACCAGGCATCGCGATCAACAGTTTTCCGGTTAGATCCATGCGAACACTCTTTCAATGCTTATCTTTAAACAATGGCCCTCCTGCACCGCGGTTTGCAAGGTATGGGGCACCAATTTTCTCAGATTTCACATTCCTGACCTGAACGTGACTTGGCATTTCCCGATTCAAGGCGCATGTATTCACTATGTTGAAGTTGAAAAAACTGGCGTCCTGCGCCCTGACCGCCTGTATTTCGTTCGCAATGCCTGCTTTGGCAGGCGGGCTTGATGATGTGGTGAGGCTTGAAATCCTGGATGGTGGGTCAACAAAGAATGGCACCTATCTGGGGGCTATTCGGCTGACACTTGCCGAGGGATGGAAAACATATTGGCGCGCGCCGGGCGATGCAGGCATTCCGCCTCAGTTCAACTGGAACGGGTCGGACAATATCGGCGAGATTTCGATTACCTGGCCAACCCCGCACGTATTCGATCAGAACGGGCTGCGGTCAATCGGGTACAAGGACCAATTGGTACTGCCGGTCGAGATTACCCCCGCCAAACCAGGTCAGCCCGTACGACTGAGGGGTGAGATGGATTTCGGCGTTTGCAAGGACGTCTGTGTTCCCGGCAACCTTGGCTTTGATCATACGCTGTCAGGGACAGCCGGGCGCAATCCGGCCATTGCCGCTGCGATGGCCCAGCGACCCTATTCCGAGCGCGAAGCAGGTGTTCAGTCGGCCAGCTGCCACCTGAAGCCGACTCAGAACGGAATGCGGATAGAAGCGCACATCGCCATGCCCCCGGCGGGCGGGGAAGAGGTCGCAGTTATTGAGTCGGGCGATCCGTCGCTTTGGACATCGGAAACGCAAACGACGCGACAGGGAAACAAACTGGTCGCCAGTTCCGAACTCATCAGCAACTCTTCGTCCGCTTTTGCGCTGGACCGCTCGGAAATCCGGATCACGGTGCTTGGGTCCAATCATGCGGTCGATATTCAGGGTTGCACAGCTGGCTAGAACATGAGCCGGACACCCTCCATCGGAGCGTTGGCTGTCGTCATTCATGACGGTCACGTTCTTTTGGTGCAGCGCGGCAAACAACCGGACGCCGGCCTGTGGGGTTTTCCCGGCGGCCATGTGGAATGGGGTGAGACGGTGATGCAGGCTGCAGCACGGGAATTGCAGGAGGAGGCCGGTGTCATTGCTGAACCGGTGCAGTACCTCGATAACCTGGATTTGCTGCGGCGCGATGACTGCGGGAATGTCGTCAGCCACTATCTGCTTGTCGCGGTTACGTGCCATTATATCAGTGGAGCACCTGTTGCCGGGGATGACGCAATGGATGCCGGGTGGTTTCCTGTCGACAAAATTCGTGGGAACGCTTTGCCGATGAGCGCCCGGGTTCCCGATCTTTTGCTTACGGCACTTGAGCGGGCGAGTAACTAGCCACAGTCATTACGTTTTGGTTCGCGACGCCAACCGTGGATATAGCAGCGCCGATATCACCACCGAGGCAAACAGAATAATCAGCGCACCGAGCACAAATAATCCCAAGCCCGCCTGCGCGAGGCTTGCTGTTTCCAGAACTGGTGCGAATTGGGTCAGAAATCCGGGCAAGCCATTATAGACAAGCGGCCATATCATTGTGATACCCATCCAGATCAGCATCAGAACACCTGTGCCCGCCACCGTTGATCGCACCAAAGGGTCCGGACCACGAATAGCCCGGCGCAGCGCCATCAACGGGCGGGCGAAATCGCGCTGTATCGCGAGAAGCGCTGGAACAACGAACAGAACAAGCATCATACCGAACCCCAGCCCGTATACTAGCGTGATCACCGTGGGTTTTAGAAACTGCGCCTGCTGGGATTGCTCGTAAAGCAAGGGCGCAAGACCCAGAACCGTCGTCATAGTAGTCAACATGACCGGACGAAGACGATCCGCCGCTCCGTCGATGATCGACGGAATCAGCCCCCTGTCCCGCTGATATTCATCAATCGTCGTCACCAGAACGATTGAGTCGTTGATGATGATACCTATCATCCCGAGCAATCCGACAACAGTGAACATGGAGAGCGGCACCTCCCAAATGTAGTGCCCCCAGATCGTTCCCACCAATCCGAAAGGTATGATTGCCATTACCACCAATGGTCGGGTCCAACTCGCGAACACCCATGCCAGGACAAGATAAATTCCTGTCAAACACAGGATCAGACCGGTGCGCGCTTCCTTGAGAAACTCGTCCTCCTGCTCGCTCAATCCGGCCATGCGCCATTCGACCTGACGTTCGCTGGCAATTTTGGGCAGGATCTCGTTTTCGAGCGCGGCTGCGATTTCTGCCGCGCGTGCCGGGTCATCTTCGGCAATATCGCCGATCACTGAAATGACGCGCAGCCCGTTTTCACGACGTACGGTTGAGAACCCGACTTCGCGCCGCACCGAGACCACATCAGCCAGCGGAACATATACACCCTTTGGTGTGCGCATGAGCGTGTGCTCCAGAAAATCGGCGGTCAGTTCGTCCTTTGGAAGTTCCACACGTATCTCGGCGCTGCGCGGCCCATCCGGGAAAGTGGCCGCCTCGATCCCGTTAAGACGGTTTCGCAAAGCGCGCCCAAGGGTTTCAATGGTAAAACCAAGCGCCTGCCCTCGGGGCGTCAAATCCAGAATAAATTCTTCCTTGTCATAGGCAAGGTTGTCCTCCAACGCCGAAACTTCGGAGTATCTCATCAGGGCCGCTTGCAAATCTTCTGAAGCGGCCTTGAGCGTTCCGACTTCTGACCCGGAGAACTGCACATCGATTGCATCACCGGCAGGCCCCGACCGGTAGCCCCGGAAAGTCAGAAACTCGGTCATCGGGTGGCGGTTCACGAAATCCTGCAACTCTCCGACAAATTCAAAGCTGGAATAGGGACGAAGATCAGCGTCGATCAACTCAATCGAAATTCCACCCAGCAGATCAATGTCTTTGCCTTCGGCAGCAGACAGGCCCCATCCCGCGTTGCCCCCGACCTCTGCCAGAACATAGTCTATTGGATTTCGCCCGTGCCGCTCCTCGTAGATCTTCCCAAGCTCTTCGGTTGCACGCTGTAATTCTCGCATCATGGCAAACGTATCTGCACGCGTGGCACCTTCGACCATGATGAAGTTGCCAGTAACGGAACCCCGTTCGGGCGCGTTGAAAAACCGCCAGTTCACGTCGCCCCGAATGAACAGGGCAAGCTGGCTCGCCAGGACGACCACCACTCCGGCCAAAACAACGTATCGCGCCCAGATGACCCACGCGATCAGCGGGCGGAAGAGGTGGTCGCGCACCCATCGAAAGCCCCGATTGACGACACGGTTGGGCAGATCATACCAGTGCTCTTTCGCAGAGTGAGCGATCGCATGGGACAAGTGGTTCGGCAGGATCAGGAAGCATTCGATCAGGGACGCCAGCAACACCGCGATCACGGTAAAGGGAATGTCATAGATCAACTCACCGAACCGACCACCGATAGCCGTCAGGCCGAAGAAGGCGATAACGGTGGTTACCGTGGCGGCAAAGACCGGCATCGCCATACGAGAAGCAGCGCGTTCAGAGGCGGCAACCGGAATTTCACCCAACCGACGCGCCCGAAAATCCGCGTGTTCACCAACCACAATCGCATCATCCACAACAATGCCGAGCGTAATGATCAGGCCGAACAGCGACACCATGTTGAGCGACAATCCAGCCATATACATGAATGAAATGGCCGCAAACATCGCAACTGGAATACCGGCTGCCACCCAGAACGCGATACGGGCGTTGAGAAACAAAAACAGCAGGCACACTACAAGGGCCAATCCCATGAGGCCATTGTCGACCAGAATGTTGAGGCGATCCGTTATTGCCTGGGCGCGGGTTCGGATCAATTCGACCGTAACCCCATCCGGAAGACTGGCCTGCATCTGGGTCACGACTTCTTCGACAGTGCGCTGGATCGCAATGGCATCACCGCGATCGGATCGATTCACGCGGACGGACATGGCCGGATGTTCGCCCACATAGTAGCTGCGATTGCGTGTCACACCCTCGATCCGCACGTCGGCCACGTCCTCGATTGTCAGCGTGGAGCCATCCGCAAATGTGCGCAAGGCGATGCCACGGATCTCTTCAGGCGTGCGTTTTTCGATACCGGTTCGAATCCGGGCATTCGCCCCACTCACGTCTCCTGCAGGATTCGCATCAACCTCGGCAGCGATGGCCGCTGCAATTTCGGCCATGCTGATGTCGTTGGCAATCAATTGCGCTGTCGGCACCTCGACCACGATACGCGGAGCCGCAATTCCCCGGATCGTGGTGCGCGTAACACCGGCCTTGAAGAGGCGGGTGATCAGTTCGTCGGTGAATAGCGCCAGCCGCCCCGTGTCCACTGGGCCAGTAACGACGACATCCGTGACCCTGTCGCGCCACCCGCCACGCCGGACGCTTGGCTCTTCGGCATCTTCGGGCAGGTTGGTTACACCGTCGATGATGGTTTGGACCTCATCAACGGCGCGCGACATATCCCAACCCGGTTCGAATTCCAGCTCAATCCTCGCATCACCTTCTCGCGATCTGGATTCCGAGCTCTGCACCCCATCCACCGCCAACAGGGCAGGTTCCAAAACTTGCACGATGGCGTTGTCTACATCTTCAGGCCCGGCTCCTTCCCATTCGACTGTGACCTCGACCTGCTCCGTGATGACATCAGGGAAAAATTGAGCCCGCATATTCGGAATCGCGGCGGCCCCCATCACCAACATGATGATCAAAAGCAGGTTTGCGATTGTGCGATGACGCGTGAAATAGCTGATAACTCCACCGGCTGCGCTGGGGATTTCGCGGATCATCGAACTTATCCCCCGGACCGCGCTTCGATACGATGCACCAACTGTGCGGGTACGCGTGCTTCGGCCAATTGATTCAGGACCCGTGCCTTGTCGTCAGGAGCAAGACGGTCATTTGCTTCGACCGCGGCGACCAAGAGCGCCCGGCGCTCGTCGGTCAGTTCAACCATGCCCGGATCAAGCGCGGTACTGGCCTCTGTCCGCAACGGACGCACCCGCACGCCCTTTCCGAGCAAAGGTGTCCTGCCAATAACAACCTCGCGCCCTTCCAGCCCTTCGCCTCGCACCAGCACTTCGTCCTTTTGGCGGCGCACCAATTGCACCGGGAGTGTTTCGAGACGTTTGTCACGACCAAGCACCAGCACAGTACCCGACGCGTCCAGTGCCGAAGCCGGAAGACGTGCTACCTGTTCAACAGGGTTTTCCTGTACCGATACCGTCACGAAATCTCCGGGTTTGAATCCGGGGGCCTCGTCAAGGCGGGCAAAGATAAGGCGTCCGGACTGCCCCTCTCCGGCCGAGCCGCTGTCTCGGCTGATCCTGCCAGTTGCCGTGAGATCGGTTCCGGTGACCTCCAGCGAAACGGTCACGGGGGCTTCGATCAGAACACCTTTTGCATCAAGCAATCGTACATATTGCGCAGTCGACACCCGAAAGGCGACTTCCAAAGCATAGGGGTCAACCAATTCGGCCAGCTTTTCATTGGCCGACACCAGTCGTCCTTCTACTAATGTCACACCACTGAGAGTCCCATCGTAACGTGCGCGCACCGTCATATCGTCAAGGTCGCGTTTTACGGCATCAAGCGCAATGCGGGCGCGGGCCAGTCGCGTTTCCGTCTGGTCGACCCGCGCCTCAGCTTGCGCTACTGCGATCCTGCGGGCGAGGGTGGCCTGACGCGCCGATACCGCTGCCAGTTCTGCAGTCTCAACTGCCGTGGCAGAACCAAACCCACGTTCTTCGAGATCGCGCTGACGCTGAAGCGCACGGTCGCGCAAAGCGGACTGTTCCGCCGCTGCCTTCAATTCATCCCGTGCCAAAACCAGTGATCTTTCGGCGTCTCGTTCTTCAACCTGAGCATCCAGAAGATCCGATTCGGCACGATCCAAAGCCGATTGCGCGTCAGCAGGATCCAATTCAACCAGAACCTGCCCTGCAGATACCGCGCCGCCCTCTTCGAAGTTTTCCGACAACCAGATCACCCTGCCTCCGGTTGCAGCCCGCAATTCGAGCCGACGTCGGCTTTGTACTTCGCCAAAAACGTCCAGATAAGGAGTCACCGTTTCCAGTTCGGCAGTCACGACGTTGACCGCAAAGATTCGTTCACGCGACGGCGGAGCCGGGTTTTCCTTGTTTACGAAGTCCTGTACTGCGCCAGTGACCAATTGCGCCGCATATAACAGTAGGGCAAGCGTCATCGAGGCCAGAAATACCCCAATAAGGCTTTGCCGCAAGAATCGCATCGGTCACATTGCTCCGATCATTTCTAAGTGCCCTCACAAGTAAGTAGCCGGACTGCAAAAAATGCCAAGCCACAAAGCGTTTACAGGCAGTGAAACGTATGACCAGTCTACTTCCGTCGCTTGTGTTCGTCCAATCGCGGCATGATCTCGACGAAATTGCATGGCATGTGGCGGTAATCGAACTGCTTTTCCAGTATCCCGTCCCAACCATCCTTGCAGGCGCCAGGACTGCCCGGCAGGGCAAACAGATAGGTTCCACCCGCCACTCCGCCAGTGGCGCGGGATTGCACGGCCGATGTACCGATCTTTTCCATCGAAATCATCGTGAAGACGGTGCCGAAGGCCTCGATCTCCTTCTCGTACACGTCCCTGTGCGCCTCGACGGTCACGTCTCGCCCGGTCAATCCAGTGCCGCCGGTCGAGATCACAACGTCAATTCCGGGGTCGGCCACCCATACGCGCAGTTGCTCCGCAATCTCGGTTCTTTCGTCTTTCAGAATTTTCCGGTCGACCACTACATGCCCGGCCTTCTCAATGCGATCGACAAGTGTCTTGCCCGATCGGTCCTCCTCGATGGATCTGGTGTCAGAAACGGTGAGAACCGCAATGCGGACAGGAATGAAATCTTTGCTTTCGTCGATGCGGGACATCGGATCAGGACCTTTCCAGGATAGCCAAGCGTAGGGCGAGGGCCGCGAACAGGCACCCTGAAACCCAGCCCAATACGCGTGAAATCGCAGGGTTGCTCGTTAGCTTCCGGCGCATCGCGCCCGCAAAAAAACCAACTCCGGCGTTGATGAACAACCCCCCGAATGCAAGGACCATGCCAAAGATCAAAAACTGTGGCAGGATTGATCCCGCATTCGGGTTCACAAACTGGGGGATGAAAGCAAGAACAAACAGGATAACCTTGGGGTTTGTCAGATTCACCATCAAACCGTCGCGAAATGAATGGTTGGCAGGCCTTGTCGCAATGTCCGGCGATACCGCTCCAGATCGTATGGCGCCCCAGGCGAGCCAAAGCAAGTAAGAAACACCAAGCCAGCGGATGGCGTCGAACAGAACCGGTGCCGCCTCGACAACCGCCCCAAACCCTAGTCCGGCCAGCGTGACGTGCACCATCGAACCAGTCGAAATCCCAGCGCTTGCAGCCGCCGCAGCGCGAGGACCTGAACGCAGACCCTGCCCCAAGCAAAACATCATGTCCGCCCCAGGCGTCAGGTTCAGCGCCAGCGCCGCCGGAACGAATGTCCAAAAAACAACTGGGTCGATCATTTCAGTGAAAACCAATTGATAGTCGGGCCGAGATTGGCAATTTCGGTCCGACCCATTTTTCCGCGAGCGCCCCAACTGTCGTGGATATGCCCACAAAAAGCCAATGAGGGCTGAATGCGTTCGATCGCATTGCGCACCGCAACCGATCCCACCGACACCCCTTGCGAGGTTTTGTCCCCGATCCCTTTTGGCGGGGAATGGGTGATGAGGATATCGGTATCCTTGCAGCGGTCCAACAACTCTGTCGCTTCAGCCTCGGTCAGATCGCAAGACCAGTCGCCAAAGGGTGTGACCGGTACGCCATAACCCAGCCCGAACATGCGCACCCCATCCACGGTCATTCCGTGGCCGTGCAATACGTGCGCGCCTTCGTGAGCGGCTGTGTCCAATTCTTCCGCACTTTCCGCGTTTCCCGGCACCAGAACCAGAGGGGCTGATATTCTGGAAAGCATCTCCATCGCTTCATCCAGCCCATGCCGCATATTGCAATAGTCCCCGGCGCCGATCACCAGATCAGCATCGTTACTGGCCACCACTAAATCGGCGGCTCGCGTCCGCGCCATATGAAGGTCAGAGAACGCAAGAATTTTCATTTCGCTTCCTCAAGCCGTTCCTTGAGCACCAGAAGATCCGCCCAGGCCTGCCTTTTCATATGAGGCTGGCGAAGAAGATCTGCAGGGTGAAACATCGGTATGACCGGCAGGTTCATTGCTTGTTCCCATTGCCCTCTCAAACGGGTTATGCCGCGCTTTCCCAGTACCGCCTGACAGCTGATATTTCCCATTAGCACCAGAACCGCTGGCTTTGCCAATGCGACATGCCGCTCGAGAAACGGTTTCATCATTCCAATCTCGTCGGGTTTAGGATCGCGGTTTTGCGGAGGCCGCCACGGCAAAACGTTGGTGATATATACGTTTTTGCTGCGGTCTAGTTCGATCGCTGCCAGCATCCGGTCCAGCAAATGACCCGCGCGTCCTACAAATGGGCGGCCCTCCCGGTCTTCATCACGCCCCGGAGCTTCGCCAATGATCATGACGCGCGCGCCTGGTGTTCCGTCTGCAAAGACCAGTTGCCGTGCCCCGCGTTTCAATTCGCACAGATCGAACGCATCCATTGCCGCGCGCAACTCTGGCAATGAGTTTGCACTTCGCGCCGATCTTTGCGCAACCTCGGTCGCATCGGCATCCTTCGGTTTTACATTGACCTCTGGAGTTGGAACAGTTGCCTTGGGCTGTGCCGTCGTGTCGGGTAAAGCATACCGGTCCACCGGGTCATCTCCGATGGCTTCGGTTGCTCCCAACTCGATCTGCCATTCCAGCAGAGCGCGAGCCGTGTGATGATCCAGTACCGATTCCATAGCAATCAATCTAACCGCTTGAACGAAGAGGGAAAGCGAATTGCCCTTGTCATCTGCTCAAGACACACCAAACTAATTGTTTATCATGTATATTAAATCGCTGCTCTTCGTGTCGATAATTGCTCTCGTTCTCGCGAGTAACCAATCGGCACTCGCCAACTTCCACAATCAATGTCCGGCAGGGAAATTGCAGTGCGGCCAATCGAATTGCTGCAACCTTTCCGAAAGATGCAGTTGGGATGGTCACTGCATCCCCTCTGGCGGCACATATTGCGGCGGCGGTCGTTCCTGCGGGCCGTTTGAAGAATGCGTCGCGGGTGGAACGCGGTGCGCTCCGAAAGGATCTGGCAAGTGCACCTCCGGCCTGACTTGCGGGCCGGGAATGATCTGTACTGCTACTGGGGAATGCGTGCGCCAGGAGGAACCGAAACTTCAAGCACCGTCAGGCAATACGTGCAAGGATGGTCGCGTGTGCCCCGGCGGATCGACCTGTTTGCCGAATGGTGGCTGTTCTCGTCCGGATTGGTTCTTGTGCCCGGAAACCGGGTCGCAATGCCGCCCCGGTTTCAAGTGCTCGGCTCATCAAGGTTGCGTCCCGGTTCGCGCCATTGATTGCGGCTATGGGAAATGGTGCAAACCGGGCTTTGCTTGCAACCAGGATGGAGGCTGCGAGGAACTGCCGCAAAAGGAAAACGCGAAGGACCGTTAGATCATGTTGCCCGACCGGCGCGTCCTTTCTATAAGCGGCCCGAATGTCTGATCGGAGTTCGCCCCATGAGTTTCGCCCATCGTCACCTTCTTGGCATCGAACAGCTTTCACCCGCTGACATCACCGCCATTCTGGATCTGGCTGAGAAATACGTAGAGCTTAACCGCCAATCGGCCAAACGCGCCGATGTTCTGGCGGGCCTGACGCAGATCAACATGTTCTTTGAAAACTCCACGCGAACGCAGGCCAGCTTCGAACTGGCGGGAAAGCGGCTGGGCGCGGATGTGATGAACATGGCGATGCAAGCCAGTTCGATCAAGAAGGGGGAAACACTGATCGACACGGCGATGACCCTGAACGCGATGCATCCCGATCTGCTGGTGGTGCGGCATCCGCATTCCGGCGCGGTGGACCTGTTGTCGCAGAAGGTCAACTGCGCTGTTTTGAACGCAGGCGACGGACGGCACGAGCATCCGACGCAGGCGCTGCTCGATGCTTTGACCATCCGCCGCGCCAAGGGGCGGCTCCACCGGCTGAACGTGGCAATTTGCGGTGATATTGCTCATTCCCGCGTGGCACGCTCGAACTTGATTCTGCTGGGCAAGATGGAAAACCGCATCCGCTTGATCGGTCCGCCGACACTGGTTCCCGGCCATTTCGCCGAATTCGGCGCCGAGGTGTATGATGACATGCGCGAAGGCCTTCAGGACGTGGACGTCGTGATGATGTTGCGGCTTCAGAAAGAGCGGATGGATGGCGGGTTCATCCCATCCGAGAGAGAGTACTATCACCGCTACGGCCTTGATGCAGATAAGCTCTCGCTCGCGAAACCGGACGCCATAGTGATGCATCCGGGCCCGATGAACCGGGGCGTCGAGATCGACGGCACACTGGCGGACGACATCAATCGCTCGGTTATTCAGGAGCAGGTGGAAATGGGCGTCGCCGTCCGCATGGCCGCGATGGAGCTTTTGGCCCGCAATTTGCGCGAGGCCGCATGAGTGGATTGACCGTCGCCCAAAGCGAACGAGGCGTTTTACGTTTGTTCACGCTCGACATGCGTGCCGAAGAGGCACGGTTTTTGCGTGAACCGGGCGCGGCGGAACAGGTTCTGAACATACAAGGCTTGGACCATTCACAGATCGAGGTATTCCCCGTTTCCGATCTGGAGGAACTAGGTCTTTATGGCTACCTGACCGAGGGTTGCGGCATTTCCGACGGCCAGCTTGATCGGGTAAAACTTGATGCGCTCGCAGGTTGGGTCATGGTTATTCGCAGCAAGGCGTTCAATGGGCGCGCTACTGTATTGAACCCTGACCCAAGGGTGCAACTGGCTGGACTTTTCACTGAAGCGACCACGAACTGGGCCGGGCAACCCATCGAAACCGAAAGTGCAAAACCCTACTCCGCGCCGCGCGTCCCACCCCGTCAGGCCCGTGCCCAAGCCCGGCGGATCGGATTTGCGCTGTTCGCCGTGATCATGGCTCTCATTGTCGGAGGTGTTCTGTGGCTGGTGAGGTGACCCGCTTTCCCGCTGACAAACAGGCCTATATCCGCACCAATGCGTGGCTTGCCGCCTTTGCCATGGCTGCAGCAATGGCGGTTCTTTGGCTGATCGGCAACCCCTATGTCTGGACCGGCGCGCCTGCCGGGCTGGCCGCAGTCGTCGTGCGCGCCTGGTATCTGGCCTCCGAGGAATTGGCCACCAACTGGGAAATCCGGGACGGCGCCCTCGTCGGACCTGGTCAGCGCAGGATGACGCTCAACCAGATCGAAACCGTGCGCACGATGGGCAGCTTCGTTCAGATCGTCAACCGAAACGGCGACAAACACCTGATCAAGTATCAGACCGATCCCGCCGCCACGAAGGCCGCCATCGAAAGGGCTGTTGGATGAGTGGTGAGTGGTGGCGTGAAAAAATACCGGAGGGCGAGGAGGTTTTGTGGTATCAGCGACCGGAGCAAGGGTTTTTCCCTTTGCGAATTGGTTGGTTCTACAAGATGACAATCGGTCTGATTGCATTAATTTGGCTGGCAAGCCCTTGGATGATTGAGACGGCTGGAGATTTTTGGAAAATTTTTGTCTGTACGATTGGATTGGTCTTTTTCGTTTGGGCTGATCGTTTCATTCGCGCACAACGCGTCTATGTTGTGACCTCGCAAAAAGCGTGGGAGATAAACAAAGACCTGAAGTCGAAATATCTGAAAATCGACCGATTTCTGAACTTTTCTTGCCATCGAAGACGGGTGACTTTTGACCGCCACCCGTTTTTTTCGTTCGATCATCTATCTGACCCGGCTGCCGCATTGCAGGCGCTGAAGCAAGCCCGAGAGACCGCACAATGACTTCCGTTCTTTTCACCAACGCCCGCCTGATCGACCCCGAAGCCGGAAAAGAGTCAACTGGCTGGTTGCAGGTGAACAATGGCTGGATTACCGCCCGAGGCGAAGGAAGCGCGCCGAGTTCTGATGGGCAGACCGTAGATTGCGGCGGCAAATGCCTCGCGCCCGGTATCGTCGATATCGGTGTCAAGGTTTGCGAACCGGGGGAGCGGCACAAGGAGAGCTACAGGTCCGCCGGCCAGGCGGCGGCGGCGGGCGGCGTGACCACGATCGTCACACGCCCGGATACGACACCCACCATCGACACACCGGAGACGCTGGAATTCGTTACGCGACGGGCACAGGCAGATACGCCGGTGAACGTTCTGCCGATGGCTGCGCTCACCAAAGGCCGCGAGGGCCGCGAAATGACCGAAATCGGGTTCCTCTTGGATGCCGGTGCGGTCGCTTTCACCGATTGCGATCATGTGGTCGCCAACACCAAGGTTTTCTCGCGCGCGCTGACCTATGCACGTTCATGCGGCGCACTGGTTATCGCCCATCCGCAGGAACCGGGCCTGAGCAATGGCGCCGCCGCGACCAGCGGCAAAATTGCCACGCTATATGGCTTGCCCTCGGTCTCGCCGATGGCAGAACGTATGGGGCTGGACCGTGACATTGCCCTGCTGGAGATGACCGGGGCGGCCTATCATGCCGACCAGATCACAACCGCCCGCGCCCTGCCCGCGCTGGAACGGGCCAAACGCAACGGGCTGGACATCACCGCCGGAACCTCGATCCACCATCTGACCCTGAACGAATTGGACGTGGCCGACTATCGCACCTTCTTCAAGATCAAGCCACCGTTGCGCTCGGAAGACGACCGGCAAGCCGTGATAGAGGCCGTACGGACAGGGCTGATCGACATTATCAGTTCGATGCACACTCCGCAGGACGAGGAGAGCAAACGTCTGCCCTTCGAAGAGGCCGCCTCGGGTGCGGTCGCGCTTGAAACTCTGTTGCCCGCTGCGCTGCGCCTCTACCACGCCGGACAACTTGATCTGTCGACGTTATTCCGCGCCATGGCGTTGAACCCGGCAAAACGGCTGGGGTTGGAATGCGGCAGGCTTTCCAAAGGTGCACCCGCGGATTTGGTGTTGTTCGATCCGGATGTGCCTTTTGTGCTCGACCGTTTCACTTTGAAATCGAAATCGCAGAATACTCCGTTTGACGGCCAGCGTTTGCAAGGTAGGGTTGCGGCAACCTATGTCGCAGGCAAAGAAGTTTACCGGAGAGCGTAATGCCGCCCATCGAAAACACTATGGCCCAACTCCTGATCTGGGCTGTGATTGGATACGGATTGGGGTCCATTCCTTTCGGCATGATCGTGGCCAAGATCATGGGGCTTGGAAACCTGCGTCAGATCGGATCGGGCAATATCGGTGCCACCAACGTCCTGCGCACAGGCAACAAGGCTGCTGCCGCGTTGACGTTGCTGTTCGATGCCGGAAAAGGCGCCGCCGCTGTTTTGCTAGCCCGCGCCATCACGGGAGAGGACGCGGCACAGCTTGCCGCATTGAGCGCCTTTGTTGGGCATTGTTTCCCGATCTGGCTTGGCTTCAAGGGTGGCAAGGGGGTGGCGACCTTTTTGGGTATTTGGCTGGCACTTGCCTGGCCAGTGGGACTTGCCTGCTGCCTGACCTGGCTTGTCGCTGCACTGGTGACACGTATTTCATCAATGGGCGCGCTTGCCGCTGCGGCTTCGTCGACGATTTGGCTGCTGGTCCTCGACCACGGGACTGCTTTTTTGCTGGGAATTCTCCTGACGTTGCTTATCTTTTGGCGCCATTCAGCAAATATCTCTCGCATCAAGGCCGGGACCGAACCGAAGATCGGACGCTCTTGAAAGCGCCGCAGGTATTTTTGGACGCCTTCTTTGCGTTACCTTCGGGCAGTTTTCAGGGAAAGTCGCAGGGCCGCAGATATATCGCCAGTCGGACCGAACTGGCTGGGAAACGATCGCACAAGCTTGTCGCTCACGAGTTAGGCGGCACCGACTATATTAGCTTGAACCTTTACATCTTGTCAAACGGCAAGACCCTTCTGCGCCCTTGTGAAATGCCCGCAAAGAAAGTCGTGGACTTTGTGGTCGGTCTGGTTCCAAGTCGTTGATCACAAGCTGGAACTCTCTATTTCCGCACAATCTCATTTCGCTCTCGCACATACACAATTGTTTGTTTTGAACGTGAACAGTGCGCGTCCCAACTCGAGTTGCGTGACGCAGATTTCGCGGCACTTCATGTCTTCACATAGTTGGCTGAGCGAAATTTCGGCGGGTCGGCCGCGCATAAAAAGGTAAATCCATGAACAAGATCAAAACACTCCTCAGTGGCGTCGCACTGTCGGTCGCGCTGGCAAGTTCGTCACTGGCGGCGGGCGTGGAAATCAATGCATCTTCAACGGGTTTGGCAATGCAAGGCTATGACCCGGTTGCTTATTTCACCGAAGGCGAGGCAACCAAGGGCAACTGGAAAATCACCACGCTGCATGACGATGCCCTGTACCGTTTTGCCTCTGAAGAAAACAAGGCCGCGTTCGAAGCCAACCCCGAAGCGTATCTTCCGGCTTATGGCGGGTATTGCGCCTTTGGCACGGCGATGGGCTTCAAGTTTGACGGCGATCCAAACTACTGGAAGATCGTCGACAACAAGCTCTACCTGAACCTGTCGGAAGAAATTCAACAGAAATGGGAAGGCGATATTCCCGGCTTTATCGAAAAAGCCAGTGTCAACTGGGAAGACATCGCAGACAAAGACCCGGCGGCGTTGCAGCAGCAATAACTTGCCGAGAAAATACGATATTTCGGCGGCAGGTCATACTGCCGCCGCTTGAGATTTGCATCCGTTGATTGAGAAGGATAATCTGTCGATTATCAATGAGTCCTGATTAATGGACCTGCAGGGCCAACAGATTCTGGCACTGCTCATCAAATGTTCGGAATAAGTGGGAATCCAGTGATCCGCTTTGCGGATCGGGGTGTATCGGAGTGGGCCTACCCTTTGAGCCGATGCGCATCCCAAGAATGCATTTGTACGAAAGGACACTGAGATGACGGGAAAATTGGTACTTGTTTCGACCTTGGCAACATTGGCGACGGGGCCGGGGTTGGCGCAATCTTCGGGCAATTGGAGCGGCTTTTATGCGGGGGCGGAGATCGGCTATGCCGACGTCGACACCAGTGTATCTGGGCTGGACGGTGACGGTGTTATTGGCGGTATCATCCTTGGATATGACTATGACTTTGGCACCTGGGTCGCTGGCGCCGGGTTCGACTATGACTGGACCGACGTCGATCTGTCCGGGGCCGCCACTGTCGAGGATGTCTGGCGATTGAAAGCGCGGGCGGGATACAAGATCAACCCCGACAGCCTGCTTTACGGCGTTGCAGGCTATGCCGAAGCCGGAACCGACAACTTTGGAAGTGATGACGGTTGGTTCATCGGCGCAGGATATGAACAGATCATCGTGCCTAACATCAGCCTTGCCGGCGAATTGCTTTATCACGAGTTTGACAATTTCAACTCGACCGGCGTCGATGTGGACGCAACCACGTTCCAAATTCGTCTGGCTTACCGGTTCTGACAGTGAACGAGGGCCGCACTACCGGATTCAGGTAGTGTGGCCACACACGGTTACAGTAACCGCAGAGGTGCTCAATAGCTGAACGCCCGGTAAATTCGCGTCAGGTCTTCATCCCAATCGCCTTTGTAATGCGCCAGCAACTCGTCTGCCGGTACTTTGCCGGTTTCGATGCTGTCCTTCAATGCATTGAGGAAATGGGCCTCATCTGGCACCAGTCCTCCGGCACCGGGTCGAGCGCGCGCCTTGAGACCAGCCTCGGAAATTGCCACGGCTTCGCGCGCCAGATCATGCATTTTGATACCATTCACTTGGGCTTGCAGACCATCTCTACTGGCTGCGATGCGCAACTCCTCGCGGGTTTCGGCGTCCCAGCCTTTCACCAGATCCCACGCCGCATCCAGCGATGATTGTTCATAAGTCAGCCCGACCCAGAATGCAGGTAGCGCACACAAGCGGCGCCACGGACCGCCATCGGCACCGCGCATTTCGATAAACTTCTTGATCCGGGCCTCAGGAAAAAGAGTGGTCAGATGATCCGCCCAATCGGACAATGTCGGCGTCTCTCCCGGTAATGCGGGCAGTTCGCCTTTGAGGAAGTCACGGAACGACTGGCCCAGCGCGTCGATGTATTTCCCATCGCGATAGACAAAGTACATCGGAACATCGAGCGCATATTCCACCCAACGTTCGAATCCGAAACCTTCTTCGAAGACAAAAGGTACCATCCCGGTACGGTCGGCATCCAGGTCGCGCCATACCCGAGAACGCCACGATTTATGACCATTGGGCTTGCCGTCAAGGAACGGCGAGTTGGCGAACAATGCCGTGGCCACCGGTTGCAACGCGATGGCGACGCGCAGTTTCTGCACCATGTCCGCTTCGGAGGCGAAATCAAGATTGACCTGAACCGTACAGGTCCGCCGCATCATGGTGGTGCCCATGGTGCCGACCTTTTGCATATAACTGTCCATCAGCTTGTAGCGGCCCTTGGGCATCAACGGCATGTCCTCGTGCCGCCAGATCGGGGCCGCGCCCAGACCGATGAAGCCCACGCCGATCTTGTCAGCGATATCCTTGACGTCACGCAGATGCGCGTTCACCTCGTCACAGGTTTCGTGGATCGTTTCCAGCGGCGCTCCGCTGAGTTCCAGTTGACCACCCGGTTCGAGCGAAACGTTGGCACCGTCCTTGGTCAGCCCGATCAGCTTACCGCCTTCTTCCAATGGTGCCCAACCATGCAAGTCGCGCAACCCTTCAAGCACGGCTTGAATCGAGCGTTCCCCCTCGTATGGGAGCGGCTTGAGCGTGTCCTTGCAATAGCCGAACTTTTCATGCTCGGTTCCGATGCGCCACTCGACCTTGGGCTTGCATCCATCCGCCAGGTATTCGGCCAGTTGTTCATGGCGTTCAATCGGTCCTCCGCCGGACTGAGGGATAGACATAGGCCGCGCTCCGATGCTGGGTCTCTAGAAAATGTAGGGGGAAGTCCTGAGGGTAAACGCCTCCGGTGTCAATGCAACCGCAACCCCTGTGGACGAGAAGGATGACGTTCCCAGATCACGACCGGGTGAACCGCGCGTCCTGAAAGCTCCGACAGCATCTGTTCGGTTTTTATTCCGGGAAGGGACGAAAAGACGTCAAAAAGCGCCTCGGCACCTTCGGCATTAACCGGGATGTGAAGACTGGGTTGACCTGGTTGCTCCAACACCCAATGCGCGGGCCGAGTGGTTGGATCAAGCGCCAAACGCTCCAGTTCACGCGCGGCGACCACTCCGCCAGTCAGAGGACCCAGATAGGAAATCTGGCCTTCGTCAACCGAAACGACACCGGGCCCACCTGCACCGTTGCGAAACCGTCCCCGCTGAATACCTATGACCGTCAACGCGACTGAAACGACAATCAACACCCAACCCAGCCAGCCCAATAACCCGCCCGGACCACCAATCCAGCTGATACCAACCAGCATCATCGCAGCAGCAACCAGAATCTCGCGCCAGCGCCACATGGCCGCCTTGGCTTCGGGACGAACAAAGCTCATGTTTCGGGGCTTCCCTGAACACCCTTGTAGGGCGCCTTGATCGCATCGTAGGTCATGTCAGTGAAATCGTACTTCTGGACACGATCTTCAAGGTCTCCATCATCTGCCAAACGGGCCTGCCACAACACGCCTTTTTCGGCCCATTGTATTTCTCCTTGCCAAAGATCGGCCCATTCCCAACCCGGCAGATCAACAACCGCGTCGGTTCCAGGGCCTATCAGGGCATAATTGCTGGATACCAAAGCCCGGTTCTTTTCCCCAATACGAAACCCGCATTGCAAAGCCCAACCGCTTGATACGGGTTTGCGCAGGATCGTCTCGTACCGGTCGCCACAATCGTGCGTCCAGCCACGAAGGCGCATTTTCTCGGCCACCAGTCCGCCCATGTGAAACCCGTCGGTGGAATGGGAAAACGCATCTGTAGCGGCAGGCCGCAATCCATCTTGCATTTCAGCTGGCGCTTCCGCTCCATTCAGCCACAGTGCGCCGATTTCAGTAAATGCACCTCCTCCATGCCAGCTGTGCGACTGAGGCCAATAGGAAATTGCCCGCAACCAGGGCGCGCGCGACACGGCCGTCCAACACCGCCCCCCGCGCCCGGCGAAATAGACGAGATATTTCCCGTCTGGCGAAATGTCCGAGCGGTACTCGTGAATGCGCCCATTAAGCCATTGACCCAATTCAATGGTGTCTTTTTTTCGGTCCCAAAGAATGGATGCCACCTGATCGCTCGGCCCGCGTCGCAGGACCACTGCACGGTCCGAGTTAATGGCCGTCAGCACATGCAGGCGAGGTGCCGTCACCTCCAGTCCCCCAATACCTGCTGCCATAAGGTCATTGCGGCAACCGCAGCCGTATCTGCACGCAAGATACGAGGGCCAAGGCTGACCACATGGGAAAAGGGCAATGTGGACAACCGGGTGCGCTCCTTTTCTGAAAATCCACCTTCAGGGCCAATGAGAATCGCCCAGGGTTGGCCTTTTTCACTTTTCGCCAGGCGCAAGGCCGATCCGGCCTCGGCCTCGTCGCAGAACATCAGTCGGCGGCCTTCAGGCCATTGATCCAGCAACCGATCCAGTTTTGTCAGGTCGCTGACCTTGGGAACGAATGTTCCGCCGCATTGCTCGGCAGCCTCGATCGCGTGAGCTTGCAGTCGATCCTGACGTATGCGCTCGGAATTGGTGAAATCCGTCTGAACCGGAATGATTTGTGCAGCTCCCATCTCGGCGGCCTTTTCCACGATGAAATCGGTTCGTGCCTTTTTGATGGGCGCGAACAGAAGCCACAAATCCGGGGGCATCTGCAACGTGCGTGTCTGCTGGATGCATCGCAATACGCCACCCTTCTTTCCAGTTTCCAACACCTCGGTCTGCCACTCACCGTCCTGCCCGTTGAACAGGGCAACAGGAGCGCCAATGCCAAGGCGCATCACGCCGAACAGGTAATGCGCCTGTTCGCGCGTCAAAGGAACCGATTGCCCCGCACCCAATCGGTGCTCTACATACAGCCTGATTTTCGCACTCATGAGACCCTACATATGCAAGGCAAAGCCCCAACACCAGACGGACAAGTCGCCGACGCGATCAAGGACAACTGGGTTGACACCCACGCCCCCGCCTTTACCCGGCCCTATCTCCGGTTGTCTCGCGCGGATCGTCCCATTGGAACGTGGCTGTTGCTGATCCCTTGCTGGTGGGGGGTGGCCCTTGCTGTTCTGGATGGTGGGGATCCCGAATGGACGGATTTGTGGATCGGCATCGGATGCGCCCTTGGAGCTTTTCTTATGCGCGGTGCGGGCTGCACTTGGAACGACATTACAGATCGGGATTTCGACGGCAAGGTGGAACGAACACGCTCGCGACCCATTCCCTCAGGGCAGGTCACGGTTCGAAAAGCGGTGATCTGGATGGTGGTACAGTGCCTGCTTGCCTTGATGATTCTTTTGACCTTCAACATGGCAGCAATTGCTATGGGTGTTCTTTCGCTGTTACCCGTCACAATCTATCCCTTTGCCAAACGCTTCACATGGTGGCCACAGGTGTTTCTTGGTCTGGCCTTCAACTGGGGCGCCCTGCTGGCCTGGGCCGCCCACAGTGGCACAGTGGGCTGGCCCGCTATTCTTCTGTATTTGGCCGGCATATCGTGGACCCTTTTTTATGACACGATATATGCGCATCAGGATACTGAAGACGACGAACTTATCGGCATCAAGTCTACAGCCCGCCTGTTTGGCACCGATACCGCGAAATGGTTGAAGTACTTTCTGATTGCCACCGTCAGCCTGATGGGATTGGCCGTGATCGAGGCGGCCCTGCCCGATGCGTCGATCATGGCAATGGTTCTTGCGATTGCGGGGCCTTGGGCGATGGGCTGGCATATGGCGTGGCAACTGCGAGGCCTCGATATCGAGAATAACGCCAAACTGCTGCAGCTTTTTCGCGCCAACCGCGACACCGGCCTTATTCCGCTGATCTTCTTCGGGATTGCACTGCTGCTGTGATTGCACCTTGGGCCGGGCGGCTGTAAGACTCCCGGCCAAAAGCATGACGAGATACCCGATCTGCATATGCGAGTTCCCTTTTCCCTCGTGGTCGCTCTGACATTTGTGATGGCGGCCGGACTGTGTCTGTTTGGCGCTAGCTTTGCCGTAACCGCTGTCGAGCAAAATTCCGAAGCGTCTATTCGGCGGGCGCTGGACCTGAAGGGGCATAACTGGGCGGAGGTTCAAGCCGACGGGTTACGAGTCATTTTGACTGGAACCGCCGCTGACGAAGGTGCCCGTTTCAATGCCCTAACGGTTGCGGGTGCCGAAGTTGACCCTTCCCGCGTCATCGACGAGTTGGATATTGCGCCGACCGCCGATCTGGCACCACCCAGATTTTCAGCGGAAATTCTGCGCAATGACAGCGGGATATCCGTTATTGGCCTGATCCCCGCAACCGAGGATCGCGAAGGACTCATTTCATCCCTGCAAGCCTTGGACCGGCAAGCACGGGTATCGGATTTGATGGAGACAGCGGACTATCCCAAGCCGAGGGGGTGGGACGATGCGCTTGCTTATGCCATTTCCGCGCTATCCCGGTTACCCCGCGCTAAGGTTTCTGCCAGCGGCGGGCTGGTCAAGGTCACGGCAATCGCGGACAGTCCCAAGGAAAAGGTGCGTCTAGAGCAGGAACTCACAAAGGCCGCACCGCCGAGCTTGCGCATCGGACTTGCGATTTCAGCCCCCCGCCCGGTTATCACCCCTTTCACTCTTCGTTATCTGATCGACGAATCAGGAGGGCGTTTCGACGCGTGTTCGGCACAAGACGAAACGGCAAGGGATCGCATTATCGCCGCCGCACATCGTGTTGGCCTTACCGGCAAGATCAACTGCACTATCGGTTTGGGGGTTCCGTCTCCGCGGTGGGCAAGCGCTGCAGAGCTCAGCATCGGCGCCCTGGCCGAGCTTGGACGTGGCAGCGTCACAATAGCGGACGCGGATATCACGCTGGTCGCACAGCAAGGAACGGATCAGTCGACGTTTGACAGGGTCGTCGGAGAGTTGGAGAACAGCTTGCCCGACGTGTTCGCACTGCACGCCGTTCTGCCCGAACCTGAAGTCAAAACTGCCGCCGAGGTATTGGAGTTTACTGCGACACGTAGCCCCGAGGGTTTGGTGCAACTGCGCGGACGCCTGGGAGACGAATTGCTGCGGGAGATGGTCGACAGTTATGCCAAGGCCGCATTCGGATCAGAAGCCGTACACATGGCCACTCGCGTCGTGCCTGATTTGCCCGCCGACTGGTCAGTCCGAGTTCTTGCCGGTCTCGACGCCTTGTCTCGCCTTCACAATGGATCTCTTTCGGTAACAGTGGAAACAGTCATCATCCGCGGCATGAGTCATGATGAAGAGGCAAAGGCAGACATATCACGGTTGCTATCCGACAAACTAGGCGAGGCTCAGGACTTCAAGCTGGACATCAGTTTTGAACCCCTGCCCGAACCCGAGGATGCATTGCCGGATCCGGAAGTGTGCGAAGCAGACATAGCCGTTATTCAGCAAGGCAACAAAATCACATTCGAACCCGGCTCTGCCACGGTGTCGACCGACTCCTTGGAAACGGTGAACCGAATTGCGAACATCCTGAGAGAATGCGGGCCAATCCGGATGGAAATTCAAGGCCACACCGACAGCCAGGGCCGCGAAGAGATGAACCAGAAACTTAGCCAAGCGCGCGCGCAGTCTATTCTCAACGAACTGCGCGCCCGGCGCGTGCCAACGTCGAGTTTCGCCGCGATCGGCTATGGCGAAAGCCAGCCGATCGGGGATAACGGGACCGAAGAAGGCCGCGAAGAGAATCGGCGGATCGATTTCAGGCTGGTTCGCCCTGAACCCGTGACCGAGCGTAAGACCGGGCTGGAGGCGGCGGAACAGGCAAAAGAGCGGCCGACCGGGAAACAGGCGGACAACACATCGCAAGAGCAGGCAGAGGATCAGTGACATGAACAGAACCGAATTCATTATCGCCACCGCGATCATCCTGTTCGTGGCGTTTTCACTGGGCTGGTTCACCAACTGGCTGGTTCACCGGCTGTCCCGCGTTCGCCAAAGCGACGTGGCTGATCTGGACCGTATGAGTCAGGAGCTGCACGAAGCGGAGGAAACCCGCGATCAGGCGATCACGTATCTTCAGCAGCGCGAAGCCGAATTAACCAACCAGTTAACACAGACAGAAGCTGAACTGTCCGCGGCGATGGATGGATTGCGAGCGGCACGGCAAGAAGCCGAAGAGTTAAGGGTACAATTGGCAGGTTAAGCACAAAGGCCAGTCTTACCCATGGAACAACCGAACTACCAACGGGTCAAGGCGTCTTCGTCTTCATCCTTGGCCGCAACCCAACTAGCGCCGCCAGCTGTGATTTCCTTTTTCCAGAACGGTGCCCGAGACTTCAGGTAATCCATCAAATACTCGGCAGCCTCGAAGGCATCCTTGCGATGGCGGGCCGCAGTGGCGACCATCATTATCCGGTCACCGGGTGCGAGCCGGCCATAACGATGGATCACTAGAACATCACCCAATGCCCAACGTTCTTTCGCTTCCTGAGCGATTTTCGACAAAGCTTTCTCGGTCATACCGGGGTAATGCTCGATCTCCATCACGGCGAGATCGTCCTCCGCAAGATCACGCACCACCCCTGTGAACGTCACGATGGCACCGTTTGCCGCTCCTCTGGCAGCGAAAGAACTGACTTCTGTCCCTAGATCGAAGGGTTCTTCCTGAACAGCTACGCGCACGGAAATCACCCTCCGGTCATGGGCGGAAAGAACGCAACCTCTCTGACGCCGGACAAAGAGGCATCAAAATCCGAAAGCTCCTGATCCAGAGCCACCCGAAGCGCCGAGAGGTCGGCAAAAGCCACTTCGTACCGGACCTCGCGCATCCGCAACTCATCGACCAATTCCGAAACAGTCGCCGCATTGGTTTCAACTCTTTCTTTCGGCAATCCGATGCGTTCGCGAACCCAGGCGAAATACAGAATGTCCATGTCTTACGTATCCTTCAGATGCGGCATAGCTTTACGTAGGTAATCATAGCCGGTGATCAACGTCAGACCGGCTGCAATCCACAGCAACCACAGACCAACACGCCCGGCCCAGACCATACCGTGGTATTTCCAGCGCAAGCCGTGAAGGTCTTCCACCTGCCCGGTCATGATCTGCTCGACCAACTGCTGATCCATCCCGAACGAGGACATCACCAGGTAGTGCTCGAATATCCCCTGACCGAACAAAACCGCGATGGCAATCATCTGTGATGTTGTCTTCCACTTGGCAAGCTTAGTCACCTTGAGCGTGCCTGAGACATCGCCAAGATACTCGCGCAAACCGGAAACGAAAACCTCGCGAAACAGGATGAACGTGGCAGGCAGCACCAACCAGGGTGTCCAATGTTCAGCGGAATACCCGACGATAATCATCAATGCGATGACTACCATTGCCTTATCGGCGATCGGGTCCATCATCGCACCCATCTTGGTTTCCTGTTTCCATGCCCGGGCCAAATATCCGTCGAACCAGTCGGTAACTGCGGCGGTCACGAATAGAATCAACGCGAACCAATCCGCATAAGGCCGGGTAAAGTACAAAAACATCACAGCCAGCCCGGGGGCAGCCAAAAGGCGCAGAACAGTCAGGATATTGGGCAAGTTCCATTTCATGCAGCGGACCCTACATCGGCGGTTACGGACAGAAAAGCCAAAGTGCCAAAAAACTCGACTTATCACAGAAGCTTGGTCAAAGCGCCGCAGTCTTGAAGTCTCTGAACGATACGGGTTGGCCTTTGCCAGTATTGCAGTCAGTTTGCGCGACAGAGCCAAGCCAGAAAGCGCATCATGACTACCCAAATCCGAACCGATGCCCGATCGAATTTGGCCGGCAGTCTTTGGATGATTGCCGCGATGGCGGGCTTTGCACTGGAAGACTCGCTGCTGAAGGCGGCCTTTGCCTCTTTGCCAATTTGGCAGGTTTTAGTACTGTTTGGTGCTGGCGGAGCCGTTGTTTTCGCGGGCGTGGCGCAGGTACGCAGGGTTCGTCTGTTTCAACCCGATGTGCTGTCACGCCCGATGAAGGTAAGGGGGGTGTTCGAAGTACTTGGCCGGTTGTTCTATTTTCTGGCCATCGCCCTGACACCCTTGTCCTCGGCTACCGTCATCTTGCAAGCCACGCCTCTTGTCGTGGTCGCGGGGGCGGCGCTGTTTTTTGGCGAAACCGTTCGCTGGCGACAGTGGAGCGCCATTATCGTCGGCATGATCGGTGTTATCCTTTTTTTGCAACCAACTGGTAACAGTTTTTCCGCCCTGTCGATTCTGGCAGTGCTGGGCATGCTGGGCTTTGCCGGACGCGATCTGGCCAGTCGCGCGGCCCCGACCAACTTGGGGGCTGAAGTTCTTGGATTTTATGGATTTCTTAGCATCATCGTTGCAGGTCTTGTCTATCGATTATGGGAAGTTGCGCCAATTGCACCGCTTAGCTTGCACACATGCCAGCATCTGAGCGGCGCGGTTCTGATGGGGGTAATAGCCTATACCGCACTGATGAAAGCGATGCGCACGGGCGAGGTTTCGGTCGTCACCCCGTTCCGCTACACGCGTTTGCTGTTCGGTATTGTTTTGGGCGTGATAATGTTCGGCGAAAGCCTGGATCGAAACATGTGGATCGGAAGCGCGCTGATCGTGACCTCGGGGCTTTATATACTGTGGCGCGGGCGGCGGGCCTAACCCTTGTCGTGGAAGAAATCATACACCTTTTGCGCCAACCCGGCTGATATCCCTTCGACCGCTTTAAGGTCTGCCAAATTTGCCCGGCTGACAGCCTTGGCACTGCCGAAATGAGTCAGAAGTGCCCGCTTGCGGGCCATACCCACACCGGGGATTTCGTCCAACGGGGTCGCGCCGACGGCTTTGGCCCGTTTGGCACGGTGGGTGCCGATAGCAAACCGGTGTGCTTCATCACGCAAGCGCTGGATGAAATACAGCACCGGGTCATTGCGTTTCAGCGCAAAAGGGCGCTGGCCAATGCGGTGGAACTCCTCTTTGCCGTGGTCGCGGTCTATTCCCTTTGCGACACCTACTATCGGAATATCCTCGACCCCGTGTTGGGACATTATCTCGTGCACAGCACCGACCTGTCCAGAACCACCGTCGATCAGAAGCAAATCCGGCCACAACCCTTTGTCCCGGTCCGGGTCTTCTTTGAGCAACCGGGAAAAGCGGCGGCCTAGAACTTCTTTCATCATTCCAAAATCGTCGCCCGGTGTCAGGTCGTCGCCACAGATATTGAATTTGCGATAGGCGTTTTTCATGAACCCATCCGGCCCGGCCACAATCATGCCGCCGACCGCGCTTGTGCCTTGAATATGTGAGTTGTCATAGACTTCGATCCGGTTCGGCGGCCCGTCCAGTTCAAACGCCTCGGCAATGCCGCGCAACAGCTTGGCTTGCGTAGCACTTTCGGACATGCGGCGGGCAAGAGACTCGCGCGCATTTCTTAGTGCACCGGTCACCAACTCATGCTTCTCGCCACGTTGGGGGACCAGGATTTCGACCTTGCGTCTAACTTTTCCCGTCAAGGCCTCCTGCATCAAGTCAGCGTTTTCAATTTCGTCGGACAGGATCAATTGCCGGGGCGGTTCCTTGTTGTCGTAAAACTGGCCAATGAAAGCCTCCATCACTTCGGCAGGCGAAACGTCCGGCCCAACACGCGGATAAAAGTCCTTGTTGCCCCAGTTCTGGTTGGCGCGGATAAAGAATACCTGAACACAAGCCTGCCCGCTTTCCATGTAGAGTCCGATGACATCCGCTTCGGTGACACCGCGAGGATTGATACCCTGACTCGTCTGCACCTGCGTCAGTGCCCGTATGCGGTCGCGCAAGCTGGCGGCGCGCTCAAATTCCATCGCCTCCGATGCTGCCATCATCTGTGCTGCCAAATCCTCTTGCACCTTGGTCGACCGACCGGACAAAAACCGTTCGGCATCCTTGACGCTTTCACGGTAGTCCGCTTCGGAGATCAGTCCAACACATGGTCCTGAACAACGTTTGATTTGGTAAAGCAGACAAGGTCGCGTACGGCTATCAAACATCGAATCCGAACAGTTGCGCAAAAGAAAGGCCTTTTGCAGCTGGTTCAGCGTGCGGTTCACGGCTCCCGCACTGGCAAAGGGACCAAAATAGGCGCCCTTTTCCTTCTTCGCGCCACGGTGTTTCTTGATCTGGGAAAAGGGGTGATCCTTGGCCACCAGAATATTGGGAAAGCTTTTGTCGTCGCGCAGCAGCACATTGTATTTGGGCTTAAGTTGCTTGATCAGGTTCTGTTCTAGCAGCAACGCTTCGGTTTCAGTCTTGGTAGTCAGAAACATCATCGAAGCGGTGGCCGCTATCATTCGCTCGATCCGCCCTGAATGACCCGGCCTGGTATAGTTCGAAACCCGTGCCCGCAAGTTCCGCGCCTTGCCGACATAAAGCACCCGACTGTCAGCATCGAGCATCCGATATACACCGGGTGAACTGTCCAGAGTTTTCATATATCCCTGAATACAGGCATAGCCTGTCTGTGGGATTGCAGGAATATCGTCGCCGTGGTGCGTCATTGCCTTGAACTATGATTCTCTGGCCATGGCTGCAATCTTGGAGCACCGATTTCAAGAGAAAACAAATCCACGATTTCTGTGGATAAGTGTGCCGATAACTTTTGGGGCATCGGGATTTTTCCTTGTTTACAGGTGCCTTCCTTGAGTTGCACAAAAAATAGGCATTATCATAACTGCTTGATTCTTCGATATATTTTTTTGATGGCCTGACAAGTATATGAAACAAAAGACATTTTTGTAACGTATCGGTAACGCTTTTGAGAGCGGTGCAAAACTTGCAGCGTATACTCGTTATTCGGGTCCCAGAACATCCGGTGTACGCCATCCCAAATGCTGTCCGCCGTCGACGCAAAGTAACTGCCCGGTGACTGCCGGGGCGTCCAGAAAATATCCCAACGCGGCGGTAATGTCAGACGGGTGCGCGCCCCGTTCCAAGATCGTATTCGCTCTTTGGGCAGAAAAATGTGCGTCGCTTTGCCGATGTCCCTGCAACGTGGGTCCGGGACCAATAGCATTCACACGGATGGCTGGCGTCAATGCTTGAGCCGCCGTGCGCGTCAAAGCCCAAAGCCCCATTTTGGCCAATGAGTAAGTCATGAACTCGGGCGTTGGTTTCCTTACCCGCATGTCGACCATGTTGACAATGAGACCCGACGCAACGGGTTCACCAAACTCATCCATTCTGTGGGCCAACCCTTGCCTCGCCATCGCCTGCGTCAGAACAAACGGCGCGCGCAGATTGCTGTCCATGTGACGATCCCAACTCTGCCGAGTCGCGGTATGAATGTTGTCGTATTCAAAGATAGATGCGTTATTGACAAGACAGGTGATCGGCCCTCCCAGTGCTTCTGCTGCACGAGGCAACAAGGCCACTGTCTGTACCTCATCCAAAAGATCCGCCTGCAAGCTGATTGCTGTGCGCCCTTTGGCCGATATTGCTCGCACGGTGTCCTCCGCTTGCTCTTGCGAGCTCGCATAGTGGACGACGACATCGAAACCGCGATCAGCAAGGTACAGGGCCATGGCACGGCCCAAACGCAGTCCGGCGCCAGTCACGAGAGCTCGGGTCATGCAAATCTCCCAGTTGCTGAGACGTCAGGTCAGTACGGCAACCACATAAATCCCGTAGAGCCCCGTCAGCGCAAGCCCCCAAAAACGGGTGATGTTCTGTTGGAGAAACACAAAGGGGATCAACAAAAGCGATGCCCCCAGCATGACCCACAGGTCGAATTCCAGAAACTCCGGATCAACCTCGATGTTTCCAAACAGAGTGGCAATCCCGACAATGGCCAACAGGTTGAACATGTTCGAACCAATCACGTTGCCAAGTGCTACGTCGGCCTGACGCCTGAGGGCTGCCATGACAGTCGTCGCCAGTTCAGGCAAAGAAGTGCCAACAGCAATCAAAGTCAGGCCGATCACGGTTTCGCTGACACCGTAGGTTCGGGCGATGATGGCGGCATTGTCCACCAACAGATGCGCCCCCATCGGCAAACCAATCAATCCAAGGATCAAGTAAACAGCGACGCGCCAATACGGCATGTCCGGATCAGCTTCTTCCAGCGTTTCAAGACCTTCCTCGTCCGCACAAGCGCCGTTGCAAGCCTTGCGGTGCGCATGCGCCTGCCGAAAGGCGTTCATCAGGATCAAGAACAATCCCACCAACAGGATGGCCCCACTAGCCAGCGTGAACGTACCGCAGAATGCCAGCGCAATGAACAGTACGGACGCGATCAGCATGAACACATAGTTCCGCCGCGTATTGCACTCGCTAGTGTGAAGGGTGGCAAGCATAGCGGGTATGCCCAGAACCAGCAGGATATTGGCTGTATTCGAACCGACGACGTTGCCTAGTGCAATACCCGGTGCATTTTCCTGCACCGCCTTGATCGCAATCAGGAGTTCCGGCGCAGAAGTCCCGAACGCGACGATGGTCAGGCTCACGATCAACGCGGGAACTCCAAGGCGCAAACTGAGATTTACCGCTCCCCGAACCAGCGCATCGCCAGCCAGCAACAGAATCAACAGGCCCAGCGCTGATAATACCCATGCGGTCATGTCCGCCCCCCTTTTTCGCAGGCACAGGGACCCTTGCCGATCCGAAAACGTCCACAGCGCTTGCACCGCGCTGACGCCAACCGCTTTTGCCCGGGAAACCTGAGTTTTCCGAACATCGCCAGAACGGCCATGCCAATGAGAAAAAGGGTGACAGCCTTGATGATCACGTCAAAGCCCGAAACGCGCGTAGGCTGCGCGTTCCTCTACGCCAGCGATAGCATCCTGCGCCACCTGTGCCCCAAACCGCGTCCAGATCGGGCGGCGCACGCCATAGCGTCGAAACTTGACCTTCTGGCCAAATCGTTCCTGCATCTTGGGCTTCAGATGACCAATCCCGTCGATCAGGCCAAGTTCTGTCGCTCGCTTGGCCAACCAGACCTCACCGGTGAACAAGTCCTCGCCCCGGTTTAATTTGTCTCCGCGGCGATTTCGAACATGAGCGATGAAATTGGCATGAATGTCTTCGAGAAGGACATTGAGTCGTTCGACATCATCCTTTTTTTCCGGCGCGAAAGGATCCAGCATCGATTTGGACTTTCCTGCGGTGTGCACGCGACGTTCAATCCCCTGTCGCGCCAGAAATACATGCGCTCCGAACCCGGCGGAAATCACGCCGATGGACCCCAGAACCGAGCTGTCATCAGCCCAGATTTCATCCGCCGCGACAGCGAGCCAATAACCGCCCGAGGCTGCCACATCCTCGACAAAGGCGAAAACCGGGATTTTCAGTTCTTCACTCAAACGCCGGATGCGGGCACCGATCAGCGAGCTTTGCACCGGCGAACCACCCGGCGAGTTGATCTCCAGTGCCACCGCAACGGGTTTACCCTTGCGAAATGCCTTCTCCAGCACTGGTGTCAGCGCATTGTCATTCAGCGACGCACGCCCGGCCATCCCGATGGCACCGGACAAACGGACCACGGCCACAACTGGCGGTTTTTTTAGAAACGGCAGGCGAAAGTTCATGGATGCCGATGTAGAGTGCGGCCAAGCCGTAAACAAGACGCCCCACGTGACAGAAGCGAAACGTGAACCAAATTCAAACAATCGGAGGGCAAAAATGCAACGCCCCCGTGCGATTTCAGCTACGAAGACGCCAACCTGTTTTGAAGATCCACCAGATGATTCCAAGGCAAATTCCGGTAAACACGACTATGGCCAGCAGGCTGAACCCGATGGGTACATCGGCCAATCCATAGAACGACCACCGAAATCCCGAGATCAGATAAACCACCGGGTTGAAGAGTGTAATCGTCTGCCAGACCGGAGGAAGCATAGAAATGGAATAAAACGTGCCGCCAAGAAAAATCAACGGCGTCACCACCAATTGCGGGATAAGAGACATCTGTTCGAAGTTACTTGCCCAGATGCCAACGATAAACCCGAGCAGCGCAAAGCTGAGGCACGACAAAATCAGGAACGCAGCCATGGCCAAGGGATGCTCTACCCGGATATCGACAAAGAAGGTCGATGTGACCAGAATCACCAGCCCGACAAACAACGCCTTTGTCGCGGCCGCTCCGACATAGCCGATAACGATTTCCAAGAAGTTCACGGGCGCGGACAGCAATTCATAAATCGTTCCAAGGAATTTGGGAAAGTAGATGCCAAACGACGCGTTCGAAATCGACAACATGACAACTGATAGCATGATCAGACCAGGAACAATGAACGCACCATAGGAGACGCCTTCGACTTCCTGAATGCGACTGCCGATAGCTGTTCCAAAAACCACAAAATAGAGCGATGTGGAAATCACCGGCGACAAAAAGCTTTGCGCCAGCGTGCGAAAGAAACGTGCCATCTCGAAGCGGTAGATCGCAGCGATTGCGGCCCAGTTCATTGCATGTCCCCCGACACCAGATTGACAAAGATTTCTTCCAGGCTGGATTGTCGTGTCTGCACATCTCTCAGAACAAGTCCCGCCTCTGCAACGTCGTTCAGCAACGTAGTGATACCGGTCCGCTCGGCATGGGTATCATACGTATAGACCAGCGCTTCGCCATTCCCGCTTAGTGACAGTTTGTGATGGCTAAGACTTTCGGGAACCGCAGTGATCGGCTCAGTCAGCATCACCTCAATCTGCTTTTGGCCCATCTGCGCCATAAGGGTGCTCTTGTCCTGCACCAACAGCAACTCGCCTTTGTTGATGACGCCTACCCTGTCGGCGATTGCCTCGGCCTCTTCGATATAATGTGTGGTCAGGATGATGGTGACGCCGCTCTGCTTCAGTTCAGCTACGATATCCCACATGTCCTTGCGCAGTTCCACATCCACGCCTGCGGTAGGTTCGTCCAGAAAAAGGACACGCGGCTCATGCGCCAGCGCCTTGGCAATAAGCACCCTTCGTTTCATGCCGCCGGACAGTTCCTTGATAGCGTTCTTGCGCTTGTCCCAAAGCGAGAGTTTGCGCAGGATACCCTCGATCTTTGCATCATCCATCCGATGCCCGAACAGCCCGCGCGAGAACCGGACCGTGTTCCAGACCTTTTCGAACGGTTCAAGCGCAATCTCTTGCGGAACCAGGCCAATCATTCGACGGGCCGATCGAAAATCGTTCTGAATGTCATAACCACCAACAGTCACAGTTCCCGACGATGGGGTAGTGATGCCGCAAATCGTGGAAATCAATGTGGTTTTGCCAGCGCCATTTGGCCCGAGCAAGGCAAGAATCTCACCTTCCTCGATGTCGAGCGTGACGCCTTTCAACGCCTCAAAACCGTCAGCATAAGACTTGCGCAGGTTCTTGATGGACAAAATGGTCGACATGCCTGTTCCCCGTTCTGCCGGAGACCCTATCGCGCGCCGGGCTGACAGAACAGGCCATTTGCGCACAGAAGCTTGCGCGATTGCGCAAATTCAGGACGAACCTGTCAGCTTACCAAGCCAGCCTTTCTTTTTGGCAGGCTCGTCTAACTCTTCCACCAGTTCAGCCGGGCCTTCGAGATGTGCCTGAAGGTTCTCGAAAAACTGATCCGCCATTTTCTTGGCAAACCCGTCGATCAGTCGGCTTCCCAACTGTGCAAGCTTTCCTCCAACCTTTGCATCGACATCATAGGACAACACAGTGCCACCACCATCGGCCGGAGCCAATGTCACCGCCGCCTCGCCCTTTGCGAAACCGGCAGCACCTCCCTTTCCTTCCCCGGCGATGGTAAGACGCTCGTTTTTCAACATGCCGGACATGGTCACGGTGCCTTTGAAGGTTGCCTTGACCGGACCAACCTTTTGAACAACGGTCGCTTCATAACCGTCCTCCGGGTTTCCGGTGACCTCTTGCGCGCCAGACACGCATTCTTTGAGAACGTCAGGGTCCAGTAACGCTGCATAAACTTCCGCAGGTGCCGCCTGGATCTCCCGAGTATCACTCATGTGCATGCCTGCACCTCCTCTGCCGTCGTGCGTATCCGGTCAAAACCTTGCGCCAGAAGGCAGACCTGCGCAACAGGTACAATTCCGATATTGAGATTGGGAACTCCAAAGTCTTAATGATAGCGGTGTTTCTGCTTGGCAAAACATCAAGTCGTTCGCTGGGAGAGCCTACCGTGTCACATGTACAACAAAACCGGTCAGCCGCCGGTATCGCCTTTATCATTTGTGGCATGTTTGCGATTTCTGTCAACGACATGCTGATCAAGCAGTTTTCTGGCGATTATCCCTTGCACGAGATAGTGTTCCTGAGGTCGTCGATCGGCATGGTTCTATCGCTAGCGCTGGTATATTTCGAAGGTGGCGTCGGAATTTTGCGAACACGCCATCCATTTTTGCATACCGTGCGATGTCTTTTGGTCGTGATATCAAACATGACCTTCTTTGTTGCACTCGCCGCAGCACCGCTTGCCGATGCGACAGCGCTATTCTTTGCTGCGCCACTGTTCATTACCGTCCTTTCTATCCCGGTCCTTGGCGAGAAAGTCGGTCCGTTGCGGATCGGCGCAGTCGTCGTCGGATTTGTTGGCGTCGTCGTCATGCAACGGCCTTGGCAAGGTAGCGACACGATGGATGCAAATCGGCTTGTATTGATGCTGCCGGTTCTTTCAGCGCTTGCCTATGCATTGAACCAACTCATGACACGAAAACTCGGCGCAACGACGTCGGCCTCGGCGCTGGCAACCTATATCCAAGGCATGTTCATCCTCGTCTCCGTTGGCTTCTATCTGGTTGCAGGTGATGGGCGCTTCGTAGCGGGGACAGACAACCCCAGTCTAAGTTTTCTTTTGCGTGCCTGGGTATGGCCTGCGAACGAAGATTGGGTTTTTGTGATTTGGCTTGGCTTGAACTCGGGAATCGTTGCCTATTGCCTGGCCCAAGCCTATCGGGTTGCCGACGCAGCAACTGTCGCCCCATTTGAATATGTCGGCCTGCCGATGGCCGTATTCTGGGGCTGGTTAATCTGGGGACAATTGCCGGGGACAGTGGTTTGGCTGGGCATGTCGATGATCATAGGGGCCGGGCTGTTCGTCTTTTTGCGCGAACGCCAAAAAGCGAAAGAAATTGCGCGCACCGAAATCAAAGCCCGATATTGATCTGTGGTCATTCACCGGCCATTCGCGAACGCTCGAAATGCCTGAAGGCGATATCGGTCGTGGCGATGTGCTGAGAAAAATCCTGAACCCGCCTTGGTATTTCCCTATAGAATGCAGCCAGTCCGGGTTCTACCTTTGAGGCCAGTTGCGCGCAGTCAGACGCCAACGCGGCCATGTCCCGAGATTGTTCGGCATTTTGCAGTTTTTCCATCATCTTGGAATGGGCTTCTGCCAGCCTTGCAAAGCCCTGCGACGTCAAAACTTCCTGATCGCCAACAACAACAAAAATCGATTCTGGTTCGGATTTTCCCCTGAGGTGAACAGCACCTGCTTCCAACATGGCAAGCTTGCCTTTAGTCGCTTCGTAAACCGGCTTCGACACAACAATGTCATAGTTGACGTATCGGCAAGCGACCTCGAGACGCGAGGCAACATTTACCACGTCGCCAATGGCCGTGTAGTTGAACCTTTTTCGCGATCCGATATTGCCGACACAAGCGCTGCCAGTGGCGCAGCCAGTTGCCAGCGCCAAAGAGGCCTGCCCGTCCATCTTTTGGGAGGCGTTGAATTCGGCCATTGCCCGCCGCATCGCCAATGCGGCACACACCGCCCGCGCCGGGTGGTCCTCAACCGGCAACGGTGCATTCCAGAACGCCATGATGGCATCACCGATGAACTTGTCGATCGTGCCCTTTTCCGCAAGAATTTGTTCTCCCAGTTTGGAAAACAACGCGTTCAGCAGGGTCACGAGTTCGGACGCGGGTAGTATTTCAGACAACGGGGTGAAACCGCGAATGTCCGAGAACATGACGGTTATGTCCTGCGTTTCACCGCCAAGTTTCAAGGCCTGACCGCTCGCTTCCATTTCGTCCAGAATCTCTGGAGCGACATAGTGGGAAAACGTCTGCCTGATCGCGCGCTTGTCGCGCTCGGTCACGATGTACTGATACCCGGCCAGCAATCCGAAATTCGCCATTCCACCAATTAGTGGAAATGTCACATCAAATAAGATGGAGTTGGAGTGAAAGGCAAACCAGCTCACCCCGACAACCGATGCCGCCGCAATCCCACCCGAGACGAATGATGGGACCGCGCCTGAGCCGGACATGACGCTGGTCACTATCAATCCCAATGCGATGAACGCGATCAATTCCAAGGCGGCCGTAACATCGCTGCGGCGCAGAACCTCTCCGAGAAGGATTTGCTCGATGATCTGGGCATGGATCGATACGCCTGGAACCGACTCTCCCAGAGCGGTTTCGCGGATATCCAGCAGGCCCGCAGCTGATGTACCCACCAATATGATCCGACCTTGGATTTCTTTCTGAAAAGCGGAATCCAGACCCGTCTTCAGGACATCCTTTGCTGAAAGGTAAAGTCCGGGATCATCGCGTCTGTATCGCACCCATATCTCACCGTTTTCCGTTGTCGGCACCTGAAAGCCACCGAAGTCCAGCGAAAGCATGACACCGGGTTCATCCTGGGAACCCTCGACAAAGATATTAGCTACGCCGGTGGCAACACGCAGAACTTCGACATTCAGACTGGGCAAGGCCCCGGTGGGCCCCATCCACAAAAGGGGAACCGTGCGGACCACACCAAGCCCACCGAGCGGCGAGACGTTTACACCGCCAATCCCTAGCGCTGTTTCTCCCAAAGGCGTTGCCAGAGGTGTCCAACTGGATACACGAGGCAACCTTGACGTCGGGCGCTCACCAATCTCGACGATGCCGGTCTTCGGCGCTACTTCGAAACCGTCACTTTGCAGTCTGGCCGCTACACCAAGAACTACCGGCCATTCTGCAATGGTATTTGCAAACCGGATATCGTTGTCTAAGAGGGTTGCCGCAATATCATCCCGCAACAGTTCCTTGAAAGCCGGGTCCCCCGATAATCGCGCGGGGGAATACCTGTCCGGTTCGGCAAACAGCATATCAAACGCAATGGCCGCCGCCCCATATTCTCCAAGCCTTTGGACAAGCTCGGCCAGCTTCGTGCGCGGCCAGGGCCAATGACCGATTTCAGACAATGAGGCCTCGTCGATATCGACGACACGGACCGGCAGTTCAGGATTGAAGTCTCGGGGGGACAACCGCTGCAGATAATCGAAATAAATCATCCGTGCGGCCTGAACCGGATAAGGATCCGATATCCGCAGCAGGCACCCCAAAAGGATCAGCAACAGCCCAATACCCCGAAACGTCCAATTGCGCTGCTTGCTTGCGGTCAGCCGGGCCATGTCACTCAGCTTTCGATCCCGGGCCCATCAACCTCTTCCTCCTTTCTCGCCCGATGACCCGTTTCCACCGCCATTGCTTCCGGCACCGACCTCGCCACGACCGGCAGAGCTTCCGCGCCCGGCGCTTTGTCCCGGCGATCCACCAACCCCAACGCCTTTGCCATTTCCTGAACCGGCGGAAGAAGCACTTCCTTTACCTCCGCCCGGCGCCGACCCTGAATTACCTTGCCCCGCACTTTGACCGGGACCATCGCCGGTTGCTCCTGTATCTGGGCCATTTCCGCCGCGATTGGCGGCACCCTGCCCATTCCCGGCGCCAGTACCATGCTGACCGTCACTCACCGCGTTCCCTTGGCCACGACTGTTGCCCCCGGCTACACCGCTCTGCCCCGGGAAGCCCAGAATGCCTGGTGGCTGAGGCTGAGGCGGCGAAGGCGGTTCGGTCGTCGGAGGGGATGGAGGAGGATCAGAAGGTGGGGTTGCTGTATCGACCACGGGTGGATCTGGCGTAACCGGCGTTTTAGGTACGGGTACAGCGCGAATTGGGATGATGCCCGCCCCAGTTGGCACAACAGCAAAGCTTCCACAACCGCCGACATCTGCCCGAAAGGCAGGATCCAGTTGGCTTTGGGACAGGATGAACGGAAATCCGTTGTTCAACGCACGAACAGCCTGTTGGTTATCGATCGGACGACCGACACCACCCCCCGGCGTTGTGGCAACCATCGAGCATTGCCCTCGCACGAACGAGCATCTGTTGCGTATGCCGCACATTCGGACGGTGCCTTCGAGGATCACCATCGTGCTTTGTTGTTCACCCAGAACCCAAACATCAAAAATTGTTCCGCGGACACCCATGGTCGCGGTCGGCGTCGTGATCGAATAGGCCGACTTCCGGCTGTTTCCGGATATGAAACGGAAACTACCCCCCAGCGCTTTGACCGCAAAATTCCTGGCGGCCTGATCGCCACGCATCATCGAAACATCCAATACCATGCGTGTATTGGGGCCTATTGCAATCTTGGTTTCGTCGCTGAACAGGATCTGAACGACCCCGCTACCATCCGTTGTAATGACGTCGCCGTTTTCGACGACCATTCCGGCACGCATCACACGATCATCCCCGCCAGATGTCACACTGGCCCCCTGGCGGACGTCTATCACTTTGCCGATTGCAGCAAACACCCGACTGGCCGGGAATAAGACAAGCAGAAAGAGGACAAAAGCTCCAGCAAGACGCAAACAGGTCAACCCACACCCCCTCCATGAGGTACACAACACCCACCCAAAGCTTGGGTGAGGCAGACCCTTGCCGGGCCTGGAGGCGCCTGTATTGGCTCTATAATGCCACTAAATTGACACAACTATGCCGCATAGTCGGAGAGTTTTGCAAGAGTTCGCCTACGTATGCGTTTGTCCATTGCGCACCACGACAGTCACATTTGATTGTCGATATTGAAGCTTGACCGGCGGAAAACCGTGCCAATAATCATCCGTGATCTTTCATCAGCCGCTGTTTTTGGCGAGACCAATCGCGTTTCGCCTCGGTTTCACGCTTGTCGTGCAACTTTTTGCCCTTGGCTATTCCGATCTTAATCTTCGCCAGTCCCTTGTGGTTGAAATAGAGCACCAGCGGAACCAAGGTCATTCCCTTGCGTTGGGTAGCGTTCCACAGATCCGACATCTGTTTTCGTGATACCAACAACTTGCGTCGACGGCGTTCTTCGTGCTTGAACGCTTTGGCCTGTTCATAGGGCGGGATATAGGAGTTGACCAACCATAATTCACCGTTTTCCACCGCTGCGTAGCTGTCGGCGATGTTCGATCCACCCGCGCGCAGGGCCTTGACCTCGGACCCATCAAGAACAACGCCGCACTCGATATCGTCCTCGATAGCATAATCGAAGCGCGCGCGCCGGTTCTCGGCGATCACCTTGTAATTCGGGTCTGATTTCGGTTTGGCCATAACGCTGTGATTTAGGGGCCTTGCAACACCCATGCAAGCGGTTTGATCGCAAAAGTTGCGAAGGTACGCCATTTGAAAAATCAACAATGGATTGAAAATTACCCAAGCAGAAAAGCCCGCCTAACGGCGAGCTTTGAACTCGATTTCAATGCTCTTACACCGACATGCAAATATACTTCATTTCAAGATAGTCCTCGATCCCATGGTGGCTGCCTTCGCGACCGAGACCAGACTGTTTGACGCCGCCGAATGGCGCGACCTCTGTTGAGATGATGCCGGTATTGACGCCCACGATTCCGTATTCCAGCGCCTCTGCAACCTTGTAAACCCGGCTAAGATCCTTGGCATAGAAATAGGCGGCCAGCCCGAAAATCGTGTCATTGGCCATCGCTATCACATCATCCACGTCATCAAACTTGAAGAGGGGGGCAAGTGGGCCGAAAGTTTCTTCCTGTGCGACTTTCATGTTCTGTGTCACACCTGTCACAATCGTTGGCTGAAAGAATGTACCCCCCAAATCGTGGGGCAGCCCACCAGTCAGAACCGCGCCGCCATGCGAGGTAACATCCTTGATATGCTCGCGCACCTTTTCAACGGCATCAGCATTGATCAATGGCCCGGTCGTTGTGCCTTCGGCCAAACCATCGCCAACCTTGAGGGCCTCAACTGCCGCCTTCAGCCTGGCTGCGAATGCGTCATATACACCGGCTTGGACATAGATCCTGTTGGCACAAACACAAGTCTGGCCGTTATTGCGGAACTTGCACATCATTGCGCCTTCGACGGCTGCATCCAGATCGGCGTCGTCAAACACGATGAATGGCGCGTTCCCACCCAACTCCATAGAGCATTTCATCACCTGATCGGCTGCCTGACGCAGCAGTATACGGCCAACTTCGGTCGAACCGGTAAAGGTCAGCTTGCGAATGCCCGGGTTTTCGCAGAATTCCTTGCCGATCTCGCTGGCGCGTGAGGACGGAACCACGCTAAACACGCCTGCTGGAATACCAGCCTGCTCTGCCAGCACAGCAAGAACCAACGCAGACAACGGCGTTTCTGCGGCAGGGCGCGCGACGAACGCGCAGCCAGCGGCCAGCGCCGGACCCGCTTTGCGGGTAATCATCGCGTTGGGGAAGTTCCACGGAGTGATCGACGCTGCAACACCAATCGGCTGTTTCAGCACCATGATCCGCTTGTCCCGCTGATGCCCCGGTATGGTCTCACCATAGATGCGTTTGGCCTCTTCGCCAAAGAATTCGATGAAGGACGCGCCATATCCGATCTCGCCAATCGCTTCGGCCAGCGGCTTTCCCTGCTCGGCGGTCAGGATTTTACCCAGGTCCTCGGCATTTTCCATCATCAGGTCATACCAGCGACGCAGGATCGCAGCGCGTTCCTTGCCAGTGTATTTCGCCCACTCTTTCTGTGCCGCCTCTGCTTGCGCAATCGCTCCCGCAACCTGTGCCCGGCTGACATCCGCCACCTCGGCCACCACATCGCCGCGTGCAGGATTGGTCACGGCAAACGTCCCGTTTTCGCCATCAACCCATTGACCTCCGATAAAGGCTTTGGTTGCCAGCAGCTCCGGTTTTTTCAGGAGCGATTTGAGGTCGGTCGTCGTATCCAGCATGGGTCAGCCTCCGGCTAGAGAATGGTTTCGCCCACTCAATCAAGTGGTCTGGCACTTGTCTATGTCCACTCGGCCCTATGAATCAATCCAGATTTGATCAAATTTTTCATCTGACCAAAACATAACGAAAACTCCCGCTTGATCGACTCTCTGCGATAGTACAGATTGCGCGCGGGCCCTGGCGATGGCGTCGCCTCATGCCGCAATGCATGCGCCCACTTCCCCGTCCTGAACGCCGGGACCTTCTGTCAAGGAGGGTCTTATGACCGCACGTCCGGAATTCTACCGTTATCACAACGGCCAACAAACCCAATTGCAGTTCGAGGACACCGAATACGAGGCCAGACTGAAAGGCTTGCGCGCGCGCATGGCCGATCTAGGTGTCGGTGCCGCCGTTTTCACGTCGATGCACAACATCGCTTATTATTCGGGCTTTCTGTATTGCGCTTTTGGCCGCCCCTATGGCTTGGTCGTCACCGAAACAGAGTCGGTCACAATAAGCGCAGGCATCGATGCTGGCCAGCCATGGCGGCGATGCTATGGCGACAACATCACCTATACCGACTGGCAGCGCGACAATTATTGGCGTGCCATTCTATCGGTTGCCGGCGAAGGCCAGGTGGTCGGTTATGAAAGCGACCACCTGAGCCTGATGCAGCGCGACAAGCTGGAAAACTTTCTCAAGCCCTCGGCCATGGTCGATATGTTCGAAACCACCATGCGCCAACGGATGATGAAATCGCCCGCAGAAATCGCGCTGATCCGCCACGGTGCACAGGTCGCGGACGTGGGTGGTTATGCCATCCGCGATGCTGTCAAGGCTGGTGTGCGAGAGATTGACGTTGCGATGGCGGGCCGTGATGCAATGGAATTGGAAATCGCAAAACGGTTTCCGGATGCCGAGTACCGCGACACTTGGGTCTGGTTCCAGTCCGGCATCAATACCGACGGCGCACACAACCCGGTGACAGGCCGCGTTCTGCAGCGCGGTGATATCCTCTCTTTGAACACCTTTCCCATGATCTCGGGTTACTACACTGCTCTTGAACGGACGATGTTCGTTGAGGAAGTCGACGAAGCCAGCCTGAAAATCTGGCAAGCAAATGTCGCCGCTCATGAATACGGCATGAGCCTGTTGCAGCCCGGTGCAAGCTGCGCCGAGATCACCCACAAGATCAACGACTTTTTCGCCGAACGCGACCTGCTGCAGTATCGCACTTTTGGCTATGGCCACTCGTTCGGCGTGCTGTCGCACTATTACGGCCGCGAGGCTGGGCTGGAACTGCGCGAAGACATCGACACGGTTCTGGAACCGGGCATGGTTATTTCGATGGAACCAATGTTGACGATTGCGGATGGTCAACCCGGCGCTGGGGGCTATCGCGAGCACGACATTCTGGTCATCAACGAAGACGGCAACGAAAACATCACCGGCTATCCCTATGGCCCGGAGTTCAACGTCGTTGGCTAAGCGGGTTTGGCCCTGATGGGCCAAGCCTCCGGCGGGAGTATTGGAAAAAGATGAAGGGGCTGCCCAAGATCGGGCGGCCCTTTTTTGTTTGATAACGGGGCGCGACGTCGCAGGGGCGCCCTGTTCCGCCATATCTCTTTTCTTTTCGGAGAAGGTTTGTCAGAGTTCGCGTGCAAATTGAAAAGGCAGGGATGTAAATTAACTTAACATACCCTATCTCTAGCTTGAATAAGAAAAAACGAGAGGGCAAAATGTCGAACCAGCAATTTGAAGCGTTGATTGAAGATACGCAGAAGAAGGTCCGCGAAAGCCAATCGCAGATCGAGGGGCTGACCTCGCGCATCGAAGCGGCACGGGCCAAGATCGGCACCGCCGAGGCCGATATCGACATCGAAAACGCCACGCTTGAGGATGTTCACGCCCACACCGAAGTGATGAACGCCAACATCGCCGAGCTGATCATGGGTCTGGACGATGTTACCAACGCGTTTTCCAAGGATTTCGACGACATGCGCTCGAAAACCGGGTGGGAGTCGTTTGTTGGCATCTTTTCCAAGGGAAAATCCGAGTCGCTCCGGCAAGAGCGGATGCGAACGGCCAATATCGACGACAAATTGCAAGACCTGATCGCCAAATCCGATGTGATCGTCAAGCTGCTGCAGGGGCAGCTGACCGTGCTGGAAGAGCAACGTGTAAAGGTCGAGGATAACCTGACAGGCACGCTGGACGATCGCGAGGCAACCGTGGCCGAACTGGAAGCACTGCGGACCGAGATCCAGGGCATGGACCCGGCGATTATCACGCTGGAAAACAAGATCAGTGTCGAACAGGACGCCGCCGCGCGCACCCAGCTGGAAACTCAGCTGGCCGAGCTGAACAAGCAATACAACGCCAAGGTTCAGGAAGAACAGGTCAAGCTGGCTAAATCGCAGACACTGGAGCGTTATATCGAAAAGGGCAAAACCTGGGTCGACTCGCTGCAGAACCAGGCGGCAACGCAGATGGTGCTGATCAACAAGCTGCAAACAGACACGCAACAGCGCGTGGTGCTGTATGACGCCCTGACCAAATCGCTGAAAACCGCGCAGCAGCAGGACGTGGCCCACCGCATCAACGAGATCGGCGTGCAGACCGACCAAGAGGCGCAAACCGCCATGGCCGCCATCGGCACCGCGACCAACCAGAAGATGGCCGACATGCTCGAGGCGCATGAGGACCACATGGTCTTTGCCCGCGACGTGCTGGAGAAAAAGGCCAAGGCGGATGAGCGGTTCGCTCGGCGCTTTGCCTCGATTGTCGAGAAGCATGATAAGAATTTGTATGGAGGATGATTTTGGAACTGCTGGAATTACTTACATTTCTAGTGGCTCCTGAGAACTGGTTTTGGTGGGTCGTTCTAGGCGGTTTTTGGCTTGTATTCTCAGTTATGTACGCGGTTCTGGGAGGGCCATTTGGATGGCTGGCTGTTTGTCTTGTAGTCGCAGGCCTGTCTCATTCTGCCTATCGTTTGTGGAACGAAACCGTTGACTGACCCCACCCAAGACCATGTCGGCCTGACCGACACTTTCGCCTCGCGCCGGTATTTCCGGAAATTTGAGGTGATCACCGTCCACCTCCTGCGCGTGGCCGCGACGATGGAGGCTGAGGGCGCGATCTCGAAGCAAGAGGTGCGGATCGTGTCGCGCTACCTCTCGGGGCTGCTCTACACTTTCCGCGCGCTTTCCATGAAATATCTGCTGGTCGGGCGCGATACGGGGCGGTTCTTTGGCAGCCTCGCCATGGACAAACGTGACAGTGGGTTTCCGGTGGCGGCTGAGTTGCTGACCATGGCCAATGACGCGCAGCAGGCGCAGGTGCATCTGGCCAATATGCCCTCGGAAGACGACCTGAAAACCGACATGGTTCGCACCATCATCGGTGACCGGGACATCCCGACCAAGTTGCAATTCGCGCTGTCGCAAAGGCTCTATTACGAGGAATTATTGAAGGGAGAGCTGTTCTGGGCCCGCAACGATCCCGAATGCCACTGGATCGGGAACGAGGGCGAGCGGCGCAAGTTCATGATCCATTGGGCGGTCTATGACAGCCAGATCAATCTGCCGGTCATCTACCTGATGCAGTTGGAGGACAGCGGCAAAACCGCCCTGCCCAAGGACCAGCGCCGCTGGCCCGAGGTGCAGGCACATCTGATGGCGCAATCCTTGGGCGGGTTGAAACTCGTGACGATCGCCAAGGGCTTCGATCAGGATTTCGACGATCTGCACCCCAAACACCTGCGCCGCATCCATGTGGGCCCGATGTATTCCTCGGCCTATACCGAACAATCCGGCCCTTTGCGGCAGGTGCTGGAGGATGCGCAAGCACCCGAGGGTCAGGATTGGGCACTGGCATGGACCACCGAAGAGTTGGAAAGCGAAGAGGTCATCGAAGAACGCGCCGGGTGGTTTTCCACCGTCGAGCGCGAGGTTTTTGCGCTGGATCCGTTTGGTGGGCAAGGGGCCGAGACCGGGGCCACACGCACCCAACGCTCGATCATTCTACCCCAGCGCCCGTTTCAGGTGCTGGCCGAACGCAACCCGCCGGGGTTTGCCGATGTGCGTAAGTTCGTCGTCAGCAAGACCGGGCAGGTGTTGAGGTACTAAATGAATAAATTTCTCTTAGCCCTTCTATGTCTACCGCTGTCAGGATGCAGCGGGTATCTGGTAGAGGATTTTGAGACCTTCCGCTCACGGATCGCCGAAGATTATCCCGTTGGCAGTTCGGAAGACATGCTAGCGCGGGACCTACGTAGACACGGTTTCAGAAAAAGCGGACCTGCTTTCATTCCCACGGCAAATGATCCGGATCCGCTGCCTGTCTGTTTTAATAGAAACATGAGTTACGGATTTTGGGCGGGAGGCCGGCGCTGGGTTTGTGCCCGGCTAGACGAAAACCAAACTATTACCGAGATTAAAACCTATGAATTAGTTGCTGGATTGTAAGGGCTTTTGAAATGAGTTTGACGTTAGATCACATGGAATTGCGCGAAGACGACATTCGCAAGCACTATCCGGCGGCGACCGCCTTGCTAAACGGGTTCGAGCATGCGCCGCGAATTGCCAAGGCGGTAGAAGCCACCGTTGAACGCTCGCCGGGTGTTTCGACTGGTCGGCGGTTTCGCTCGACGACACCGGGGTTGGTGACACGCCGGACCGTGCGCGCAGACGGGGTGCATCTGGTTGAGCGGATCGAGGCGTCGGATGATGGTGACGCCTTGGTTTCGCCGCCGCAGGCAACTGCACAACAAGCGATCCGCCGCGCCATCGCAATCGCTCTGGCCGTGGCCGACAACTATGCGGAACAGACCCCATTGGCCGACCTGAAACGCGCCAATCTGGCCGGGGATCTGCCAGCTGCGCGCAAGACCGAGTTCTCGGAATTGCTGACGGCTGAGGCGCTGATCACGTCGCACACCTTCGGCAATGCGCTGGCCTATCTGATGTCCTCGCACCTAGGCGAAACCACCGTCGATATCGGCGAGATCGAAGAGGTCCTGACCGACAATGGCCAACTTGCCCTGCACGGCGCGCTGTGGGAGCTGGACCAGACGCTGGCCAAACATGCCCCCGACGACGCGCATCTGATCGCCGCCACCAGCGCCTATGCCGAGCAACTGATGGAGAAGTCAGCCCTGCGCGCCCAATCCGCAGGTCATCTGGCCCCGTTCCAAAACGCGGCCTGGCATATCGAGGCGGATGACCTGACCATCCGGGGTTTTGAGCCGGCCTCAAAGGCCAAATCCACCACCCTGACCATGACGTTCAAGAAACCGAACGAGGTGGTGGGCAACCATATCGCCAAGTATCAGGCGATGAAGCTGGCCAAGATGCTGATGGCCTATGACTTCGACCGCCGCCTGAACCCGTTTGCGGAACTTGGCGGGTTCATCTTTACCTTCATGGGTGACGGCAAACCGGGCACCGGCAAGACCACCCTGATCCAGATGATGGCCGGGCTGATCAACGAGTATTGCCAGAACGCGGGCTATCCGTTCCGCTATCAGAACCTGAGCACCGACAATATCGACAGCTATCAGGGCAAATCCGGCCAGAACGCCAAGGCGTTTATCAACACGATCATCGACCCCTCGGTCATCGGCTTTGGCACCATCGACGATATCGACCAGCTGGCGGGTAAGCGCGGTGACCGGCAGTCATCAGCCGGGCAACTGGAAATCACCGCCGTGTTGATGGAGAGCTTTGCGGGCGCCAACACCGTCGTGCGCGGCAACTGCACTTTTGGCATGTTCTCGAACTACCCCGAGAATGTGGACGACGCCCTGCGACAGCGGGCGGGCGCGCGTTTCCTGGTCGATGGGCCGCAGACGCGCGAGGATTACATCGACATCCTGCACCTGTTGATGGGCCGCAACCACGACATTCCGCTGGGCGAACACGAGGCCTATGCCGCGCAGGAAATCAAAAAGGCCGTCGCCGCCAGTTTCGAAAGCCATTCCCGCCCGCATGAGGACGCTTTGCTGCAGGTCTATGATCGGGTCTCCGGCGAGATCGGCCAGATGGACACAATCGCCAAGCTGGGAACCTACCTCAAGGCGATCCAGCAAGCGGATGAGCGGTTCACCGGCCGCGCGATCAAGAACATCACCGACGCGGTCAAGGTCCGCGCGATGGATTTCGAACTGCCCGACGAATGGATGGAAAAGCCCGACCTGTTCCTCTTCAAGTCCTACGACGAGAAGAAAGCCATGATCGCGGACCTGCGCCAGCCGATCACGGTCGAGATGGTGATCCAGGAAATCAACCGCTACGCCGATTCAGAATTCCGCTACGCCGACAAGTCCGACGAGGTGGCGATTGAAAATACGGTGCGAGAGATGAGCCGGATGGAAGAGGCGAAGAGAAGGTATTTGGAGGGGAAGGGGTGATGACGGAATTATGTCAGTCTACAATTGGAGCTTTGGTTTCTGCTGGTATCGAATTTGCTGCAGGCGTACGTGCACCCGGTGGCCAAAAAACCGTTTCCTTGGAAGTAGACGATCTTGCGGAATTTGTCGCAGACAAGGGACTGTGGTTTGCCCGAAAGCACGGTGCGACCAAAGAAGATTACTTGCGTTGGGTGGAAACCGATGGAACCCCGCAGTGCGGTTTTGTTCTAAACAACGGGCAGCGTTGCCGGAACTCGGTCAGTGGGGGCAGCCAAAGAGAATTTCTTGATTGGCTTAACGAAGATGCTGGCTTCTGTACAATTCATGGAGGTGAATGCAGCGATGAAGCGAAAGCTAAACGGTGGAAACGTTGAAGATTCGTTACCCTTTCGCGGCGAAGCCGCGACGCGCCCGACCCGCCCCCCAGGGCGGGCGCGTTCCGCACCCACCCTCGGGCCGGGCGCATCGCTACCGTTGTGCGGAAAGGCCTATGTCATGATCCGCCTCATCAAAAAAGGCCTGATGTTCGGCAACCTTGTCCACATCTCCAGCCCGGCTCTGGTTCAGAGGTATAACCGCGCGCTGCAGCATCTGGCGGGCAAGGCTACGGCGCTGACGGATTTCCACGTCGATATCTCGGGCTATTCGCCCGAGGTGGGGATTGAGCTGGAGGATGAGCTCTACCTCAACCCCAACGGGGTCAACCGGCAGTTCATCCTTCTGACGACCGAGCAGAAACGCGCGCCTCTGCTGAACGTCAAATTCTCGACCTCGCGCGATATCCTGCGCGAGTTCATCGAGATGAATGAAGCGCAGCTGTTTGCCCTGACCGCTACCGATTCCGTGGCCGGAGAGTTGGTGAACTCGGTCTTCAAGCTCACGACGCCCAATGATCTGCTGAACCTGCGCAAGATCGAGATTGAGGCTGATACCGCAGGCGGCACCCTACGCAAAGCCCAGCAGCTAGCGGGCATGGTCGAACGCTTCAAGACCGAAGAGGACGCCTGGTTCGACGACGTACTGATCGCCAGGATGATCGAAACCGCCAAAGAAACCGGCGACGTCACGCGCAACCCCGTCCATCTGCGCCACACGGCCTTTGAGCAGCGCAATTTCTGGACGGCCCATTTCGGCGGGCTCTATTTGTTTCCCGATCTAGACCACCCGGCGGCGATATGTGCAGGCACGAAACCGGATGACCTGCCGATCCGCTACGTCTTTGATCTGACCGAGCGGAACCGGATCGCCAAGTTTCTGGACCTCAACGACTTGGTCGAACCTATCGTCAAGGCGCGTGGCGTCGACGCGGCAGCGATCCTGCGGCAAAAGATGGATTTCATCACCATCGACACCGCTGCTGGCGCGGGCATCGACCTGACCGGGCTGGATCGCACCGACATGCGCCGTCTGGCACGCAATCATGCGGACCGGTTGCCGGAAGCTTATCACGGGTTGGCGCAATTGCTGCGCTGGGCCGAGGATGGAGGGTCGTGGCCGCGCATTACCTCGGACCACCCGGCCTATTTCTACACGCTGCGCGCGGCGGACACGCGCGACCGTGATCTGGTCAACATGCTGCTGACCGAGCTGGCGCCGCTTGACCCGCGCCAGATGTTCATCTGCCACAAGGAACTGTTTTATCGAACCTATGCGACCTGGCCGGATGCCAAGCGCGCCTATGTGGCAGATTTCCTTGCGCGGGAATATCAGGTGGACAAGGCGGGCGCGCGCGCCGCACTCTTCGGGCACGAACCCGATATGAGCGGCGAGGACCAGGTGAGCGAAGACATCATTCACCGCGCCGGCCCCTGGGGCGCGATCAGGAGAGGTTGAGATGCTGGGTGCGCTGCGGCTGATATTCATTTTGCTTGTGCTGCAGACGATTGCCTATGTCGTCCTGTCGATCTATTCCCGCAATGTCCGGCGCGACAAGCTGGAAACGTGGTGGGATGAACAGCGCAAGACGGGCAACAAAGAAGCGTTTGTGGAACGCGGGCTCAAGGTCTATGACAATTCCTTCCGTCGCAAACTGATCCTTGGTGTCTATATCATACCGTGGGTGGCAATCGCGGTATTGATCTATATCGTGAATTACATGTGAGGACCCTCAAATGGTCTATGTCAAATGGGCAATCATCCTGATCTTCTGGGTTACACTGGGTGCTTTCCTGCAATACTCCCTGCCCCAACATGACGTGGTGCGCATCGTCAACACCTATGAGGAACGGCAGGACCTGACCGACTGGACCCGCATCTTCTGGTCGGAACCCGAGGATCAATCGACCAGCCTGTCAAACCGCGACGTGCAGTTCATTCAGGCAGTACGGGCCAACGGCAAGCCCATCGTCTATCGCAACGAAGATACCGGCTGGGGCTGGCCGCCGTATTTCAAATTTGACACCGCCAATCTGTATACCGAGGCAAATGACGCCATTTCGACCAAGGACAATCCCGAATGGGTGGCCGTCACGCATTATGGTTGGCGAAACGAATTCCTGTCGATCTTCCCGAATGCAATCATCATCAAGCCGGTCGACGGACCAGATGCCCGCATCATCCCGTGGTTCAACATCTTCTTCCTGACTCTGTTTTTCGCACTTGTTTGGGCCATCTGGGTGCGCTGGCGCCGGTTCCGCAAAGCACGGATCGATCCGATGATCGACAGCGTCGAGGACAGTCTTTACGCGGCTGGCGACGCTATTGATGAACGGCGCGGTCGGTTGCGCCGTTGGTTGGACAGCTGGAAGTCCAAGTAAGCCGGCAGAACCGCCCTCAATCGGAAAACAGATAATCTACCGACAATATTTCTAGCGCCAGTTCTTGCGGAATCCGCAGAACCTCGGCCAGTTTTTTTGCGTTCTCTTCTTTCGGGTGTGTTTCACTAATCCTGCTGTAGTTTTGAAACCCGGCATCGCGAATACAATCGGCCTCATGAGCGATGTCGTTTCGGATCGTGGGCAAAAGTCGGTCCAGATGTGCTGGCGGTGTATGCTCTCCGGCCAATCCGACGCGATGGGCATGGCCCACGAGATATTCGTCGGTGTATTCACACTCGATTTCCAGGAGGCGGGTCACCGAGCGGTCAGAGCAAAAATCCTCGATAAGATCCAGATTCGCAGGGTCCAGGCAGATCACGAGACAGTTGGATTCGAAGTAATCGAACAACATCCGCAGCAACGCGCGACAATGGCGGCTGCGCTTGTACAAAGCCGATTCAATACCACCAAGATCCGGCAGGAGAGTGTCTTCCTCGTTGAACAGATACTCGACCACCGGAAAGTTGGTGTGACTAGATATCTGGTCTAGCAGGCGTTTGGCGACATGCCACTTCTTGCAGATCAGGATTATCAGTTCCCGATCCCGCCCCAGAGTGCTTTCCGTCTCCCAGAATCGCTGACCGAACCGCCGCCCAATCCGTCCCCGGCTGGTCAGGTAGCTGTATAGATTGCCCCCTTCGTTCGATATCTGAAACGTCACACCCGTCGCCGCATAAAGCTGCCCCAACCTTTTCTTGAGCTCCAAAGCTTCGGCGCTGATCTTGCGGGCGAATAGGAAGTCCTGGCACAGCAACAGATCGTAGTGATCATTGTAGAATGTAACCGGCATGCCATAATCCGAAAACATCAGAAATGTGAGCGTTCTGCTTTCGATTTCGGTTCGGGGAATGAGATGGCGCACGAGCGTCTGGAAGAAAGTCTCGTCGGGTATCCATGTGGTTCTGAAGAACCGCATCACGTCGCGCCTTACGCGGGTGACTTCCAAGATTTTCTCGATGGTCTGACGGCGCAGGCACCACCACTGGCTGCCGATCATGATCTGAATATCCGAGGGTATGTCCCGCGACAGCCCAAGTGATTTCTGCAGTTCATACGACCTGTAAAACCACCACGCCTGCGACCGTTCGTTGAAGAAATGGCGATATATCAGCCGTTCTTCCTTCATTCCGGTTTTGATCCAGTCGCTTTCAAAAAAATCAAAGCTTTCAATGAAATCCTTGTCGTTAGCATCCAGAAAACCATGCGCGTATTCAGCCGTCTTTATCGCCATGCAGTCCCCAGACAGCATATAGAAATGGCTGGCATGCGGAAATGCCTCGACGGCGGCCTCGACAGCGTAAAGCGAAGCTTGCACCAAGGACCATTCGCCCCAACCGCATTTGATGCGTTTACGGGCAAACGTCACGTTCGGATTGGGTGACAGGGCAGACCGAATACGTTCGAATTCCGCGCTTCCCGCCCTGGCATCGAAATGAATCGCGATATAGTCGCCCGCCGCCGTCAGTTGCTCTGACTGGGCAATGATCGCCTCGGGGTCCTTGTGGCACAAAAGGATATACGCAATTCTAGCCATTTCTTTGGACGATGTGCCTTATTGCTGCTCTTGGAACACCCTGATAATGCGAACGAGCGATTGAATAAACTCGGTATTTTTGCTTTTTTGAACATAACGCCTGCCGATTGAATTGAAACGAAGCAGGTATTGGAGGCACGGCAGATGGGATTTCCCGGCACTTGGATGACGGAAAGTGAAAGCATGGTGTATCGCGTGGTGCCGAAATGCGCCTGCTCGACCATCGGCCAGATCATGTATTATTCGGATCACGGCAGGTTTTTCGACGGCGACATCCATGATGCTCAGGACGGCTTGCATAAATGGGCCTTCGACCATAGCCAGGAGCCGATCAGCCGCAATGTGAAATCTCACAGTTCTTTTGCTTTCACCTGCGTACGCAACCCATATACGCGGATTCTCAGCTCGTTCTTCGACAAGATTTGCGGAATCCAGCGCAATGGGAAAAGGTACCGTGGCAACCTGGTTCCGTCACTAATATACAACTACGGTATCGAAGTTGGCGGTGACGACGGCAAACAGGACTTCGACCAGATCAAGAGCTTTCGTCGCTTCCTGCTGTTCGCACGCGACACGATCCGCTGGCGACGCCCGATGGATCCAGACATTCACTGGTCGGCCATGTCGGGACACATCTCCACCTTCATTCTAAATGGCGGAAAATACGACCGGATTTTCTGGACCGAGAATTTCAATGACGGCATGCAGGGTGTCTTGGACAGTATCGATGTCCGGCATCCGGTCGATCTGGCAGAAATTCCACGCTTCAACGAATCCGAAGGGCACGGCCCAAAACGCGCCCATCCGGTCGAGGACTATTTTGACGATCTGTCGATGCATCTTGTCTATGAAATCTACAAGCGCGATTTCGAGCTGTTCAAATACGACTTCGCGAACCCCGCCAACAAGTTGCCAATAGGCGAGATCGACCTGGACGAGGTGCACGCCAAGCTGGGGGATTGAAGCGTCGATCAAAACGCCTCCCGTGCGGAATGCCAATGATGACACTCCACCAGTTCACAAAACCGGTTGGCACAGGTCATCGATTTTCGAAATCACATTCGTGAAACAGGACGATCCGCCAATTGGGCGGATCGATTGTTTTTACTTGGCGTTCAAAGCTGACGAACGGCCCCTTTTGCCGCGCTGGTGGCCAGTTTGGCATAGGCCTTCAGCGCGGTTGACACCTTGCGCTTGCGCGGCTCTGCGGGACGCCAGCCTGCAGCATCTTGCTGTTTTCGGCGTTGGGCAAGTTCTTCATCCGTGACGGCCAGATGGATCGAGCGGTTTGGGATGTCGATTTCGATCTTGTCACCCTGACGTACCAGGCCGATGGTCCCGCCTTCGGCTGCCTCGGGCGAGACATGGCCAATCGACAGGCCCGATGTGCCCCCCGAGAATCGCCCATCGGTCAAGAGAGCGCAGGCTTTGCCGAGGCCCTTCGACTTCAGGTAGGAGGTCGGGTAGAGCATTTCCTGCATGCCCGGACCGCCGCGCGGGCCTTCGTAGCGGATCACGACCACGTCACCTTCTTTGACCTTGCCGGTCAGAATATCGTTCACTGCGGCGTCCTGACTTTCGCAGACATGGGCCTTGCCGGTGAACTTGAGGATGCTTTCATCCACACCAGCGGTTTTCACGATACAGCCGTCCTGAGCGATGTTTCCGAACAAAACCGCAAGACCGCCATCCTGACTGAAGGCGTGTTCCTTGGAACGGATCACGCCCTTTTCCCGGTCTGTGTCCAACTCTTTGAACCGGTTGGCCTGCGAGAAGGCTTGCGTTGTGCGGACACCTCCGGGCGCGGCCTTGAACAACTGCTCGGCCTCAGGATTGTTGGCCACCTTGATGTCCCATTTTGCAATCGCCTCACCCATGGTCGAGGAATGCACGGTGGGAACGCTATTGTGCAAAAGGCCTGCACGGCTGAGTTCCCCCAAAATCGAAAAGATCCCGCCCGCACGGTGCACGTCTTCCATATGAACATTGTGAATATTCGGCGCGACCTTGCACAAACAGGGAACCTGTCGGCTGAGCCGGTCCATGTCGGTCATGGTGAAGTCCACCTCACCTTCATTGGCGATTGCCAGCAGGTGCAGCACGGTATTGGTGGAGCCGCCCATGGCGATGTCCAGACTCATCGCGTTCTCGAACGCCTCGAAGGTTGCAATTTCGCGCGGCAGCAGGCCCTTTTCCTCGTCCTGGTAGTGGCGCTTGGTAATGTCGACGATCTTGCGTCCTGCCTCCAGAAACAGCCCCTTGCGATCGGCATGCGTGGCCAGCGTCGAACCGTTGCCCGGCAGCGCCAGACCCAGCGCTTCGGCCAGACAGTTCATCGAGTTGGCGGTGAACATACCCGAGCACGACCCGCAGGTCGGGCAAGCGTTTTCCTCGATATGTCGGACCTGCTCGTCAGTGTACTTGTCATCTGCGGCGGCAACCATCGCATCAACAAGATCGATTTTTTTGGCATCCAGATCGGCAATATCGATCTTGCCCGCTTCCATTGGCCCGCCAGAGACAAAAATTGCGGGAATATTGAGGCGCATGGCAGCCATCAACATTCCGGGAGTGATCTTGTCGCAGTTGGAGATGCAGACCATTGCATCAGCGCAATGGGCGTTGACCATGTATTCGACCGAATCCGCGATAATCTCGCGCGACGGTAAAGAATAGAGCATGCCGTCATGACCCATGGCGATGCCATCATCCACCGCGATGGTGTTGAACTCCTTGGCGACACCGCCTGCGGCCTCGACCTCGCGCGCAACCATCTGACCAAGATCCTTCAGATGCACGTGCCCCGGCACGAACTGCGTGAACGAGTTGACGATGGCGATGATCGGCTTGCCAAAATCATCGTCCTTCATGCCCGTCGCACGCCATAAACCGCGCGCGCCAGCCATGTTGCGTCCGTGAGTCGAGGTTCTGGATCGGTACATTGGCATGATGCTCTTTCCCTTTTGCCCGCCCCTGCGATAGGGTGCTTGTACGTTATAGCGCACGCTACCCGATGTACGTTATAACGTACAAGCGATATTGCGGGGCACGGGCATGGAATCGAACGAAATCACCCTAAAACTTCGGGAAGTAAGGTCGGCAGCGGGATTGAGTCTCTCGAAAGTGGCCGAACTGACTGGCGTCAGCAAAGCCATGCTGGGCCAGATTGAGAGAGGCGAATCAAGTCCGACCATTGCCACGCTTTGGAAGATCGCCAAAGGCTTCCAACTGCCGCTAAGCGCATTGATTGGACACGATGTCCTGCGTGACCCGACCGATGCCGGTGTGTTCCGTACGGTGACCTTTCCGGGTGAAATCAGGGTTAAGATCGTATTTCCTTTCGACCCTGTCTTGTGTGCGGAAACGTTTCACGTGGCTTTGTACGCCGATCAATACCACGAATCCCCTGCGCATGCCGCAGGCGTGACAGAAGAGGTTTTCGTCCTGAATGGAACTCTGGATGTGCTGCGCGACGGCGAATGGGTTCCACTGAACGCAGGTCAGGGGCTTCGCTTTGCCGCCGATCTGCCCCACGGCTACCGAGCGGGACACGCGGGAGCAACCTTTCTCAACATGCACCATTACGCGCAACCGACACCTGCGTAATCTCTAGGCTGACTTGTTTTGCACAAAATATGAAGTTCAGGAGACCTCCTTGGCCGAATTTCTTGATACCTTATCCTTGGCGGACGCCATCGGATCATTCGGAGCATTGATCGTTGTGATCGCCTACTTCGCGACCCAGATGCGTTGGTTGAACTCGGACGATCTGAGATTTCCGGTGGTGAATCTCGTAGGATCAGCTCTGATCGTTTTCTCGCTGATGACCAATTTCAACCTGGCCTCGATGCTGATTGAATGCTTTTGGATCTTGATCAGCATTGTCGGAATCGGTCAGCATTTTCGGACACGCCACCTGCGATAGCCTGAAATCCACGCGAGAGTTTGCAATAATACTTCAGGCTCAAGGGCTCATGCGATATGGCTGGAAAAAATCCAGCGCCGGAACCCTATCCATGACAAAACTGTTTGCCCTCGCCCTTACCGCCCTAACTGCCACATCTGCTCCGGCTCAGGAATTGGTCGACAAAGGTTTTGCCGAAGGATGGAATATTATGATGGACCCGGCTTTGGGCAATGGCTGCTTGATCCAGACCGTCTATCAAGACCTTTCCGTGGTTCGGCTGGGATATGATGCATTGGACAATCGCGGGTATTTCACCGTTTACAACAAGGCTTGGGGAGATGTCGAACCGGGCAAAATCTATCCAATCCGGTTTGATCTGGATGGCGAAAACTTTGATGCGACCGCCATAGGTTTCCGTCAGGATCGAATTCCGGGGGCCACAGTGTTCTTCAAGGACCGGAATTTCGTGACTGCGATTGCCCTACGCAAGGTGATGACAGTGTATAATCCTGCAGGGCAAAAGGTCATGGCAATAGATCTGAAAGGAACCGCTAAGGCGCTGGAATATGCTCGCGAATGCCAAAAAGACCAGGGATGACAGCGCTAGCGAATCGGCTGGAACACCGCATTCTTGGCCTGACAGTCCTGTATCGTGTCTCGCGCGCAGGGAACAGGTTCCAGCGATTTTGACAGGCACACCCGAACTTCTTCGATGAACCCATCGCGGCAGGTGACGGTGAGCATGTCGGGATCAAGAGCGGGGTTGGCCTCCAGAAAAGCGTCCTCAACAACTGCGGCCGGCAACTTGATGGTCTTGTCCAGTTTACGAAATACCTCAGGCCGAACCACCATTTCGTAGGCCCGACGCGACAGGCCAAAATAATCGGCCGCGCTCAATCCCGAACATGTGCCGTGCTTTTTCCACTGGTGCCACGCCAAACCAGCACTTCCCTGAATATCCTCCATTTCCCGGGTCATCCGCCGGGTCGGCGGCGCTTGGATCGTACGGCAGTAGTCAGGCCAACCCCTGTGATACTGCGGCCAAAGCCCATGCATTATCCATCCGTAGTCGTGGCGCGCATCGCACTGCTCCGCTCCGCGTGCGTCTCCTTCGCGGGCGCACCAATTGGGCGACCAACTGAGAGACAGAACATAGTAGTCAAATTCGCCCGCCTCCTCACCAATCGCCAATGCTGGAAAAACCAAAAAAACCCACAAAAATACCCAGCGCATTCACCTCTTCCCTTCTTCGTCACGTCGGACTATATACGGCCCGAGTTCCCCGACAACGGAAACCTGCCCCGCTTCGCGAGGCCGCCGAATTCCGGCGACGGGAAAGATGTATTCAAAGGAGTGAGGCTCATGGCAAAACCTCTGATGGCCAAGGCGACCGCCGTGTGGCTGGTGGATAACACCACGATCAGCTTCAAGCAGATCGCCGATTTCGTGGGTATGCACGAATTGGAGATTCAAGGCATCGCCGATGGAGACGTGGCAGTCGGCGTCAAGGGTTTTGATCCGATTGCCAACAACCAGTTGTCTCAGGAAGAGATCGACAAGGCCCAGAACAACCCGCTGCATAAGCTGAAGCTCAAGTTCAACCCGGCGGCATCTGGCGAAGAAAAGCGCCGTGGCCCGCGTTACACGCCGCTCAGCAAACGGCAGGACCGCCCGAACTCTATCCTGTGGCTGGTCAAGTTCCACCCCGAGCTAAGCGACGGCCAGATCGCCAAGCTGGTGGGCACCACCAAGCCGACGATCCAGTCGATCCGCGAACGCACACATTGGAACATTGGGAACATGCAGCCAATCGACCCGGTTGCTTTGGGTCTGTGCAAGCAGTCCGAACTGGATGCCGTGGTGCAGAAGGCCGCCGCCAAGAAAGCCGCAGAAGGCGGCGTGATGAGTGACGACGAGCGTCGCAAGCTGGTGTCGACCGAACAGTCGCTTGAAATGGACGCGTCACCAAAGATCCCTACCGCGATCGAAGGATTGGAGACATTCTCTTTGTCGGACGACAGCGACAGCAAGGAAGATGACGAACCGATGATCGACGCCGACAGCTTCTTCAACCTGCCCAAAGGCGGAGCAGACGAGGAAGAAGACGACAGCGACGATCCACGTTTCTGACAGGTAACAAGCCTCGGAGATTGCTCCGGGGCTTTCTTAACCCGGATTTCTCATGCTGGAACTGCTTTCCAAACTGATCGGATCGCATCGCGCGGTGTCGGTATACGTATTTCTTCAAACCAAGGGACTTGCCGTTCTTGGAGTTGCCGGACTGGCCACAATTCTGACTGGACTGCTGCTGTTCGGCGGCGACGAAGCCCACGAACACGAAGCGTATATAACGGTGCCGGTACTTTCGGCGACTGCCGTCAACGGCGATATGAGCCAAGGAGTGATCACCTCGGTTCGTCTGCCTGACGGTTCAGCAACATCGATTACTTCGACAGAGGGAGAAATTGCCCAGACGGTCGGAACAACGGCTTGTATCGAAAAGCGGATCTATGTGGACAGCGGCAATCCCCGGTATCGCCTGAAATTACCGAAATATTGCAGCGAAAGCTGACCAGAGTTTGGCATTTCATCTGAAGCGAGCCTCCCAGTCTCCAGACCAGGAGGGTCTTTTTCAGATAATCAATTGGAACGTGACCCCGGCGACGATCGCGCCACTTATACCAAGCCCAAGATACATCACAAAGACTCTGGGTTTGACGAGCGACCAGACCGCCGCCATTGCCGGAATGGAGCTGACCGCACCCGCGACCATAAAGGCCATCGCGGCGCCCGCGCTCATCCCCTGCTCCACAAGTCCAGCCAACAAGGGCGGCGCGACGTACGAATTCAAATAGGCCGGCATGCCAACCAGAGCTGCCACGACAATCGGCCCCACCCCTTCGCCCCCGACGACACCGGCGATCAAATCGGCGGGAACATAGATGACCAACAAGGCTTCCAGCACATAGGCCAATGCCAGCCATTTCAGCAGGAAGAAACCGTTGTGAACGAATTCGGCGCGAAACCGGGTTCTGCGTTCCGGGTCCTGCCAGAACTGCCACATCGGCATATCTGCTTTTTTGAGCCCGCATCCACAGCATCCTGCAGGTTTGTACACGCGCAACGGGGCCGCGAACACACCACGGGCCATCAATGCCCTGACGACAAAACCACCGAACAGGCCCAATCCCACCGCTGCCACGGCCTTGCCGATGGCAAAAGGCCATCCCAGGGCACTTGCCGTGATCAGCAGGGTCGGCGGGTCGATCAAAGGTGAACTGAGCCAAAAGGCCATGACTGCCGACAATGGCGCACCCAAAGCCAGAAGCCCCGCGATGAATGGAATAACCTCGCAGGAACAGAACGGTGCCAACCCCCCGATCAGGGCGGCCAATATGATCATTCGAGACTCTCGCCCTTCAAAGGCGCGCGCGATCAGGACTTCGGCACCGGTTGCCTTGAGGTATGCCAGAAGCAGCACCGCGAACAAAATGTACTGGCCAGTATGGGCCAGGGCCTTCGCCGCAAATGTCACAACCAGTCCCCAGTTTCCCGGATCGAGGACCGCGACACAAGCCAGGATCATTGCAATCGCCGACCACGGTGTTTTTAGGTAGGTAAAAAGCACTTTTGCAGGTCGAACCGGCGTTTGTGTCAAATCAGCCATCGTTTGCCGCCTTTGATTGGGTGTCCGCACAGCATTCGCTCAGGATGAAGTCCGCAAGCTTCCTCAACTCTTCGAACCGAGCCCTGTTGATGGTGCTTCGACCTTGTTTTTCCTGCTCGACCACACCGCCAGCAGCAAGGAACTTGAGATGATGAGCAAGCGTTGATGGCGGAATCCCGGTACGGTTCTGGATTTCGCCGACGGACAAACCTGGCACACCTGCCCGAACCAACGTCTTCAGAACTTTCAGTCGCGCTTCCGACCCCATGGCCGAAAACCCTGCAGCAGCTGTTTCCCACATTTTCAGGCTCCAGTTATAACTATATTTCTAGTTATATAGTTTTAAAACTCAAATCAACCCACCAAAAACCGAAAATTCTGCCTCCACTCGGTAAGTCCAGATTGCACCCAAATTAGGTCCACTCTAAGGTAACCTCATGGGGATATCGGTCGACACATTCTTTCTGAAATCTGACGGACAAGGCACGCTACAAGCCCAGATTCAACAGATGATTGCCGAGGGCATTCTGTCCGGACGTTTTCACGTGGGCGAAAAACTGCCCTCATCAAGAAAGCTTGCCAGCCATCTGGGTGTCAGTCGCATCACGGTGACATTGGCATATACCGAGCTTTTGGCGAACGATTATCTCGTATCAAAAGGGCGGTCAGGCTATTACGTTTCGGAAAATGCACCTGTCCCGCCGACCTATTCACCGATGCAACGCGGTGAGGAGACGGTAAATTGGGGTCATTCGATCGCACGCCGGTTTTCCGGCGGTGATGTTTTGCCCAAGCCGCGGGACTGGCGCAACTTTCGCTATCCCTTCATCTATGGTCAGGCAGATCCTACGCTCTTTGATCACGCCAACTGGCGGTTATGTGCAGTCCGTGCACTGGGGCACAAGGATTTTGCATCGCTCACGGCAGATTATGTCGACGAAGACGATCCCTTACTCATTGAATTCATCGCCCGCCACACACTGCCCCGACGTGGGATTACAGCCAGGCCCGAAGAGATCCTGATCACACTCGGGGCGCAGAACGCCCTTTGGATCGCGTCCCGCGTTCTGCTGGACGCGGATCGAAAAGCCGCAATAGAAGACCCATGCTACTACGCTTTGCGCGAGCTTTTGGCGAAATCGAGCTGCCGCATGGCCACACTGAGGGTCGACATGGATGGTTTGCCGCCAGACGCCATTCCCGATGATACCGACGTCATCTTCACTACCCCCAGCCACCAATGCCCGACAACGGCGACAATGCCGATCGCGCGGCGGCGGGAACTGCTGCAACGCGCGCAGGAAATCGACGCCATGATTGTCGAGGACGATTATGAATTCGAACTCGCTTTTCTGGGGGCCCCCTCCCCTGCCCTCAAGTCGCTCGACAAGGATGGGCGCGTGATCTACGTCGGAAGCTTCTCCAAATCGCTCTTCCCCGGTCTGCGGCTGGGATACATGGTCGGCTCAGAACCCTTCATCCGTGAAGCCCGCGCGTTGCGCTCGCTTGTCTTGCGGCACCCACCGGGCCACATACAGCGCACTGCAGCCTATTTTCTGTCTCTGGGTCACTACGACGCTCAAATCCGCCGCATGTCCAACGCGCTGCTGGAGCGACGCAAGACAATCGAGGCGGCAATCGCTCAACAAGGCCTGACCATCGCCGGACGAGGCGCCTATGGTGGCTCGTCACTCTGGATGAAAGCGCCCGAGCACGTCAACACGACGGCCTTGGCAAACACCCTGCGCAGCCAAAGCGTTCACATCGAACCGGGAGAGCCATTCTTTTCCGGACCAGCACGTCCCAGAAACTACTATCGCCTAGGCTATTCCTCGATTTCAAATGAACGGATCGCACCAGGAATCGAATGCATTGCTGCCGCAATACCTAGGGAATGACGCAACTCTGGACTTAGCCTGCCACCTCGACTGGCCCTAACGACTTCCCCCTCGTTACGCCAAAACCAATTGCAATCGCCTGAGACAACCGTTTCAGGGACTCACTCATCCTGTTTGGGAGCGCTTACACATGAAAATGACAACGGAAGAAGCCTTCGTCAAAACACTGCAGATGCACGGTATCGAACACGCGTTCGGAATCATTGGCTCGGCCATGATGCCAATCTCGGACATTTTCGAAGAAGCGGGCATCACCTTCTGGGACTGTGCCCACGAAGGCTCTGGCGGTTTTATGGCCGACGGTTACACCCGCGCCACCGGCAAGATGTCGATGATGATCGCGCAAAACGGCCCCGGCATCACTAACTTCGTGACTGCAGTCAAGACCGCCTATTGGAACCACACCCCGCTGCTGCTGGTGACTCCGCAGGCCGCAAACAAGACTATGGGCCAGGGCGGCTTTCAGGAAATGGAACAGATGCGCGCTTTTGCCGACTGCGTCTGCTATCAGGAAGAGGTCCGTGACCCCTCCCGCATGGCCGAAGTCCTGAACCGCGTGATCATGCAGGCCAAGCGCAACTCTGCTCCGGCCCAGATCAACGTGCCGCGCGACTACTTCACGCAAGTAATCGATATCGAGCTTCCGAAGATTGTCGAGTTTGAACGCCCCGCAGGCGGCGCCGAGGCGCTGGATCAGGCGGCCGAACTGCTGTCCAACGCCAAGTTCCCTGTCATCCTGAATGGCGCAGGCGTGGTCATCGGCGGCGCGATTGAACAGTCCAAAGCATTGGCCGAGCGCCTGGATGCACCAGTCTGCTGTGGCTATCAGCACAACGACGCCTTCCCGGGTTCGCACCCGCTGCACGCAGGCCCTCTGGGCTACAACGGCTCCAAGGCAGCAATGGAACTGATCTCCAAGGCTGACGTTGTTCTGGCTCTGGGCACCCGCCTGAACCCGTTCTCGACCCTGCCGGGCTATGGCATCGACTACTGGCCGGCTGACGCCAAGATCATCCAGGTTGACATCAACCCTGATCGCATCGGCCTGACCAAGAAAGTCACCGTCGGCATCGTCGGAGATGCAAAACAGGTTGCCACGACCATCCTGGAGAAACTAGCAGATACCGCAGGCGATGCAGGCCGCGACGAGCGCAAAGCGCTGATCGCCCACACCAAGTCGGCCTGGGCGCAAGAGCTGAGCTCGATGGACCACGAGCAGGATGATCCGGGCACCACCTGGAACGAGCGCGCCCGTGCCGCCAAACCCGATTGGCTCAGCCCGCGCAAAGCATGGCGTGCGATCCAGCAAGCGCTGCCGAAAGAGGCGATCATCTCTTCCGACATCGGCAACAACTGCGCCATCGGCAATGCTTACCCGTCCTTCGAGGAAAGCCGCAAATATCTGGCGCCCGGCCTGTTCGGTCCCTGCGGCTATGGCCTGCCGTCAGTTGTGGGCGCGAAAATCGGCTGTCCGGACGTTCCGGTTGTCGGCTTCTCGGGCGACGGTGCCTTCGGTATTGCCGTGACCGAACTGACCGCCATCGGCCGCGAAGAATGGCCCGCCGTGACCCAGATCGTCTTCCGCAACTATCAGTGGGGTGCTGAAAAGCGCAACTCCACCCTTTGGTTCGACGACAACTTTGTCGGCACCGAACTGGACACTCAGGTGTCTTACGCCGGTATCGCCAATGCCTGCGGCCTGAAAGGCGTGATTGCCCGCACCCAGGACGAGCTGACCGCGGCCTTGGACCAGGCGATCAAGGATCAGAAAAACGGTATCACCACCCTGATCGAGGCCATGATCAACCAGGAACTGGGCGAGCCTTTCCGTCGCGACGCGATGAAGAAGCCTGTCAAGGTTGCGGGCATCGACAAGGCCGACATGAAGCCGCAACAGGTCTGATACATGACCCTTCCCTTTGACCTCACACTGGGCCAAGGGGGCTTTCTGGCCGCCGCGCTGTTCGCGGCGGCCTTTATTCGCGGATATTCCGGGTTTGGGTTTTCCGCGATCTTCATCATCCTCGCGGCACTGACAACCAATCCGATCCCACTTATCCCCGTGGTGTTTTGCTGCGAAGTTCTGATGACTGTTTTTCAGGCGCGCGACATCCGACCTCATATCGACTGGAAACGGGCGACCACTCTTCTGATCGGGGCAGGGATTGCCATTGTTCCGGCCGTATACGTCATGGCGCGACTGGGTGAACAGGAGGCGCGCATCGCGGTATCCTGCCTGATTCTGGTTCTAAGCCTGCTTCTGCTTAGCGGCTGGCAGTTTCAACGGCCGATCGGGCGTTCTGGTCATATCGGTGTCGGGATATTCGCCGGAATGGCCAACAGCGCTGGCGTGGGTGGACTGCCGGTTGCGGCCTTCATGACCGCCCAACCCATCCCAGCAACTGTATTCCGGGCGACGATGATCGTATTTCTGACCGGAATTGACCTGATGACGCTTCCGGTCATGGCCGCGAATGGTCTGGTTACGTCAGATACCGTGTTTGGCGTCGTTCTGGCATTTCCCATCCTTGGGCTAGGTATCTGGGCCGGAACGCATCGGTTTGCAAAGACTTCGCAATCCCAGTTCCGCAAGTTCGTGGTTCTGATGTTGTCCGTTTTTTCGATCCTCAACATCCTGAAGGTTTTGGTATGACGCTTTTGCCCATTGATCTTCTTCGCCAAAACCCTCCGACCACCCGCCCGATTGTCGCGATGAGCGAGGGCAGTGATCCGCGAATTGTTGCAGGGGCACTTGCCGCGCACAACACGGGTCTGACCGACATCATCCTGGTTGGGCCTCAGGCCCAGGTCGAGGCAACCTTGCAGACCGAAGGCGCAAGCCAGGGCGACGGGTTGACCATTCACGACCCCGCATCATCGGACCTTACCGACGAGTTTGCTGGAATCTTTCATCAATTGCGCAAGCACAAGGGCGTCGACGAAGCGGCGGCCCGCGTGGCGGTCCAAGATCCCTTGACATATGCCGCCATGCTGGTTCGCACGGGTCGCGCGACCGGAACCGTGGGCGGCGCCGTACACACGACCAGCGATGTCGTAAGGGCTGCCATTCAGGTCATCGGAACAGCACCCGATGCTGGTATGGTGTCTTCCTTTTTCCTGATGTACCCGCCCGAAAACGCCACCGTGGGGGCACGCGCGATGCTGTATTCCGACTGCGGCCTCGTGATCGATCCCAACGCATCGGAAATGGCCTCTATCGCTGTGGCCTCCGCACAGTCCTGCCGCGCGCTTCTGCGTCAGGAACCGAAGATTGCGATGCTCAGCTTCTCTACCAAGGGCAGCGCCAGACATCCCGCCGTGGACAAGGTGACTGAGGCCACCAAGCTTCTGCAAACCAATCGCCCCGATCTGGAAGCGGACGGAGAGTTACAGTTCGATGCCGCCTTTGTTCCGTCGGTTGGGGAACGCAAATCTCCGGGCTCCACAGTCGCCGGGCACGCGAATGTCATGATTTTCCCGGATCTTGATGCCGGAAATATCGCCTACAAGATCACCCAGCGGCTGGGGGGATATTCGGCTATCGGGCCAGTCATGCAGGGGCTCGCCAAACCAGCCAACGACTTATCCCGCGGCTGCAGCGCAGAGGACGTAACTCAGATCATTGCCGTTACCATTCTGCAGGCCACGCAAAACTCCCTCCCGGAAACACAAAAAATACCGTGACGACGTTCCAATATCTCAAATAGCCTGAGAACTTGTTCCCTTTACCAACCAGCAGGACCCGCCAATGACCCATCAGCAGCCGATCCTAGATACCTCGCCCAAAGTCTCGGACGAGATCCGGCGGACCACCTGTTACATGTGCGCCTGCCGTTGCGGCATCAACGTGCACATGAAGGACGGCAAGGTCGCCTATATCGAAGGTAACCGGGATCATCCGGTGAACAAGGGGGTGCTTTGTGCCAAGGGGTCAGCGGGCATTATGCAGGTCAATGCACCGTCGCGCTTGCGTGCACCACTCAAGCGCGTGGGGCCGCGCGGTTCGGGAGAGTTCGAAGAAATCAGTTGGGACGAGGCCTTGGATATCGCGACCGGCTGGCTGAAGCCTCTGCGCGAGAATGACCCGGAAAAACTTGCCTTCTTCACCGGTCGCGATCAGTCGCAATCCTTCACCAGTTTCTGGGCACAGAATTTCGGCACCTGCAACTATGCTGCCCATGGCGGTTTCTGTTCGGTCAACATGGCCGCTGGCGGAATCTATACGATGGGCGGCGCATTCTGGGAATTCGGCCAGCCCGACTGGGAGCATACCAAGCTGTTCATGCTGTTTGGGGTCGCCGAAGACCATGACAGCAACCCGATCAAGATGGGTATCGGCAAGATCAAGAAACGTGGCGCGCGGGTAATCGGCGTCAACCCGATCCGCTCGGGCTACAATGCTGTGGCGGACGACTGGGTCGGCATTACGCCCGGCACCGACGGGCTGTTCATCCTGTCGCTGATTCACGTTCTGATGAAGGCCGGCAAGATCGATCTGGACTACCTCAGTCGCTACACCAACGCTCCGGTCCTGATCAACGCCTCGGATGGCCCCGACAATGGTCTGTTTCTGCGCGACGCAGATGGGAAGCCATTGGTCATTGACCGCGCCACTGGCGAACTGACCCCGTTCGACAAGTCCGGCGTCCGCCCCGATCTGTCGGCGGTTTATGAAAAAGACGGCGTGATCCATCGCCCGGTCTTTCACCTGATGGCCGAGCGCTATCTCAGCGAAGAATACGCCCCAGAATCCGTTGCGGAAAAATGCGGTATCCCCGCCAAGCGTATCCGCGCCATCGCAGGAGAACTGGCCCGCGTGGCGTTCGAAGAGGCTTTCGAGCTGGACCAGGAGTGGACGGATTTCCGGGGCGAAAAGCACGCCAAGATGATCGGGCGGCCTGTTTCCATGCATTCGATGCGCGGAGTTTCGGCGCATGCCAACGGGTTTCAGACCTGTCGCGCGTTGCATATCCTGCAAATCATACTCGGAACCGTCGAGGTTCCCGGAGGGTTTCGCTTCAAACCGCCCTATCCGAAACCGATCGAAGCGCATCCGACGCCCCACTGCAAGGTAACCAAGAACACACCGCTGGATGGTCCACATCTGGGCTTTGTGCGTGGCCCCGAACATCTGGCGCTAAAGGCGGATGGCAGTCCTGCCCGCATCGACAAGGCGTTCACATGGGAAAACCCGATGTCCAGCCACGGGCTGATGCACATGGTGATTTCGAACGCACATGCGGGCGACCCCTACAAGATCGATACGCTGTTCATGTACATGGCCAACATGTCGTGGAACTCGACCATGAACACCAAGGGTGTCATGGACATGCTGACTGACAAGGATGAAAACGGCGAGTATGTGATTCCGCGCATCATCTATTCGGATGCTTATTCGTCCGAGATGGTCGCCTATGCCGACCTGATCCTGCCCGACACCACGTATCTGGAAAGGCACGATTGCATCTCGCTGCTTGATCGTCCGATCTGCGAAGCGGATGGCGCGGCCGACGCCATTCGCTGGCCGGTAATCGAACCGGACCGCGATGTGCGCGGTTTCCAAACCGTGTTGGTGCAACTGGCAAACAAGCTGAAATTGCCTGGATTCACCAACGAGGATGGTTCGGCCAAATACGCCGACTATGCCGACTATATGGTCAACCACCAGCGCAAACCGGGCATCGGACCGCTCGCCGGTTTCCGGGGTCCGGACGGGGATAAATCCGGTAGGGGCGAAGTGAACCCCGACCAATTGAATCGCTATATCGAAAACGGCGGCTTTTTCATAGAACATGTGCCTGAAGAGGCGCTGTATTACAAACCATGGAACACGGCCTATCAGGATTGGGCCGTTGGCATGGGCATTTATGACAGCCCGCAACCCTATCTGTTCCAGCTCTACTCCGAGCCGATGCGCAAGTTTCAGCTGGCGGCCGAAGGGTATGGCGAGCGCCAGCCTCCGGACCATCTGCGCGAGCAGATCAAGGAGCGCCTGAACCCGCTGCCTATCTGGTATGAAACCGATCAAACCGGCAACGAGGGCTTTACCGTCAATGCCCTGACCCAACGTCCGATGGCGATGTATCATTCCTGGGGCACACAGAACGCATGGCTACGCCAGTTGCATGGCCGCAATCCCCTGTATGTGCCCACCAAGCTGATGCGGGAACACGGGCTGAAAGACGGAGATTGGGCCAAAGTGTCTTCGCCACACGGTTCCATCACCGTTCCTGTGATGGAAATGGCCGCGCTGAACGAAAACACCGTTTGGACATGGAACGCCATCGGCAAGCGCAAAGGCGCTTGGGCACTGGAACCCGATGCGCCCGAAGCAACCAAGGGGTTCCTGCTCAACCACCTGATCCATGAATTGCTGCCGCCCAAGGGTGATGGGATGCGTTGGGCCAACTCGGACCCGATCACCGGGCAGGCGGCATGGTTCGACCTCAAGGTAAGAATTGAAAAAGCGGCGAACCCGGAAGAGATGGGTGAAAGCCAGCCGGCTTTTGACCCGATCAAATCGCCGGTCGGAACCGGCCCGAAAAATCTGGCTTGGAAGGTAGGCAAATGACCCAGCTCCCTCAATCCACCGAGCGCAAAATGGGTCTGGTCATCGACCTGGATACCTGTGTCGGCTGCCACGCCTGTGTTATCTCATGCAAAGGCTGGAACACCGAGAACTATGGCGCCCCGCTCAGCGATCAGGATGCCTATGGCGGCAACCCGTCGGGAACGTTCCTGAATCGGGTGCATTCTTACGAAGTGCAACCCGCAGAGGGACATGCGCAGCTTATCCACTTCCCCAAATCCTGCCTGCATTGCGAGGATGCGCCTTGCGTCACAGTCTGCCCCACTGGCGCCAGCTACAAGCGGGCCGAGGACGGAATCGTGCTGGTCAATGAAAGTGACTGCATAGGTTGCGGGCTTTGCGCCTGGTCCTGCCCCTACGGTGCGCGTGAACTGGACATGGCCGAAGGGGTGATGAAGAAATGCACCCTCTGCGTCGACCGGATTTACAACGAAAACCTTCCCGAGGTGGACCGTATCCCGTCCTGCGTGCGCACCTGTCCGGCCGGAGCCCGCCATTTTGGCGATCTGGGGGATCCCGAAAGCGATGTTTCCAAACTGGTTGCCGAACGTGGAGGCATGGACCTGATGCCGGAAATGGGAACCAAGCCGGTTAACAAATACCTGCCCCCCCGACCCAAGGACAGGATCGAGGACCAGATTGACATACTCGCCCCCCTGCTCGCACCCGTAGCCGAAGAACCCAAAGGTTTTCTTGGCTGGCTCGACAAGGCACTGGAGAAACTCTGATGCATCCCGCACCTTCCGTCATCATCTTTACCACGCTGTCGGGTCTTGGCTTCGGCCTGCTGTTCTTTCTTGGCCTCGGGCTTCCGGCGGTGTCTGGCGTGGTCGCTTTTGTTCTGTTTGCTGTAGGTTTCGGCCTCGCGGTGGCCGGCCTTCTGGCGTCGACCTTTCACCTCGGACATCCGGAAAGAGCGTGGAAAGCGTTCACCCAGTGGAAAACCAGCTGGCTTTCACGCGAAGGCGTTTGCGCGGTTGTCGCGCTTGTGGTCATGGGGCTCTATGCTATTGGCGTGATCTTCCTTGGCCAGCGCTGGACGCTATTGGGTCTCGTCGGATCGGTGTTTTCACTGGCGACGGTTTTCACCACCTCCATGATCTACACTCAACTCAAGACTATCCCCCGCTGGAACATGAAACTGACACCCGCGATGTTCCTGTCGTTCAGCCTGGCTGGCGGCGCATTGCTGAGCGGGCAGATCAGGGCCGCTTTGGTATTGTTGCTGATCGCTGCGCTGGTTCAACTCGCCTACTGGAAACAGGGTGATCACGCACTGGAACAATCAGGTACCAACCTCGGAACGGCAACCGGTCTGGGTTCGCGTGGTAAAGTCCGCGCCTTCGAGCCGCCGCATACAGGCACCAACTATCTGCTGCGCGAATTCGTACATGTCGTGGGGCGAAAGCATGCCGTCAAACTTAGAATCATCGCATTTGGCTTGGCATTTTTCCTGCCAATCCTGTTGCTGTTGATGCCTTTCAACCACGTGTTTGCCTTGCTGGCGGTACTATCCCATCTCACTGGTGTTGCTGTATCTCGATGGTTGTTCTTTGCTCAAGCTGAACACGTCGTGGGCCTCTATTACGGCAAACGTTAAAATTCGCGATTGCTCAGGGGGCGCTGCCCCCAGACCCCCGGGGTATTTCGGACCAGAAAGAAGCGAGAAGGCGACGCCGAAAAAGCGCCGTTTGTCCTTTTACAGAATGCCAGCGTGGGCCATGGCTGCGTCTATGGCGGTCTTGGTGCTGTCTTCGAGGCCGGTTAAGGGCGAGCGAACCTCTTCGCTGCACAGGCCCACTTTGCTGAGCGCATATTTCGCACCGACCAGGCCGGGCTCAATGAAAATTGCCTCGTGCAGCGGCATCAGGCGATCCTGATATTCCAGCGCCGTGGCGTAGTCACCCGCAAGCGTGGCCTGCTGGAACTCGGCACAAAGCTTCGGTGCCACGTTCGCGGTGACCGAGATGCAACCGACCCCGCCATGTGCATTGAAACCAAGTGCGGTGGCGTCCTCACCCGAAAGCTGGCAGAACTCCGGTCCGCAGGTGGCACGTTGTTGGCTGACGCGTGCAAGATCGCCAGTGGCGTCTTTGACACCGACGATGCGCGGCAGTTTGGCAAGTTCGCCCATGGTGGCAGGCGTCATGTCGATGACAGAGCGGCCCGGGATGTTGTAGATGATGATCGGAATATCTGCGCAGTCATGCAGAGTGTTGAAATGTGCCAGCAGTCCACGTTGGGTGGGCTTGTTGTAGTAAGGCGTCACCACGAGCGCCGCATCTGCCCCGACCTTTTCGGCAAATTGCACAAAACGGATGGCCTCGACGGTGTTGTTCGATCCCGCTCCGGCGATCACCGGAACCCGGCCCGCAGCCGCCTTGACCACTTCGGATATCACGGTTTCATGTTCTTCATGCGTCAGCGTGGGGCTTTCTCCAGTCGTTCCAACTGGCACCAGCCCCGTCGAGCCCTGTTCGATCTGCCATTCCACTAGATGTTTGAGCGCGTCCAGGTCCAACTCGCCGTTGTGGAACGGGGTGACGAGCGCGGGCATAGAGCCTTTGAACATGAAGTGTGCTCCCAAAGTGTCAGCGTAAGCGGGCGAACCGCAGGAAATGCGCGCCGAACAGATTGTGAGTTGATCCTGCCGCCGCACGGTTTATCGTGAAAGGCTGTATCCTTGGTTTGGCGGGAATTGCAAGGGATGACACGCATTCTGAAAGCGATCGCGGGGGTGATTCTGTGCTGCATGGCCCTGTCGGGACCTGCACGCGCAGAAACTGCCGACGATCTGCGGCTGGCTCTTGCCGAAATGCGGAATGACAACTGGAACGAGGCGTTAAAGGCGGCAGGACAGCGCGGTTCGGTCGCGCGCGATATCATCGTGTGGCACTGGCTACGCCAGGGATATGGCGAATCGGGTGACGCCCTTGTGTTTCTGGACCGCCGCCCGGATTGGCCCGGCCTTGATTGGCTGCGGCGGCAAAGTGAGCCCTCGTTTACGAATGCCGATCCGGATCGTGTACTGAAATTCTATGACAATATCCCGCCGCAGACAGCGGAAGGCGCCTTGAATCACGCGGTTGCACTGATGTCCAAAGGCATGCGCGGCGATGCCGAGGCGGATATCGTCATGGCATGGCGTACGATGCCGATGGGGCCGGGGCTGCAACGAAATTACCTTGAAAATTTCTCGACCTTGCTGAAACCGCATCACGAGGCGCGTCTGGACCGCATGCTGTGGGATGGCCACTTGATCAGCGCAAAGCAGATGCTGCCCTTGGTCAGCGAGAATCAACGCAAGTTGGCACGGGCACGGATCGATCTTCGCAGTATGGCGCCAGGTGTGGACGCCCGGATCGCCGAAGTACCAAAAGCCTTGGCGAATTCTCCGGGTCTGGCGTATGAGCGATTTGTCTGGCGCGACCGGAAGGAACTTGATGACAGCGCCATCGAATTGATGCTGCAACGATCAAACAGCCCTGAGACGCTGGGTGAGCCTGGGAAATGGGCCGAAGGACGCGCCCGCCTGGCCCGGTTGAAAATGCGGAACGGTGAAGACAAAATCGCCTATGACATCGCGTCCCGCCACCACATGACCCCCGGCTTAGGGTATGATTACGCGGAACTTGAATGGCTGGCCGGCTTCCTTGCCCTGCGCAAGCTGAACGATCCCGGCACCGCTGTTCGCCATTTCCAGAACTTCTCGCAAGCAGTGGACTCGCCGATCTCAGTCGGCCGCGCCGGGTATTGGCTGGGCCGGGCCTATGCCGAGATTGGGGATGCTGATAAAGCCTATGAAGCCTATGCCACGGGGGCCGCGCATCAGACCTCTTTCTACGGGCTTCTTGCTGCCGAACGGATAGGTCGCGCTTTTGACCCAGATTTGGCATTGCCGCGGCGCGCGCCGCATTGGAAACAGGCGGAATTTGCCGAATCCAGTGTTCTGGAGGCGGGGCTTTTATTGTTGCAGGCCGGCGAGCGTGATCTGGCAGAGCGGTTTCTCACCCATTTGGTGGAAAGCCTGGATGAAACGCAAGCCGCGCAGCTTGGGGACATGGCACTGGAAATGGACGAGCCCCACGTCGCCGTGATGATCGCCAAACGGGCTGCTCAGACTGGCATTGTGTTACCTGCAGCCTACTATCCGGTGCACCCCATCGCCGATCTTGGTCTTCCGATGGCTAAGGAAATGACGCTCGCGATCGCTCGTCGCGAAAGCGAGTTCGACCCGGTTGTGATCAGCGGTGCCGGTGCCCGCGGATTGATGCAGGTGATGCCTGCCACGGCAAAAATCGTTGCACAGGATCTAGGTATTCTCAGCGGGCACAAGACGAACCGGCTGACCTCGGACTGGAGGTACAACGCCAAACTTGGCGCGAACTATCTGGCCAGCCTTGCCGCCGATCTTGGAGGCAACGTGGTCATGATGGCAGCTGGTTACAACGCCGGGCCAAGGCGACCGATTTCGTGGATGGAACGGTTCGGCGATCCAAGGGCCGGAGAGATCGACGTGATTGACTGGATCGAGCACATCCCGTTTTCCGAAACACGGAACTATGTCATGCGGGTCACGGAAAGCCTGCCAGTCTATCGTGCTCGGCTGGGCAAACCAGCGTTGCCAATTCCATTCTCGCAGGAGCTTGTCGGTTCAACGCTGCTGTCGTTCGCGCCATAAGGTGAACAAACCGGCGGCAACGATCAGCCCCGCGCCTATGATCACAGCCGTGCGCAGAGTTTCTCCGAAAATGGTAATGCCCAAAATGGCGGCCCACACCAGGTGGAAATAGGCGAAGGGCTGAACTGCGCTTGCCTCGGCCATTTCATAGCATTTGATCAGCAGCCAGTGCCCCGTAACCCCGGTCACGCACAACAGCGCCATCCACATCCAGTCACGGCTGATCATCGGTTCCCAGAACCACATGCCAACCGCTGTCATCGCCACGGCGCCGGCAATTCCGGTCCAGAAGAAACTGGTTGCTGTGCCGTCCTGACGGGCAACATAGCGTGTCAAAAGGCCATACAGGGCGAACATTAAGGCTGAAATCAAAGGGACGATCGCCCAAGGGTTGAATACGCCCATGCCTGGTTGGAGAATGATCAAAACTCCCACACAGCCGACGCCGATGGCCGCCCAGCGCCGCCAACCGACGCTTTCACCCAGTACCGGTCCGCTGAGTGCGGCGACCAGCAAAGGATAACAAATGAAAACTGCCTGACTTTCAATGAGACCCAGAACCGTGAAGCCAAAGACGGCCACGCAAATTTCGCCCGCCAGCAGCAACCCCCGAGTTATTTGCAAGCCAATCTGATTGGTTCGCGCTGCCGCCAGAATCCCACCGGACGTCCGTGCCGCCAGGACAATTACAAACGCGGCAAAGAACCAATACCGGATCATGACGACCATGTAGGTATTGTAGGTTCCCGCCAGATGGCGCGAAATGCCGTCTTGCAGCGCAAATACGATTGTCGCGCCAATCATCAGGGCAATACCTGCCGGAATGTTGTTCTTTTGCGTCACGCTTTGATAGCCCGCGTCATGTGTCTTTTGCGGCCATAGCCGGGGATTCGTGTGACGGTAAACCCCGCCTCCTCCAGCCCCCGGCGGACAAAGCCCGCTGCGGTATAAGTAGCAGCCGTGCCACCGGTTGCTGTGTGGTTTGCGACATCGGCCAATAAATCCGCCTCCCACAATTCAGGGTTCTTGGCAGGGGAAAACCCGTCCAGAAACCATGCCTCGGCCTCGCCTGCCCAACCTCTTACGGTTTGCCGCGCATCGCCTTCGATCACTTCAAGCTGCAAGGTGCCAAGATCGCATGCGCCGCCTCGCCAATGGGCAAGAAACCGGCTGCTCCACTGGTCAAGTTCAGGAAAGGCTTGCAGCGCCTTTTCCATATCCGCCAAATCCATGGGAAACGCCTCGAAGCTGGTAAACTGAAGCCGGCCGGCCTGCCCCGCTTTTTCCCATTCCGACCAGACTGTCAGCATGTTCAGACCGGTGCCGAAGCCCAGTTCGGCAATCCGGAAGCCAGGTGTAAACCGCGCAGGCAGATCGTTGCCCGCCAGAAAGACATGCCGGGTTTCCTCCAGCCCGTTTTGCAGCGAGAAGTAGGGATCGTCGAACCGTTGGGACACGGGCACCGCGTCCCCTGTCCATGTCAATTTGGCGCGCTGGTCTGCCATCGTGATATCCTGTAGCAAGGCGGCGCGACACTGAACAAGGAACGGGGAATTGGCAATGGTCGATGTGACGGTTCGCGGCGCCGGTGTTTTCGGCCTCTCCATCGCGTGGACCTGCGCCCGACGCGGGGCAAAGGTGCAGGTGGTCGACCCTTTCGGTCCCGGCGCGGGATCAAGTGGCGGCCTTGTTGGCGCACTGGCGCCACATGTCCCCGAGAACTGGAACGCCAAGAAAGCCTTTCAATTCGAAAGCCTGATCATGGCGGAACCCTATTGGAAACAGGTTGAGTCGACGGGCGGCGTATCTGCCGGCTACGGTCGCCTTGGACGGCTTCAGCCGATTGCCGACGTTCGGTCTCTGGAGCTTGCCAGACAGCGTGAGATCTCCGCACGCGAGCTGTGGCAAGGACAGGCCGAGTGGCGGGTCGTGCCGGTGGCCAAGCTCGGATCATGGTGCCCACCCAGCGTCACTGGCCATGTCATTCACGATACGCTGAGCGCTCGGATGCACCCCAGGCGAGCGGGTGCGGCACTGGTGGCCGCACTTTCCGTGATGGGTGTCGAAGTCGTGGCTGATGCCCCTGATTCGGGTCGGGTGGTGCATGCAACTGGCGTTGCGGGGCTGGAAGAGTTAAACCGGGCCTATGGCAAGACTGTCGGCAACGGCGTCAAGGGGCAATCCGCGCTGCTCCGCTTCCATGCCGGTGAGGTGTCACAGATATTCGCGGATGCGATCCACATCGTGCCACATGCCGATGGAACACTGGCGATCGGCTCGACGTCGGAACGCGACTATGACGATCCGACCAGCACCGACAGCGCGCTGGACGACGTGATCGAACGCGCCATGCGGGCGGTGCCTGTCCTGCATGGGGCCGAGGTGATCGACCGCTGGGCCGGGGTCCGCCCTCGCAGCAAAAGCCGCGCGCCGATGTTGGGGCAACACCCGCTGCACAAGGGCCAGTTCATTGCCAATGGCGGGTTCAAGATCGGCTTTGGCATGGCCCCGAAAGTGGCCGAGGTGATGGCCGATCTGATCCTCGAGGATCAAAACAACATTCCCGATGACTTCCGACCCGAGGCGTCCTTGTGAGCGGAACTGACCAGAATCCGCGGCGAGTTGGACCGGATGACCCATCTATCCCGCAAATCCTGTCGCTGATCAGCGAATGCTTTGCTTTCATGGAAGGCCGGATCGATCCGCCATCCTCGGTGCACCGCCTGACCCAAGCGAGTATACGCCAGCAAGCCACCGAGGGTGAAATCTGGACCATCGGAAGACCCCCACATGCGGTCGTATTTCTGACGCCCAAGTCCGATCGGCTTTACCTCGGCAAACTGGCAGTGTCCGAAAACAAACGCGGTGCCGGACTGGCCCGGCAGTTGGTGACCCTGGCCGTGAGACGCGCGGTGGTGCACGGCCTGCCGACACTGGAACTGCAGACCCGGGTCGAACTGGTCGAAAACCACATCGCGTTCACGCGTCTCGGCTTTGTCAAAACCGGAGAGACCGCCCATCCCGGCTATTACAGCCCCACGTCGATCACCATGTGCAAGGTCGTTGGCTGACTGATCAGGTCTCGGCCGTCGCGCGCATACATTCGCGGCCATCCGGGCCGCGCACCCAAAGGTCGTCCCCGCTCCGGCACAGCTCTGCGCGCTCGAAATGCATCAGCGGCGAGGAGGCGCGAAAGGAAAAACCGGTCAGGGGGCCAATCAATTCTTCGGCCAACAACATAAGGTGCTGCGCCAGCAAGGGACCGTGCACCACCAGTCCCACATACCCTTCGACGTCGCGGGCATAGTCCAAATCGTAATGTATCCGGTGCCCATTGAAGGTCAGCGCAGAATACCTGAATAGCAGCGTGGAATCGAACCCGACCTCGCGCCTGTCGGTCTCGTCCCTGCGGGCCTCGGGCGGGTGTGGGCGCGGTGCATCCGGGTTCGGATCTTCGCGATAGACCAGATCCTGCCACTCGGTCAGGCGCAGGCTGTCCTGCTGCCAGATTTCATGCCTGAGCGTCACGAAAGCCAAGGGACCAGTACGACCTATCTTCGAGGTCGCGCTTTCCAGTACCGACCGCCGTTCCGCCGGGAGACCTGCACGAAGCGGGCTTGAAAACCGCAAGCGCCCGCCGGCCCACATCCTGCGCGGCAAGCCCATATCAGGGATCAGCCCGCCGCCAACTTTTGGATGCCCGTCACGGCCCAGGTATTCAGGCGGGCGCGGTGTCCAGAAATAAAGCTGGTGAAAGAACGGGGGCAAAGGCGATCCTGCACCGATCACAGGAACCCGCCCCAGTGCCACCTCGAACGCGGTAGCGCGGGCCGGGTCCATTACATCCCGTTGGATTTCCTGCGAAACATCCTGATCCATGCCGCCGACACTAACAGCCCCGCCGCTCCGGGCAAGTCAATGGCCAGCTTCGACCCGCAGTTTCTGCATCAGTATCTGCAAAGTCCTTGTATAGTGTTCGCTGGAGAGGCGTCCTGCTTCGTCGAACTCGGCGGAACTGTTCGCAAGATGCACCTCAGGTCCTTGCAGCATTCGGGTCTGAAACGGCACCATGAAGGCGCGCAGGATCATCTGGGCGCGTTCGCCTCCGGCCCGACCAGCCGCCGCCGACATCACCGCAACCGGCTTGTCGGCCCAGGGCTTGCCGTCAGTCCGGCTGACCCAGTCCAAGGCGTTCTTGAGAGCACCAGAGGGGCCTTTGTTATACTCTGGCGTCGAGATCACCACCGCATCGGCCTGCACGATCTGATCGGCCAGCTTTTGGACCGTATCGGGAATGCCGTCCGCCTTTTCGTCATCACCGTTGTAGAGTGGCAGGTTCAGATCCGCCTCGACGAATGTACACGGCCCGAACAGCCTTGCTGCCTCGCGCATGAGCTTGCGGTTCGTAGCCTCTTTCCGCAACGAGCCAGAGAGGCCAAGCAGGGTAAGTCTTGACATGATCGAAAGCCCTTTCGTTGGTTTTGCATTACCTAGCCACTGACGGCGATCAACCAAACCCCACCTGACGCGCAGTCAATGTGCGCAAGCAAGAAGGGCCGCCATTGGCAGCCCCCCATTTCAGATACTTTTTTCCGGACTTCACCCAGCGCGCGTCGGCACGATCACGATCTCAACGCGGCGGTTCTGCGCCTTGCCTTGCGGAGTGAGGTTCGACGCAATCGGGTTGTTTTCGCCCTGCCCTATGGGGGTGATCCGGTTATAGCTCACACCGCCGGCCTGCAGGATATCGGCAACGGAATTCGCCCGGCGCACGGAAAGTCCCTGGTTATAGGCCGCATCGCCATCGCTGTCGGTATGGCCGATGACCTGCACGTTCGACTTGGGGTAACGCACAAGGTTCTGCGCGACTTTCTGCAAGTCCGACCGCAAGGCCGGCCGCACGGTGGCGCTGTCGGTGTCAAAGGTGATGTCGTTGGGAACCGAGACGATCAGGCGGTCACCCGCATTCGTGATCGTGATCCCGTCATTTGCAAGCTGCTGACGCAGTTCGGCGGCTTGCCTGTCCAACTCGTTGCCGACCGCCCCACCGGCAGCGGCACCGATGGCAGCACCGGCCAATGCACCAAGGCCCGGATCGGAGTCGTTGGCAATCGCCCCGATCCCGGCGCCCAACAGGCCACCAATCAGAGCGCCCTGTTTTGTGTTCTGGTTCGGATCAGTCTGCGTGCTGCGGGTAAGCGGATCGGTACATGCGCTCAGGACCACCGCAGAACTCAGCGCGGTCGCAAGGACAAATCTGGAAATCGTCATGGAATCACCTTCTGCTCAAGACCCCAACTTCGGGATTGCGTTGTTTGCCGCAGTATATCACGGCCTGCAATCGCAAGCTCAAGCAACAATCGGGCGAGATCGGCGGTTCCTCGCCCAACCAATGGAAACTGCACGTTCACCCCCACAGCTCAACGAACGTGGGTGTTTTTTGTCTAGTAACCGTACCTATCCGAAGAAGTCAGGCTATGTCGTTCAATCCGTCGATAAACTCACAGGTCGCGTGCAGGTTGCCCTGTTCGATCACATTGGCCAGACCAACGCGCTCTTCTGGCCCGACACCGTCACCGCTGGGGTCCGATGCGTGCGCCCCCTGGTCAAAACCATCCTCGATGGCGTCACTCGTCAACTCGCCCCAGCTGCATCCCGGATGGGCCTCGGTGGCGAATTCGAATGGATCAAAATCCACGTTGTTCGGCAAATCTGGCTTGTTTGGCATGTGTATTTCTCCTCGTTGACCCTTTGGGGTTACCTCAACAAGAAAAGTAACATCCACATTCATCTTTTTCGCAACTCTTTAATAATATTGAGAGTCTTTTCGGCAACATTCCTCCGATCACCGAATTTTCGGTATCAGTCGCGGATTCCATAATCTTGGAAAACGCGATTGACGTTGGACATGTTCATGCGTCAGCGCGCGCGCCTTCATAGGCCAGCATTGCCCGTTTCACCGGCAGCCCCCAATGATATCCGCCCAATCCGCCGGATTTTCGCAAGGCCCGGTGACATGGGATCAACCAACTGATCGGGTTTCGTCCCACGGCGGTACCAACTGCACGGACGGCTTGTGGCACGCCAATGGAACCGGCGATTTCGGAATAGGTGGAGACATGCCCGGTCGGAATTTGCAGCAAAGCTTCCCAAACCTTGATCTGCAAAGGCGCACCGATCAGATAGAGCGGTGTCGGTTCCGCCCCTTCGCGTTCTGCGCCAAAGGCGCTTTGTACCCATGCTCGCAAGCGCGTGGGTTCCTCGACGAATTCGGCCTTTGGCCAGCGAGAAACCAGATCGTCCATCGCCGCCTCTTCACCCGTCTCGGCCGCAAAGCCTATACCGCAGATTCCCTTGCTTGTTCCCATCACCAATGCGGGGCCAAAGGGGCTTTCGAACCACCCCCAATAGATGCAGAGCCCCTCGCCTTTTCGCGCGTACTCGCCGGGGCTCATGGACTCCCACCGGAGGAAAAGATCATGTAACCGCCCGCTGCCCGAAAGGCCCACATTGTGCGCGGTTTCCAGGGTGGTGAACCGTTCGTGCAGCAAAGCCTTGGCGTGACCAAGTGTCAGGTACTGCTGATATCGCTTTGGCGATACCCCGGTCCAGCGCGAGAACAGGCGTTGGAAATGTGCGGGGCTCATGTTCATCTGACTTGCAAGTTCGTCAAGTGAAAGGGTTTCTCCGCCCTGATCAATCAGATCGATTGCCCGCCGCATGACGTTGTAGTGATAGCCGGATTCGGTGGTCTGGACATTCATCGCGCACCTCATTTCTTTTTCTTAACCTATCCCGCATTCCCACAGGCAGCGACCCGAATCGTGCGAAATGTACCTGTTCCCAGAGGGTAGTTGTCCGAATTGTACAAACCGCTGAACCGGTGCCTCTTTGCACTTGTGCGACCGAAGCGCGGACGGCATACCGGGCGGGATGGCAAAGCAACTCGATTATCACACGATCCACGAGATCTTTACCCGCTTCCATGCAGCCGACCCCGAACCCAAGGGCGAGCTGGAGCATGTGAACGCCTATACTCTTGTCGTCGCCGTGGCGCTGAGTGCGCAGGCCACCGATGCAGGTGTCAACAAGGCCACCCGCGCGCTGTTCCGGATCGCGGACACACCGCAAAAGATGCTGGATCTGGGCGAAGAGGGTCTGACCGAGCATATCAAGACCATCGGCCTGTTCCGCCAGAAAGCCAAGAACGTGATCAAGCTCAGCCGTATTCTGGTCGAGGAGTATGGCGGCGAGGTGCCCAATTCGCGTGCGGCGCTCCAATCGCTGCCGGGTGTGGGGCGCAAGACCGCCAATGTGGTGCTGAACATGTGGTGGCACTATCCGGCGCAGGCGGTCGATACCCACATCTTCCGGGTCGGCAACCGCAGCGGCATCTGCCCCGGCAAGGATGTGGATGCGGTCGAGCGCGCCATCGAGGACAACATCCCCGTCGACTTTCAGCAACACGCACATCACTGGCTGATCCTGCATGGCCGCTATCACTGCAAGGCGCGCAAGCCGATGTGCGGCACCTGCATCATCCGCGACCTGTGCCAATTCGAGGACAAGACCCTATGAAGACCTACGATATCGTCGGTATCGGCAATGCAGTTGTCGATGTCATCTCGCAATCCGATGACGTCTTTCTCGACCTGATGGGGATCGAGAAGGGCATCATGCAACTGATCGAGCAGGACCGGGGCGAGGTGCTGTATGCGGCGATGGAAAACCGGGTGCAGACGCCCGGCGGATCGGTGGCAAACACCATCGCCGGCGCCGGCGCGCTGGGGCTTGACGCGGCCTTCATCGGGCGCGTGCGCGACGATGCGCTGGGTCATTTCTATGCCGACGCCATGAATGAGGACGGCGTCGATTTCGTCAATCCGCCGGTGGCGGGCGATCTGGCGACCTCGCGGTCGATGATCTTTGTTTCACCCGACGGCGAGCGGTCGATGAACACCTATCTGGGCATCTCGACCACGTTAAGCTCGACCGATGTTCCGGAGCAGGTGACGGGCAACGCCAAGCTGATGTTCCTTGAAGGTTACCTGTTTGACCACGATGCCGGAAAATCGGCCTTTCGCGAGGCGGCGCGGGCCACCCGCGCGGCGGGCGGCAAGGCGGGAATTGCGATTTCCGATCCGTTCTGCGTCGACCGTCACCGCGCCGATTTCCTGTCGCTGATCCAGCATGACCTGGATTTCGTGATCGGCAACGAGGCCGAAATCCAGTCGCTGTTCGAAAGCGACCATCTGGACGACGCGCTGATGCTGACCTCGGGCATCTGCCCCCTGGTGGTGTGCACCCGTTCGGGCGACGGTGTGACGGTAATGGACGGCACCCAGCGCATCGACGTGCCGGTCGACAAGATTGTTCCAGTAGACGCAACCGGCGCCGGTGACCAGTTTGCAGCGGGTTTCCTGTACGGCATGGCCACGGGGCGCGATTTCGAGACCTGCGCCAGGATCGGCAACGTCTGCGCCCGCGAGGTCATCAGCCATATCGGGCCGAGACCAGAGGCGAATATGGTCGAGCTGTTGAAGGAAGAAGGCCTGCTTTGAGCCCAGAGCACCAGTTCGGTGCCTTGCCCTCATGAGCCGAAAATAGGTCTAAAGCCGCCTCTCTGATTGCGAAGGGCCCACCGCACCATAGGTCACCAAAAATCTCGCTCAGAATACTTATTTGCCTAGGACATCCAGCGCCAATACCGTGGCGAGCCGGGTGCCCCAAGGGATCGCGTCGAGATCGACCACATAATTGGGCTCGTGAGGAGCAAACGGGAACTCCAAGCCCTCTGCACGGGCCTTGGCGTAGACCTCCGGATTGGCCGTGCCGACAAAGATGTAAGCGCCGCTTGCACCCTCGATACCCTCGATCAGAAGAAACGCATCGTCCGAACCCGGAACTTGGACGCCAGCAACTGCATTTCCCTCGATCACCGGCTGGTTGCTGATCATCGCGTCCACGGCCTTCGCTTCGGACAGGACCTCCCCGATGCGATCCATCCACTCCCCGTCATTGAAGATGATCGGTGCATATCCCTTTTCCACGATGGTCGGCATCATGTTCTCGTCCGTAATGCCGTACGTCCGGGCGTTGTTGTTGGCGATCCGCTCGATGCCGGACACCATTACCTCGCGCAGCTCTGGTGTCGAGTAATGCAGCTTGAGCTTCAACTCGGCCTCCGTCGGGATGACGTTGTTGTCGATACCGGCTTGCACACTGCCGACCGTTAGCACAGCCGTTTCGGTCGGATCGGTCATGCGCGAAATGATTGTCTGGTACTGAAGAATGGACATTGCGGCCATGATGACCGGATCGGTGGCATGATGCGGTGACGATCCATGGCCACCGGATCCCCGGAAGGTGACGTCGATATGATCTGTTCCCGTGCTGATCCGGCCCTTAGTCAAGGCGATGGTGCCAAGCGGAAACGGCCCGGTGTGAAGAGCTAGAAAGTAATCTGGCTCAGGCACGCCATGGGTCTCGTAAAACCCGTCATCCCGCATGGCCTTGGCACCCTCCACGGGCTCCTCCGCCGGCTGCCCGACAAGAACCAGTGTCCCGGACCATTCGTTCTTCAACTCGGCCATGGTCTTGGCCAACCCAATCAGCCAGGTCGTGTGAGCATCATGGCCGCACATGTGGGCGACGTAGGTCTCGACGCCGTCGAGATTGGTGACGCGTTGCGTGCTGGCGTAGGGCAGGCCCGTCTCTTCGCGGACGGCATTGGCATCCATGTCGGCCCGAAACATGAAGGTGGGGCCGTCGCCGTTTTCCATGATCCCCACGACGCCGGTGACGCCGATGCCGGTCTTCACCTCGTAACCGAGCGCCTCCAGTTCGGCGGCGACGATCCCAGCGGTCCGGACTTCCATGAAACCAAGCTCGGCATGTTGGTGTATGTCCTTGAAGATGTCCTGCAAGCGCGTGGTATCTGCTTCGACAATCCGGTTGATTTCGGGAACCAAAGCGGCCCCCTTGCTTGATGTTTCGGCGACAGCGGCAAACGTCTGGAGGCCTGTCAAAAATGCGGCACCAAAGAGTACGCTGGCAAATCCACAACTAAACTTCGACAAAGTCATTCTCCCAACTTGATCAATTAACCCATGGGTTGCCAGCGAACGCAGATACTTACGGATCGTCTGGCTGGGTTCGCCAAAGAAATACACGACCACGATTTTCCAGCCCTGATCGAGATCAAGTCCCATTACAGGAGAGCAATCCCGACTTGTTTGCTCTTGTACGCAGCTAAAGAGCGTAAACTTGGCTATATGGGAATAGTAGTATCTACCGATCAGCCAACTGTCGAAAATGGAGGCGTAACCCGCCACACCTCTGGCGTAGGCTCTGTCCCGCACACCGGAACCTCACTCATCCATGTGCCGGAGAGGTCAGGGCAAAGCCCGGATGCGTTGTTTGGAACCGGGCATTCCCTGCGCCAGGGGAAGCTGGCGATTCTACCGGTTATTCGACCGTGATGGTGATGACCTCGGACATGATCGGGGTTGCGTGGGGGACGTGAGAGTGGTCGCCAAGCACCAGTTGCAGGGTGTGGTCTCCCGGTGGCAGGTCGATGGCCACCTGGGTTTGGCCGCCGCCGAAATGGCGGTGGTGATCATCAACCGGAAGGCCATAGGTCAGTTCCTCGGCCCCAACCTGCGCAGTCGCAAAATGGAGACTCGGACAACCGAAACCCGGATCGCTGTCAAAGCTTTCAACCGCATGACCCATCTCGGTCGCGCGACCTGTGAACGTGTCGCATAACGAACAGGGGAAAGGCGCAAATGCGGCCCAACCACTATTCGTGCAACACGGTCCATTCCAATCCGAAAAGCCCGAGACCCGGCGCGCCTGATGGTATGCGGAGTTTTCTCTGGATGCAGCTCAGCCGTTCAGCAGTGCATCGACCTCGGCCGTGTTCGCAGCGCCGTTGAGGATGGTGAAGTCGCCCTGTTCCAGCATGGCGCGGGTGCCGTCGAGGAGCACCTGCTGCGTGACCCGCGCCAATCCACCGCCGATGGAGATGCGGGCCGCGCCCAACGTGCCCATCTGGTCGAGCGTCAGATCACGCATCGTGCCCGCGGCCAACAGGTTAACCGGCGTTCCGGTGGCGGCCATAGCGCGGGTGGTGTCGGCATCGACCAGCGGTGCATAGATCACATCGGCGCCCGCGCGGGCGAAAGCCTGACAGCGGCGCAGGGCCTCGGCCTGATCATAGCTTTTGCAAAGCCAGCCATCGGCACGGGCGGTCAGCACGATGCCAACCTCTCGTGCTGCTGCAACTGCCGCCTCGATCCGGGCCAACGCCAGGTCGAACGGATAAGAGCCGGACCCCGGCAGCGCGGTATCCTCGATCGAGACACCGGCCAGCCCAGCCTCGGCGGCCAGCCGCACGGTTTCGGCCACGGTTTCCGGAGTATCGCCGAATCCATTCTCGAAATCGCCATTCACCGGCACATCGACGGCTGCACAGACGGCGGCGGCGTGTTGCAGGGCCATGTCGCGTGTCATCTGCCCCCCATCGGTCAGGCCCAGTGTGAACCCATACCCCGAAGATGTCGTGGCCAGAGCTTGCGCCCCCAGCCGCGCCATCACCTTGGCAGAACCCAGATCCCAGGGGTTCGGCATCACCAATGGCTGGCCCGGCACATGCAGGGCACGAAAGCGTTCCGTCAACTCGTTGCGGCGCATGACTTGGCCCTCCTCTGGGTCGTTTCGGCCAGACGAGCTTGCCTTTGGCCGCACTGTCAATCAAGCGCGGTTTGCGCCGCTCAGTTTCTGCCGAACAGATCCTTGAAGAAATTGTCAACCGCGTTTCCGATCGTGTTGTTCCGCCGCTTCTGCTGCTTGGGCTGTTCGGTGCGGGTGGGTTGCTTGGGGACCATCATCGGCAGCGGGGACGGTGTCATGCCTTCGGTCACGCGCACCATGGTTTCGTGCCAGATCTCGGCAGGCAGGCCGCCGCCAGTGGTGCCGGACAGGGGCGTGTTGTCGTCATAGCCCATCCAGACGCCGGTCACGTAATCCGCGGTGAAGCCGATGAACCAGGCATCGCGGGCGGCCTGTGTTGTGCCCGTCTTGCCCGCCACCTGCCAGCCGGGCAGCGCCGCCCGTTTGCCCGATCCTTCGGAAACGACCTTTTCCATCATCCAGATCAACTGGCGCGCGGCATCCTCGCGGATGACCCGCTCGCCGATACCCGAGGTGGTGGCCATCATCGGTTGGTCGTCGCCAATAAGCTTGAGTTCGGTCAGCCCGTAAGGTTCGACCGAGGAACCACCGTTCAAGATGCCCGCATAGGCCCCCACCATTTCGATCAGGGTGCTTTCCGACGCACCCAAAGCCAGCGCAGGGCCAGCGGCCAGATCGCTTTCGATGCCGAACTCGCTGGCGACGCGCCGGACGTTGTCAAGCCCGGCGACCTCGGCCACCTTGACGGCGGGGACGTTCAGCGAGTCCTTGAGCGCAGCGGCCAGCGTCACCCGCCCGTAATGCTTGTTGGTGTAGTTCTTGGGGCACCATTGGCCCGAACCGGGAATGTCAATGCAATAGGGTTCATCCATCACGGTATCGAGCGGTGAATAGCCCAGTTCCAGAGCCGTGGCGTAAACGAAGGGCTTGAAGGACGATCCGGTCTGGCGCAGCGCCTGCGTGGCGCGGTTGAAGGCGCCCGAGACCTTGGTCTTGCGTCCGCCGACCATCGCCCGAACAGCACCGTCCGAGGACATGACCACAATCGCCGCCTGTGCCTTGGACCCTTCCTTGATCTTTTCCTGGAAGACGAATTTGAGCGCCTCTTCGGCCGAGGTTTGAATGCGCTGGTCCAGCGTGGTCTTGATCACCACATCCTCGGTCGTGTTGCGGGTGAAATATTCGGGACCGCTGGCCATGACCCAATCGGCGAAATACCCGCCTGCACGCGCCTCGGCGGCATCGGAAAGTTCCGCCGGGTTGTCGCGCGCCCAGTCCGCCTCGGTACCGGAGAGATAGCCCTGATCCTCCATCAGGCTGATGACCAGCCGGGCGCGGTTCTGGGACCGTTCCAGATCGTTGGTCGGCGCATAGCGGGTCGGCGCGACCAGAAGTCCGGCCAGCATCGCCGCTTCGGCGGGGCTGACCTCGGCGGCGGATATGCCGAAATAGCGCTGGCTTGCCGCCTCGAACCCGCGCGCACCCGCACCAAGGAAGGCCCGGTTGAGGTAGATGGTCAGGATTTCATCCTTGGTATACTTGACCTCCATTGCCATGGCATAGATGGCTTCTTTCATTTTTCGCCACAGCGACCCCTGGCGGCAGTCGGCCTCATAGGCGGCCTCCGACTCCCACTCGGCGGGAACATACGGAACGCCAAGACACAACAGCTTGGCCGTTTGTTGGGTGATCGTCGAACCGCCATGCCCCGACAGCGGACCTCGCCCTTCGCTGAGGTTGATGCGCACCGCACTTGCCACGCCACGCGGGCTGACGCCGATGTGGCGGTAGAACCGCTTGTCCTCGGTAGCGACAACCGCGTTCTTGAGGTGCGGCGAAACCGTATTGGCGGTGACAACCCCGCCGAACTGATCGCCGCGCCAGGCATAAACATTGCCGTCACGATCCAGCATGGTGACCGACCCGCGCGCACGGCCGTCAAGCACGGTGTCGGCCTCGGGCAACGTCGTGTAGACAAGACCAACCGCGAGGGCGACAAGCAGGGCCACGATGGCTCCGACACGCCAGGTAATCCCCCAGATCAGGCGGAACATCCAACGGAACAGCCGCTGGAACAGCCCGATGATGCCGCCGCGCGTTTTCCTGGGCGTCCGGCGCGTGGTCTTGCGCGACGCCTTTCGGGCCGCGGCCTTTTTCGGCGCCGCCTTCTTTGCAGTCGATTTCGACGGCGCCTTTTTCTTACCCCCGGACGGGTATCGCTTGTCGGCCACCAATGTCGGCCTGCGGCGCTTGGAGTCAGTCATGCTCAAATCTGCCCGATCTTTGCTTTTGCCGGACAATACCCTGCCCAGCCGCCCATGTAGAGGTGCGAATTTCCTTAAATTTCCTTCATCTTTGCGCCGCTTTTTTCATCACAAGTGTCGTTTTGTGCAAAAATTGTGCGATATCTCGCGGTTTTGGTTCCGCCACACGCCCCAATTCCGTTCCCCGCCGACGATTCAGCAGTTTTTCTGCAGGTGCGAAATGCCGGGTGGGCCGGCGCTATCAAGGGGAAAGACGTGAAACTGATCATTGCGACAATCAAGCCATTCAAGCTGGAAGAGGTGCGCGAAGCCCTCACCGGCGTGGGTGTGCGCGGCATGATGGTGACCGAGATCAAAGGCTTTGGCTCACAATCCGGACACACCGAAATCTATCGGGGCGCGGAATACGCCGTGAACTTCGTGCCCAAGATCAAGCTGGAAATCGTGGTGCCGGCAGAAATGGTTGAACAGATCGTAACCACGATCTCGTCCACCGCCAAGACCGGCAAGATCGGTGACGGAAAGATTTTCGTACTGGACGTCGAACAGGCGATGCGCGTGCGCACCGGCGAAATCGACGCGGACGCGCTGTAAGCGCGGCAACCCCCTTTGAGGACTTCAAAATGAACGTGATCAAGACTTTAATCCCGGCAGTTGCCGTCGCCGCATTGCCACAAACGGGACTGGCGCAAGAGGCCGCCTCGGGCGAGGCCGCCGCGCAAACGCAATTCATCCTGAATTCACTGCTGTTTCTGGTCGGCGGGTTTCTGGTGTTCTGGATGGCCGCGGGTTTCGCCATGCTCGAAGCCGGGCTGGTACGGTCAAAGAACGTGACCATGCAGCTGACCAAGAACATCGCGCTGTTTTCGCTGGCGGCGATCATGTTCTGGCTGGTCGGCTATAACATCATGTATCCGGGCGACAGCAACTGGATCATCGAGGGCGTGTTTGGCACGATCGCCCCCAAGGACATCAAGACCGACATCGACGCGGGCGGGTATTCCAACGCCTCGGATTTCTTCTTTCAGCTGATGTTCTGCGCCACCACCGCCTCGATCGTGTCCGGGACGATGGCCGAGCGGGTCAAGCTGTGGCCATTCCTGCTGTTTGTCGTGGTGCTCACTGGTATCATCTATCCGATCGAGGCCTCGTGGCAGTGGGGCGGCGGCTGGCTGAGCCAAATGGGTTTTTCCGATTTCGCCGGCTCGACGCTGGTTCACGCGGCGGGCGGGTTCGCCGCCTTGGCAGGCGCGCTGGTGCTGGGGCCGCGCATCGGCAAGTACAACAAGGATGGCAAGGTGGTGCCGATGCCCGGCTCGAACCTGGCGCTGGCGACGTTGGGCACCTTCATCCTGTGGCTGGGCTGGTTCGGTTTCAACGGCGGTTCGCAATTGGCGATGGGTACGCTTGAGGACGCCGACGCGGTGGCGCAGATCTTTGCCAACACCAACATGGCCGCTGCTGCCGGTGCGGTTGCAACGCTGATCCTGACGCAGGTTATGTTCGGCAAGGTCGACCTGACGATGACCCTGAACGGCGCGCTGGCCGGGCTGGTGTCGATCACCGCCGAGCCACTGGCGCCCACGCTGTTCCAGTCGCTGATCATCGGCGGCGTCGGCGGTGTGATTGTGGTCTTTGCCGTTCCGATGCTGGACCGGGCCAGGATAGACGACGTGGTGGGCGCAATTCCGGTTCACCTGATTGCAGGCTTCTGGGGCACTTTCATTGTGGCCTGGACCAATGGCGATGCGTCCTTTGCCAAACAGATCATCGGCTTTGGTGCCATCGGCCTGTTTGTCTTTGTCGTCAGCTATGCGTTGTTCACGATCCTGAAGATGACCGTAGGCCTGCGTGTGGGTGAAGAAGAAGAGATCAACGGACTCGACATGGCGGAACTGGGGATGGAGGCCTATCCGGAGTTTTCCAAGGGTTGACCTGATAGGCTTTTGCACAAACGCCCCGGACCCAACCGGGGCGTTTTGCGTTGCGGGCTTTGATCGCCTAGGCTTGGTGTCAACGCGGATGAACCGGAGGGCCTGATGGCGACAGCACCGGACACACTGGTCGGCACCAGTCTCGAATGGACTGGCGTTCATCATTCGGGCACCGGCGATTTTGCCGATCTGTCCACGCATACGGTCAGTTATGAGACAGAGACGACCTGTTATGTGACGGCGGCCGGCAAGCTGGTTGGCGAGGCGCGATATACCTACAGGCGGCTCGATGACCGGATGGGGATCTGCATTTATCGCCCGGCGGAATATCAGGGCCGGACGGATGTCATCCTGAACGCAATGTTCGATTTTGGCGAGATGAAGGACCGCGCGGTCCTGACGGCAGGAGGCGAACCGTTCGCGGTTGCCGATGGCGGCATGCGGTTTGTAAAGACACCACCGCGCCCCGATTGACCGAGGCGCGGCGACTGACCGGGTCAGACCCCGACGTCAACGATGGCTTTTGCCAGAATTGGCACGGTCGTCGCGTTCAGCCCGGCAATGTTCAGACGGCTGTCACCGACCATGTAGATGCCATGCTCGACCCGCATCTTCTCGACCAGTTCGGGCGCGGCGCCGAGGCGCGAGAACATGCCACGGTGCTGGGCGATGAAACCGAAGCGGTCAGAGCCGGTCAGGCGTTGCAATTCATCAGCCAGTTGCCGACGCAGGTCCAGCATCGACAGGCGCACCTCTTCCAGTTCGGCCGCCCAGTCGGCGCGCAATGCGTCGTCCTGCAGGATTGTGGATACCACCCGCGCGCCATGATCCGGCGGGAAGGAATAGTTCTGGCGGTTCAGGAAGGCCAGCGTGCCCTGATTGAGCGCGGTCTGACCGGCATCGGCGCTGATCGCCATCAACAGGCCGGTACGCTCGCGATAGACGCCGAAATTCTTGGAGCACGACGCCGCGATCAGGCATTCCTTGACCGAAGATGCCACAAGACGCGTTGCCTTGCCGTCTTCCTCCAAACCGTCGCCAAATCCCTGATAGGCGATGTCGATCATGGCGATGAGGCCACGCTCGTTGATGAGGTTCACCACCTCTTGCCACTGCACAAGGTTCAGGTTGGCGCCGGTCGGGTTGTGGCAGCAACCGTGCAGCAGAACCACATCACCCGCACTGGCGGTTTTCAGGTCGTCCATCATGCCGTCGAAATCGACGCCCCGGGTATCGTTGTCGAAATAGCGGTACTGGACCGTTTCGATGCCCAGATAGTTCAGGATCGACAGGTGGTTCGGCCAAGTGGGGTTCGACACGAACACGCGTGCCGAAGGGTTGGCCATGCGGACCATCTCGAACGCCTGACGGCAGGCCCCGGTTCCGCCTGGTGTCGCCACCGCCGCCACGTTGGCACGCGGCACCGCGCCGCCCAAAACCAGTCCGATCATTGCATCCGAAAACGCCGGGTCGCCCGCAAGCCCGGTATAGGCCTTGGTTTCCTGCTGTTCCCAGATACGCTGTTCGGCTGCTTTGACCGCACGCATGACGGGGGTGACACCATCGGCATTCTTGTAGACGCCCACGCCCAGATCAATTTTGTCATCGCGCGGGTCGTCACGATACATCTGCATCAGCATGAGGATCTTGTCGGCGGGCTGCGCCTTGAGATTTTCGAACATCAGTTCTCTCCGGTTGCGACGGGCAGGGTCGGGAAGGCACCCCATTCAGCCCAGGAGCCGTCATAAAGCGAGTGATCTTTCTTGCCCATGCGCTCGAGCGCGAGGCTGAGAATGGCGGCGGTAACACCTGAGCCGCAGGTGGTGATCGCCGGTTTCGACAGGTCCACCCCGGCGGCTTCGAACACCGCGCGGCAGTCATCGGGCGATTTCATCGTGGCATCCTTGTTCAGCAAGTTGCCGAACGGCACATTGCGCGAGCCGGGAATGTGGCCCGACCGCAACCCTTCGCGCGGCTCGGCCTCGGATCCGGAAAAGCGGCCTGCCGAGCGGGCGTCGATGATTTCGTGATCGCGCAGCTTGGCGGCGGCCGAGACCTGTGTCACATCGCGCACCAGATGGTTCTGCACCCGGACGGTCATGTGCCGGTCACGGATGACGGGGGGCAGATCCTCGATCTCGTGGCCCTCGGCCTGCCACTTGGGCAAGCCGCCATCAAGCACGGCGATGTTGTCCTGCCCCATCAGCCGGAACAACCACCAGACCCGCGCCGCCGACATCAGGCCGGCACCATCATAAACCACCACCTGATGGCCGTCGCCCACGCCCATCGCCCGCAGGCGCGACATGAATTTCTCGACCGGCGGCACCATGTGCGGCAGATCAGAGCGGTGATCGGCGATATCGTCGATATCGAAGAACCGCGCGCCGGGAATGTGGGCGGCGTCATATTCCGCCTTGGCGTCGCGCCCCTGCTGCGGCAGGTACCAGGACCCGTCGAGTATCCGCAAATCCGGGTCTTTCAAATGTGCGGCCAGCCAGCCGGTGGAGACAAGAGTTTTCGGATCGTCCTGCATCTAAGCCCCTCCTATGCGCGCAGGAATTTTCCTATACGGGCGGGCGCAAGGGTTCAAGGCAGGATAACGATGGTGGCGCAACCGTCGCCCGAATCTGCGCGGTTTTCGGGTCTCGGGACCGCTCACGGCACTGTCGGCGATTCCGGTTTCGCCGCCAGTACCGCGATCTGTTTCCAAGTGGCCGACGACAGCCGTTTGGGCAGGCCGCGAATTATGGCGTTGCCGCTCCGTTCGGTCAGCGCATCTTCGACCAAGGAAACCGAAATGGTGTCATTCGAAACATCAAACCCAACCAAAACCACAGATTTGCCCTGCGTCATTCACCTCCCAAACAGGGAGGCTGTAAAACGCCCTCCATACAGAGGCCAACTTGAGGGGCACGTTGGTCAAACGGTGCCCAGTAATCTATGCGCCTGGTCTCCGTCTGTACCTTCCAGAGTGACGCGGTGACGAGAGAGGAATGCATAGATCTGATCGAGCACCGCGCGAATACGAACTGCGTTTCTTACATCCGGGTGAACCAGTACCCACAAGTCGGTTTCCAACTCCTTGATCCTGGGGCTGACCTGTACCAGATCCTCGACTTTGTCACCCATGAAGCATGCTAAAATTCCGCGTCCTCCCCCTAACCGGATGTAGTGGAGAACCGATTGGATTGAATTGACCCTCAGGTGCACCGTTTTGTCGAAGTTGTGGCGGCGCATCCAGTTTTCCTGCGGCAAGTGGGACAGGCTGTTGTCTATGCCAATCCAGTCCAGACCATCAAAACGCTTCGTTGTGCCTTGCGCCACTGCGAGATCCCGGTGCAGGTACACTGCAAACCCGATTTTTCCCATTTTGCGGCCTACGAGCGTTTCTGGTGGAGCGTTTGTGGGGCGAATGGTAATGTCAGCATCCCGGCTGCCCAGATTATACATCTGGTTTGAAACCGTAATCTCTAGATCAATGAGTGGAAAAGCCCTGCGCAACTGCAGGAACATCGGCGCCAGAAAGCTAAAGTGCAGCGTATCGGTGGTTGTTATGCGGACTGTGCCTTCGAGGTGCGGCTCTTGCCCATATATCTGCCGGTCGATTGCCGCAACCCGACTGGCGATATCGTCTGCGAGACGGATCAAAGCGTTCCCGTGTTCGGTCGGTACATAGCCGCTTGGTGTCTTTTCCAGCAAGTCGACAGCCCATAGCTGTTTCATGCGCTGGATACGACGCAAGACCGTCGGATGGCTCAAACCAAGAGACCGGGCTGCTCCTGACAGGCTGCCTGTTTGAGCGACCGCTCTGAGGAATCTCAAATCGTCCCAATTCATCTGTTCAAACATGTACACCTCCTGGCCAAATTTTTCGAATACTGCCCCATTTCTGAACAATTTACAGTTCTTCCAGAATACACCTGCGAAGCGAAGGACTTATTCATGACAAAGATTCTGTACGTCGAAGCCTCTCCCCGCAAACAGCGGTCTCACTCGATTGCGGTTGCCAAGGCATTCATCGAAAAGTGGCATACCCAGAATCCTGGGGGTGAAATTGACACTTTGGACCTGTGGCACGGAAATCTGCCCGAATTCGGGGCTGATGCGATTTCTGCCAAGCATCACAGTCAGACTGACGGCAAGATGAGCAATTCTGAGGCCGCAGCATGGAAGGCTGTCACAGAACTGGCCGCTCGTGTTCAGACAGCTGATATCATTGTCTTTAGTTCACCGATGTGGAATTTCATGGTTCCTTATCGGCTGAAGCAGTTCATGGACGTGATTACCCAACCTGGTATCGCCTTTGAAGTGACTGAAGATGGCCAGTTTCTTGGACTGCTTACCGGAAAGAAAGCCATCGTCCTGCGTGCTTGTGGGGGCGATTATGCAATCGGCACCCCTGCCGCCGCTTTTGATTTCTTTCGTCCGTATTTTGATGGCTGGCTCGGCTTTGTCGGCATCACGGATGTCGAGTGGCTGGACGTCGCGCCAACAGAGGGCAGCCCGGCAACTGCGGCAGCTGCACGAAATGAAGCCATTCACAGAGCTGGGCAGTTGGTACAGGCGTGAGTTCGGCGCAATCGCTGACAGGACCTGTCCCGCTTGAAGCCGCTTTCTGTCAGGCGAGGAAAGGTGCGCCAGCCAGAGGCGGCGCGCCTGCCTCAAGGATCAGGTAATACCGCCCAAGCAGGGGTACTTCGGCTCCGGATCACGATCCAGGCTGAATTTTGATCCTTCGCGTCCCAAACTCGATTGCCTGAAACCGCCGAAGGGGCCACATCGGTTGAGATCAGGTTGGTATTGGCTCGGATCATTCCGGTTGATAAGTCCAGAGGCTCTAGGCGCTTAGGTCCTTGATACATTGTGGGTTGGGATGGTGGGTGATGAGAGACTCGAACTCCCGACATCTTCGGTGTAAACGAAGCGCTCTACCAACTGAGCTAATCACCCGTGAGGGGGGATGTAGCCAAGAGGGACGGCGCGTGCAAGAGGGGTTGGAGAAATTCTTGCGCGATCCCGGCCCTAGTCCCGGATGTTCTTGAGTACCGCCAGCAACTGCGCCACCTCGTGTTCGGTGTTGTAATGGCACAGCGAGATGCGGATGCAGTCGCTGAGGCCCAGCGGGGTCAGCACGTTGCCGCTGTAATGGTCGGCCTTGCGGATATGGGTGCGAATCCCTTGTTCGTTCAGCTGCGTGACCACGTCGGCCGAGGGCACATCCTCGACCACGATCGAAACCAGCCCCTCGCGCGCCGGGTTGTCCGCCCCTGCCAGGATGTGGATGTGATCCATGTCGCGCAGGCCGGGAAGATTTCCGGTGCCGTTGATCATCGCATTGGTCAGGTGGGTTTCATAGGCGTGGATGGCGCGACCCGCCGCCTCGATCCGGGCGCGGCGATCGGTCTGGTCCGACACCTCTCCGCCCAGCCAGTCGAAATAGGCCACCACGTCGGACATGGTGGCGTATGACCCGGTATCGCGAGTGCCGAATTCCCACCCCGTTGCGGGCGCGTCGATCAGCATGTCATGGGGCAGCGCCGTCAGCCGGTCAGATATCCACGCCACGCCGTAGCCATGGCGCGAGAACATCTTGTAGGGCGAGATCGCGTAGCCGTCGACGCCATAGCTGTCGATATCAAGCTGGCCGTGGGCCGCGTGCTGGATGCCATCGACGACGATCAGGCAATCGGGCGCGACATCGCGGATCGCGGAGGCTATGGCAGCGACGTCCATGCCCATGCCGGTCACGGGCGAGGCATGCACGATGGTGGCGACCGAGACATCGGGTGTCAGGTGTGCGAGGTACTGATCCGCCGTGACCATGCCGGTGTCATCGTCATGCTGCACGTTCACATAGTCCAGCCCGGCAATATCCGCCCAGCGCCGCGCGGCACTGCGGCTGGCGGGGTGTTCGATGGAGCTGCCAATCACCTTGCTGCCTTTGGGCGCATTCACGCAGGCGGTGCGGATCATGCGAAACAGCAGCTCGGTACCGCTTTCGCCGACAAAGAACTGCCCGGACGAGGCATTCATCAGGGTCGCCATGTCCGACTTGGCCCGGTTGATGATGTCGACCAGCGCGTGGCTGGCCACGTTGTCCCGGCCCTGATTGTCGGGGATGGCCGCGAATTTCGCCGTGGTTTCAACCACCGAGTTCAGCGTCAGCGCGCCGCCCGCGTTCTCGAAAAAGATGCGCGGCCCTTGGAACGGGCAGGCATCCACATGCGCAAATCGCGCGCGAACGGCTTCGATCAGACCCGGTTTTTCGTGCAGCATGATGTGTTGATCCTGTTTTCAGATGCGCCGACCATCGGCTGTGCCGTAGTTGCACTCAATGATATTTGCGACACGGGTTTGTATCCCCGCGCCATTTCGGTGCTACCTGTCACCGCCCCCCCCACCAGTCCCTGGGTTTCAGCCGATCTGCCCGGTTGCTGCGTTTGTCCAGCCACAAGGCAAGCTTGCGAAAGCGTGACATGGCCAGCCGCAACCACCAGCGGTTGCGCTTTTGACCGAAATCGCGATTGAACGGGCAGACCCGCATGCAGATGGCGCAATCGGATTGCAATTTGGCCCAATACCCGAAACACGCCCTGGCATCAGAGGTCCACTTGCGCACGCCCTGAATGGCCGATCTGTCATCGGTCGCGCTGACGTTTCTGGGCCCATAGGGCAGCGCCTTGACAGGGCAGGCATCGGCGCATTGGGTGCAGATGTTGCAGAACGCTTCGATCCCCTGCGGCCTTGGCGCGTCATGCGACAGGGGCAGGTTGGTGAAGATCTTTGAAAACCGCAGCCGGGGGCCGAAATCCGGCGTGATGACCATCTGGTTGCGGGCGTATTCGCCCAACCCCGCCTTGACCGCATAGGGAATGACCAGCCCGGTGTCGTTCATCGAGGCGACCGCTTCGTACCCCATGTTGCGGATATAGGCCGCAAGCTGGATCACGATCGCCGCCTCGTGCGAGTATTCCCGGCCTGTCGCCGCCCCGGCAAGCGCCGATGGATAGGTGGCGACCAGGTCCCGGTCCATCTGATGGCCCAGGACGATCACGCTGGTCAACCCTTCGGGCAAGGTGTTCTCGGCCTCGGAGAAATCGCGCACATCGACCCGCGACGAATATAGCCAGCGCTCATCCATATCGGTGATGCCCGCCAGATCGGCGCCGAAAAACCGCGCGATCCGTTTGATTTCGGCGCTCATCTGCGCCGGATCGTCAATTTCGATCTGCGCTTCGGCCACCGGAGTGTCATAGGCGATCGGGGCCTGAAATCCCTCGCGGCGGCCGTCCTCGGCGCTGCGGTTGCTGATGATATCCGAGACCAGCCAGCTTGCGTTGCGCAGCGCGAAATCCTTTTGCCGAAATCCGTCACCCTTGCGATAGGCGGCCTTCATCCGATAGCTGGCAAAGAACTCGTCCGTCTGCTTGCTGCGCACGGTATCGTCCCAGAAAGCGCGGGTGAACATGTCGTTGATCTGCGAAAACGGCTCGAACGCGTCCGTGGTCTCGATCCCCGCCGCTGCGTCGCTTTCGCCATACCGCTCGCGCCATTCCCGGCGTTTTTCGTCGTCAATTCCCGAATTCGATGGCCAAGCCACGCTCTACTCCGCCTTTTGCGTTCATCCGGCCACTCAACCATTTGAAGGGCAGGAATTGCAAGTTCTGCTAGAAGGGAAATGGTGACCCCGGCAGGATTCGAACCTGCAACCTGCCCCTTAGGAGGGATGCGTTCATAGCGCTATTCCTTTTGTGATTTCTTACTGTTGGGTGCTTGTACAGTGTCATCCTGTACGTGGTTTGTACGAAAACGGGCCCTAATGTCGGCCTCATCGGTCTCTGCGTGGGCATAAATCCGCATGGGCAAATTGGGGTCTGACCAACGTCCAGCCTTGGCTGCTGTGACGGGATCGACGCCCTGACGGACAACAAGCTCCGTGAAAAACCCGTGCCGCCCTGCCGGGTGGGCTGAAAGGTACGAGATGCCCGCGCGTTTGCAGATCGTCTTCCAGCGCGTGTTGTAACCGGTGGAGCTCCCATAGCCGAAGATGCGCGCCTTCATGAGCTTGCCGGTCTTGCGGTTCTTGGGACGTTTGGGAGGCAGTGCGAGTAGCTCGTCCATCATCTGAGGCGAAACGGTGATCCAGCTTTCCGGATGCCCCTTCTGAGCTTTCACGCGGACTTTGTTTTCGTGCGGCCTTAGGTCATCGGGCTCCAAGGACACGGCTTGATCAATCCTTGCAGCCGTCTCAAACATAAAACGCACCAGTGCGGCATTGTATGGGTCGGCGGCACGACAAAATGCCTCGATCCATTCCTTATCAGCTGGTGTGCGCTCGACGCGGCTGAGCTTCCCTCGCCGCTTGTCCTGAGCGATCCGCTCGAACTTGTCGTAGGGTTTCACGCGGATCAGCGGCGTGCCTTCCAGCTCATGCGCGTTGTTGATCACCGCACTCGCGGGCGTCACGATCTCGCGCCACCAGGTATCCGTCGACGCTTTGGGTTTCAGCTTCGGCCCAAGGCTTTTCAGTAACGCGCCAGATATCGCACCTAACGACAGGTCGCCGATCACTTCGACAATCGGGATCAACTGCTTCGCCGCCTTCGGGGACGCGTTGTAGAGCATGATTGCATCAGAGAACGTCTTGCTCGGTTCGTCGCCCACGACATAGCGACGGATCTGACGTTCGGTCTCATGGTTTATCCAGTCCCGTGCGCCCTCTTCTGTAGATGCCTTAGTGCTTCGCCGGTATGGGCCGGCGATTGGCCTGCCGTTGTATTCGATCCACCCCTTGGCCCAGTAGACACGGCCCCTCTTGTAAATTTGGAGCGGCATGACTGGCCTCCTTCAAAAATCGTATCAATCTGCGCGGGCGTGATCAGCATGGTTCGCCCAAGGCGATAAAATGCGCCCGTCTCATTGGCGCGTTCACGCAACGTGCGTTCTGAAATATCGATCCCCATCCCGGCCATAACTTCGACCCACTGCGCGGGTGTTTTCCCGAGCCCCAGGATCTGCGAGCTGTCTGAATAGTTGGTCTCTGCCATTTCAGTCGTCCTTGTCCGCATAAGTTGAATCAGCGACACGCATGGAATCGCTTGTTCTGCACCTTCTGACGTGGTCAGATGTGATTAACTGTAAATGTTCGTCATTTTTTGCAAAGTTCGCGAATTTCGACGAAGTAGTCAATTGGAAAATTCAGATGCCGCAGAAACATGCTGATCTTTTTGCTGCAATGGGTGCTCGTCTCACCATTGCTCGCAATGAAATCGGCTTCTCACAAGCGGCCATGGCGGAAGCTATCGGTGTCTCACCGCGCGCGTATCACAGCTACGAAAAGGGCCAGCGCGGAATGCCCGTAGAAGCCTTAGTCGCGATGGGTGAGCGGTTCGAGGTAGACGTACCCTGGCTACTTCTGGGCACCAAATCCATTCGGGCAGGACATGATTTCGAAGCCCTCAAACACATCGAAAGCTCGCTGGATAAGCACCTCACCGATGAGGGCATAAAAATCAAAAGTGAAAAGCGCGGGGCCATTGTCGCCCGTTGGTATCAATCGCATGTCGAAGGCCGCGAAGTGACGGATGATGACGTGCACACATGGATCGAGCTGGTAAGGGAGTAATCTGGTGAACAAGGCAAGCAAACGCTGGAACATGTTGCGGCATTCGGTCTTGGAGCGCACTCGCCGCGAGGTGATTGAACCCTTTGGGCCGCTTTACCTGATCTTCCTGGGAACCAGCGTGTTCTACTTGATTGGCTTGGGTCGACTATCATTGGCACAACAGTCTGCCGAATACTCGGTTTTGGCCGCCATCTTGATTCTTGCCATCGCCGCAGCTGGCTTGGCACTTCCATTTTTGACAGGTGCGGTGCTGACACTTCGCGCGGCCGATCGAAAACTGGAACGCCTGCAACGCGGGTGATCCGATGGCCTTCGGTATTTTCATCCATCGCAGCGACTCGATCTACGACGATATTCCCTCGGAGCGGTATCAGTTTCCCAAACAATACCTCTCGCGTGCCCAACAGTGCGAAGGGGATTGGATCGTCTACCTCGAGCCAAGCAAGGTCAAAGAGACCAAAGGCTATTTTGCTGTCGCTAAGGTCCAGGAGATCATTCCGGATCCTAGGAAACCGGAAATGTTCTTGGCGGTGATTGAGCCGGGGACCTATCTTGATTTCGGCGACCCTGTTTCATTCCGAGACGAGAATTCAGTCATCGAAAGCGGATTGCTGAACGATCAAGGCAAGATATCTGGACGCGCGCAAGCTGCGGTAAGAACCCTTTCAGCTGAAGACTTTGCCCGAATTGTCGAACGTGGTCTTGGACGGGACGAGGACATCCTGCCTCGCGTTGGTGACTCGATGCAGCTGCCAGGTTTTCAAGACGCGCAAACACCTTTCCGACACATGCCCGCACGGGAACGCGTCAACCAACTGACCAACCGGGCGGTTCGCGATCGTAATTTCAGAAAGAACGTCCTGCGCGCCTACGGCGAGCGCTGCGCCATCACTGGATTACGTCTGATAAATGGCGGTGGCCGAGCTGAAGTGGAAGCCGCTCATATCAGACCTGTAGAGCATGACGGACCCGACATCGTCAGCAACGGGCTCGCCCTGTCCGGAACTGCACATTGGATGTTTGATCGCGGTCTCGTTGGTTTAGCTGACGACCTGACTATTCTGGTTTCCCGTCAGAGCAACGACATCGAAGCCGTGACATCGATGATCAACGCGTCCGGCAAGATCTTGGTGCCGGACCGCCTCGCCAACCGGCCAAGGACCGAGTTTGTAACCTGGCACAGAGAGAACTGTTTCAAGCATTAACATACTCAGTGCGGACCTTGGTGCAAAACGCAGCTAACGGCCGGAAAGAGCCCTTTTTTACGGATGCTGCATCCGAAACAACGAACCGCGAAGCACCGAAAGCTGACGTTGTTTCTGGCAAGATTGACCCATAGGCGCCGTTCACCTACCAGGCAATGAATAGCCGATTGCAACACTGATTGTCGCCAACAGGGCGCCGGGCGGCAGAGCAATTGGGAGCGGTCAAGGTGACTTTGTGGATCGAACGGCGAAACGTCGAGGCCTTCCAAGCGCGGCGGTACAGACTCGCCGCTGAGCAAACAAGGTGGGAACGGAAATTGTGTCTCAGGCCTGCTCGTAGCGCGGAAACTTAAGGCAGAACTTCGTTCCCTTTTCGGTCGGCACAAGATCGACCCGTCCAGCGAGCCTGGCCATCACCTGTTCCACAATGGCGAGCCCCAATCCGGTTCCCTCGCCGTGCTGCAACTGCGAGAAACGGCGAAAGGCCGTCCCCTCCTTGCTTGGCGGGATCCCGACGCCATCATCCCGAATCGAGATCATCACGCTGTCGTCTTCGGCAAAGGCCCGCACCTTGATTGCCTTCATCGCTGCGCCACCATGCTTAAGGGCGTTGTCGAGAATATTGATCAAGGCCTCGCCAATGAGAACGGGATTGCCCATGACGGGAAGCGGGGCCGTGCCCAGTACGAGGTCAAACTCCAGGTTACGAGACAGCGCCTTGGCAGCAAAGGTTCGGCAGACGTCCTCGACCACCGAGTTCAGGTCGAACGGTTCCATGGCCGTGCTGTCATCGTAGCGGAGCCGTTCCAGAGACAGCAACTGTTCGGACAGACGCGCGGATTTGCGCGCGGCATCTGCCAGTTGCCTTTCGCATTTCGCGCGCTCTGCGGGGTCCTGCACCTGCGGAAGCGTTTCGGCGAGGGCAAGAATTGCCGCTGCGGGATTGCGCAACTGGTGCGCTGCGTCCGAGATGAAGGCCTGATGCGCTTCAATACTGTCCTGCACTTGTACCAGCAGCCGGTTCAGGGTCGCCACGATGCCAGAAACCTCATTCGGCACGGGGCGGCGGATCGGACCGAGATCGTCCGGGGAACGCTGCCGGATCGCCGCCTGCAAATCGTTCAGAGGCCGCAAGCCAATCTGCACACCAAACCAGATGATCAGGGCCAGCGCCGCCATCAGGCCCGCCATAAGCGCCGCCGCACGAAAGGCCAGCGCACGGGCAAAGGCACGTCGGTCGTTGACCCGTTGCCAGACCGTCACGACCGTGTCGCCGGTCAATGTCCCAATAGTGCGGTTTTCGATCATGCGCAGGACGCGCATTTCCTCGCCGCGATAGTTGGCCAAATAGTAGGAGGGCAGGTCCCGCGCGACAGGCGTTTCGGGGCGCGGCGGATAAGCATACCCCGTCACATAGATCCCGCCGGGACCGGTGACGTGATAGAACAGCTCGCCGCCCCCCGCATCCGAGATAACCTGTCTGGTGGCAGGTGAAAGCGCATCGCCTTCGGAGATCGCGACATCGCGCGAAATCGCCAAGGCCGCGGACAGCAGGGTTCGGTCGAACAACTCTTCCGAGGTGCGCTGCGCCACTTCGAATCGCCACCAACCCAACAGGATCGCAACCAGAAACAGCGGCAGCAGGATCACAAGAAACAGACGAAGGCGCAGCGACATCGCCCTCATTAAGTGTCGACCTCCAGCATGTAGCCCAGACCCCGCGCGGTTTTGATCCTGAGGCCAAAGGGTTCAAGCCGCTTGCGCAGGCGCGAGACATGCGGCTCAATAGCACTTTCTTCGGCGTCAGAGCCGGTGCCGTAGACATGGGTGATCAGCTGCGCCTTGGACACGATCCGCCCGCGCCTTTCCATCAAGCATTCCAGCGTCGAGATTTCCTTGCGCGGGATATCGAGCGGATGATCGTCTTTCAGCACCTGCCGTGCGGTCCGTTCAAACACCAGCGGCCCCAGCTTATCCTTTGCTGTGAATTCGAGGTTCTTGCGTCGGGCCATGGCACGCAACCGCGCTTCCAATTCGTCCATTTCGAAGGGCTTCGTCAGGTAGTCGTCCGCCCCTGCATCCAGCCCCACGACGCGTTCCGCCGTCTCGGACCGTGCCGTCAGCAGGATCACCGGCGTACCATCGCCCCGCCGCCGCAGGGCGCGCAGTACGTCGATCCCGTCCATGCCGGGCAGGTTCAGGTCCAGCACCACCAAATCCGCGCCCTCCTGTGAGAGGAACGTGTCCGCCTCGCGGCCATCGTGCAGCAGGTCAACCGCGTGCCCTCTGTCCCTAAGACGGAAAGCGATTCCTTGGGCCAATGCTTCGTTGTCTTCGATCACTGCTATGCGCATGCCTATATCTTTGTCACGATGCGCAAGTTTCGCGCAAGGTTGAGATGGCATGTTGGCGCTGTTGGAGGAGGGAATCATTCCCTGGAAATGAACATACATGGACCGCCGGGCCTTTGTTCCGTTGCGGCAGGTCTACGGGAGGACACCAATGACCATCAAGACACTCGCAGCCTCGGTTGCCGCAGCAACCATTCTTGCATCCCCGGCGCTGGCTGAAATCGACCTTTCCGGCAAGACGATCGAATGGGTCATCCCGTTCTCGGAAACCGGTGGCTCGGCCAAATGGGCCAACTTCTTTGCGCCGCTGCTGTCCGAAGAGCTGCCGGGCAACCCCACCGTGGTGGTGAAATTCATGCCGGGTGCCGGATCGACCAAGGGCGCGAACTGGTTCCAGGAACAGCGATACGATGACGGGACGCTGATTTTCGGCACCTCCGGGTCCACCCAGTTCCCCTATCTGCTGGATGACCCGCGTGTGCGCTACGAATATTCCGACTGGGTGCCGGTCATGGCATCGGGCACGGGCGGTGTCGCCTATCTCAACCCGGAGGACGGCGCGAAATTCGACGGCTCGGCGAACAACCTCAAGGACATCGACTTCATCTATGGCTCGCAAGGGGCGACACGCCTTGACCTCGTTCCGCTGCTGGCCTGGAAGATGCTGGGCATGAACGTCGAGCCGGTCTTTGGCATCAAGGGGCGCGGTGACGGCCGCCTGATGTTCGAACGCGGCGAGGCCACCATCGACTACCAGACCTCGTCCAGCTACCTCGGTGCCTCTGCCGATCTGGTCGCGCAGGGCAAGGCCGTGCCGATGATGACATGGGGCGCGCTGAACGAAGCGGGCGACATCGTGCGCGACCCGACCTTCCCGGACATGCCGACATTCAAGGAAGTCTGCGAAGCCACCGAGGGCTGCGATACCTCTGGCGAAGCATGGGATGCGTGGAAAGCCTTCTTCGTCGCCGGTTTCCCGGTGCAAAAGATCGCCTTCCTGCCCGCAGGCACCCCGGATGACGTGGCAAAGACGTTCTCTGACGCGTTCGATGCCGTGCGCAAGCGCCCGGACTTCCCGAAAATCGCCGCCAAGCGCGTTGGCAAATACGATGTTTTTGTCGGCGAAGGCGCACTCAAGGCGACCAAGGCGGGCACAATCGTTTCTGCGGAAGCCAAGGCCTTCGTGACCAACTGGCTGCAAGAAGCCTACGGCGTTTCGCTGAAATAGGCGGGCGCCCCGCGGCCCCTGCCAGACCGGTGGGGGCCGCTTCTGCCACCTTTCCCACAGTTCAAAATCGAAAGCCGGTGTGATGATGGATGTTTTCGCGACCTCCCTGCCAGCGCTTGGCCAGGCATGGGCCCTGATACTGCAACCCGAAGTCCTTGGATACCTCGTGCTCGGCGTGGTTATGGGCCTTGCTGTCGGCGTCTTTCCGGGGCTGGGCGGCATTGCCGGGCTTTCGCTTCTTTTGCCTTTCATGTTCGGCATGGACCCGGTTCTGGGCCTTGCGCTGATGGTGGGCATGGTGGCCGTTGTGCCGACCTCGGACACCTTTGCCTCGGTGTTGATGGGCATTCCCGGCAGTTCCGCGTCACAGGCCACGGTGCTGGATGGCTTTCCGCTGGCCAAGAAGGGGCAGGCGGCGCGGGCGCTCTCGGCGGCCTTCACCTCGTCCTTGTTCGGCGGGCTGGTCGGCGCGGCCTTCCTGACGATCTTCATCATCGTGGCGCGGCCGCTGGTGCTGGCCTTTGGGCTGCCGGAAATGCTGATGATTTCGATCCTCGGCCTGTCCATGGTCGCCGTCCTTGCCGGACGCGTCGCGCTAAAAGGTGTTGCGGCTGCCGGTCTTGGCATGTTGATCGGCACCATCGGCGAGGCCGACGCGGGCGGCTCGCTGCGCATGGCCACCTATGACATCCCGTATCTGACGGACGGGTTGAAGCTGGTGATCGTCGGCCTCGGCATCTTTGCCGTGCCGGAAATCGTCAGCCTTCTGCGGCAAGACCGTTCCATCGCCAAGGACGCCAAGCTTGGCGCCGGCTGGGGCGAAGGCGTGCGGGACTGGGTTAACAACAAGTGGCTTTCGGTCCGCTGTTCGCTGATCGGCGTCGTCGTCGGCGTGATCCCGGGCCTTGGCGGTTCGGTCGTCGACTGGATCGCCTATGGTCATGCCGTCCAGACCACCAAGGACAAGTCGCAGTTCGGCAAGGGTGAAATCCGCGGCGTGATCGGGCCGGAAAGCTCGAACAACGCCAAGGAAGGCGGCGGTCTTGTCCCGACGCTGCTGTTCGGCATCCCCGGCTCCGGCTCCATGGCGATTTTCATCGGGGCCATAGCACTGCTGGGCTCCGGCGATATCGAGGTTGGGCCGAACATGCTTCGCGACAATCTCGACATCACATATTCCATTGTCTGGCTGCTGGCGCTGGCCAATGTGGTGGGCACCATCCTGTGCATCGCGGCTTCGGGCGGCATCGCCAAGCTGACCACCATCCGCTTTACCTATCTCGCGCCGTTCCTTTTCATGCTGATCTCTTTCGCGGCTTTCCAGTCGGGCCAGAACTTCGAGGACATTCTCGCGTTGTTCGTCATCGGTCTGATCGGCATCTTCCTGCGCCGCTTCGACTGGTCGCGCCCGGCCTTCCTGATCGGCTTCGTGCTGTCCAACCCGGTCGAGAAATTCTCGAACCAGGCGTTCCAGATCGCGTCCTTCCGCTTCCGCAAATCCTTTGAGGAAGGCATGGACTACATCTTCTCGCCCATCGTGATCGTGCTCTTGATCGTCACCGTGGTCTCGGTCGTGCTGGGTCTGCGCCAGGCGAAATCCATCATGGCCGAGGGTGACGTGCAGTCCGGCTCCAAGCGCGCGCCATTGGTCTTCTTGCTGATTGTCATGGCCTATGTGGTGGCCGCGCTGATCAACGCGAACATGATCCCCGACTACAACATGACGGACAAGATCGTGCCGCTGGTCATCGGGGGCATCACCTTGACGGCTCTGTTGATCCTGCTGGTGCAGATGCTCCTGCGCCCCGAGACGGACGCGATCTTTGCCGACAAGGAACTGGCTGGAGAGGACGCGGATGCGCCCTATGGCCTGTGGGGCACGTTGGCGTGGTTCGTGGGTCTGATCGTGGCGACGTATTTCGTCGGCTTCATCCTTGCGCTGCTGGGCTTCCTCGTAGCCTTCCTGCGGGTCCGTGCGCAGGCCGCTTGGCCCAAGACGCTGATCCTCACCGCCGCTGGCATCGCGCTGATGTGTGTCATGGCAGGTGCGCTGAACCGCGACTTCCCACCGGGGCTGTTGCAGCACGCCGTCGATCTGCCTTGGCCGCTGAAATAATCGGGCGGAGTGAATGACATGACACAGACAGGCATTCCTTTCGTCTTCATGCGGGGCGGCACTTCGCGCGGGCCATATTTCAACCTCAAGGACTTGCCCGAAGATCGCGAGACACTGGCCGAGGTGCTGCTTGCCGCCATAGGCTCGGGTCACCCGATCAACATCGACGGCATCGGTGGCGGCGTGGCGGTGACCACCAAGGTCGCCATGCTCTCAGCCTCGGGTGATGACTGGGCGGATGTGGACTATTTCTTTGCGCAGGTTTCGGTCGAGGATCGGCTGGTCGATTTCAAACCGACCTGCGGCAACATCCTGTCCGGCGTCGGCCCGGCGGCGGTCGAGATGGGTCTGGTCCAGCCCCAAGGCGACGAGACAGAGATCAAGATCCGTGCCGTCAACACCGGAGCAAGGGTGCTGGCTCGCGTCCAGACGCCGGGCGGCACCATGCGCTACGATGGCGACACGGCCATTGCCGGAGTGCCCGGAACCGCAGCGCCCATCGCGCTGAATTTCATGGGCGTGGTCGGGTCTTCCACCGGGGCCTTCCTGCCCACCGGTAACCTGCGCGACACCTTGGACGGGATCGAGGTCACCTGTATGGACGTGGCCATGCCCATGGTCATCGCCCGCGCCGCGGATTTCGGGCTGACCGGCTATGAAACCGTGCAGGAACTTGACGAGAACCGCGATTTCTTTGCCCGGATGGAGGCGCTACGTCTTCAAGCCGGAGCGGCCATGGGCTTGGGTGATGTGTCGCAATCCGTGACGCCGAAATTCGGCCTGCTCGCCCCGGCCCAAGGCGGCGGCACCATCGCGACGCGCTATTTCATGCCGTGGACGACACACCCCTCGATGGCGGTCACCGGCTCGCAATGCCTTGCTTCCTGTGCGCTGACGCCGGGCACCGTGGCGGACGGGCTGCTGGACCGGCCCACGCAAAGCCCGGCGAACGTGGTGTTGGAACACGCCTCGGGCACCATCGAAGTGTTGGTGGATTTCCAGATGAACAACCACTTCACCCTGAAATCCGCAGGGCTGCTCCGCACCGCACGCAAGCTGGCCGACGGGCAGGTCTACGTGCCCGCCTCCGTCTGGAAAGGACACTGACATGCCGGTGATGAATCTTCTGGTGGCCTTCAATGGCTCTGACGGCTCGGTCGCGGCCCTGCGATATGCCGCGTCGCTGGCAAAGCGTTTCGGGGCGCATGTCACCGCCATGCTGGCCCATAGCGGTCACGAGGTGATCGACAAACGCTCTCGCTGGATCCCGAAAGAGGCGCGCGCCCTGTTGGACGCCGCCAACACCGACATCCTGCGCGAGATCGAGACCCGGTTCGAGGATGAACGCACCAGCTTGGGGCTGGACAATGCCTTGCAACTCAAAGAGGTCACAGGCCGTGTCGATACCGTTCTGTCCGAGGCCGCGCGCCACTACGACATGCTGATCGTCGGCACCCGGTCGGATGCCGATGACGAACACGTAACGCTGCACCCCGACCGCATCGCGCTCCTGTCGGGCCGCCCGGTGATCGTCGTGCCTGCGGGCTATGACGCTGGTGCCACGCACAGCCATGCCGCGCTTGCGTGGGACGGGGGCCGCGCCGCGGCACGGGCACTGTCTGACAGTCTGCGCCTGCTCGAAGACGAGGGCCACGTGAGCGTGCTGACCGTGGGCTCGCGCAACCCGTGGCCAATCGACGATCTGATGCTGCACCTGTCCCGCCACGGGGTCGAGGCGACCCACCACGACTGGCCCACGACCCATCCGGTAGCCGATACTTTGCTGACATGGTGCAAGAAACACGACCCCTCCTTGTTGGTGCTCGGCGCCTACGAGCATTCGAAATTCCGAGAGGATTTCCTCGGCGGTATGACCACCGACATTCTGTCGCGCACCACTATTCCCGTTCTGCTGTCTCATTGAGGAGCCGAAAATGAACGATTACGAAAAACTCGCCCGCGCTCGGCGCGATCTGGAAGAGACGCGTAACGAGAAGAGACGCGTAACGATCTGTCGCGGCGCATCGTCGAAGAGCCGTCGGACAAGGCAGACCTGATCCTCCTGCATGACCGGGTTTGCCGCGCGATCAAGGCATTGTCCGGCAGTTCCTGAAAGGCCACACCATGAAGGTCCACATCCTCGACGACTGGTTCGACACGTTGCGCGGCTTACCCTGTTTCGAACTGCTTGCAGGTCACGACGTCACGGTCTGGACCGATCATGAGCCCCATCCGGCGAAACTCGCGTCACGGCTGGCCGAGGCAGACTGCGTCGTGCTGTTCCGCGAGCGGACCCGCGTCACACGTGACCTTCTTGAGCGCCTGCCGAACCTGCGGCTGATCTCTCAGCGCGGGGTCTGGCCGCATGTAGACGTGGACGCCTGCACCGAGGCTGGCGTTCTGCTGTGTTCCAACAAGGGTGGGGATGGGGCAAACTATGCCGCCGCAGAGCTGACCTTTGCGCTGATCCTTGCCGGCATGCGCCAACTTCCGCAGCAGATGGTCAGCGCCAAGGCAGGTCAGTGGCAGATGGGCGTGGGCCGGACGCTGCGCGGCCGACGGCTTGGTCTTTATGGCTATGGCCGCATCGGCCACGTCGTAGCCGACTATGCCCGCACCTTCGGGATGGATGTGGTCTGGTGGGCGTCCGACGACAGCCGTGCAAAGGCGCAGGCCGATGGTGAAACTGTCGCGAGCAGTCGAGCGGCCTTCTTTTCTGACAGCGACGTGGTGTCTTTGCATCTGCGGCTGACACCGGAAACGCGCGGGATCGTCACCGCAGAGGATCTTGCACAAATGGGTTCGAAATCCGTTTTGGTGAACACCTCGCGCGCGGGCCTGATTGCCCCCGGGGCACTGCTGGACGGGCTGAATGCGGGCCGCCCCGGCATGGCCGCGATCGACGTCTTTGACACTGAGCCGATGACAAATCCTAATGACCCGCTCCTGGCGCATCCGAGCCTGATCGCCACGCCTCATATCGGCTTTGTCACCGAGGACGAGTTTGACAAGCAGTTCGCCGACATCTTTTCCCAAGTGAACGCCTACGCGGCGGGCGCGCCGATCCACATGGTCAACCCCTCCGTCTTCGGGCAATAAGGCTGGCCACCACCGGCGCACCGACGATCACGATCACGATGCGCGTTAGATGGTGGGTGATGACATAGCCGAGGTCCGCACTGGTCACGATGGCCAGAACCGTCATTTCCGCTTGCCCGCCGGGCGCGAAGGCCAAAAACGCGGGTACCGGATCGCCCAGCCCGAAGGCCGTCACCAGTCCGGAAAACCCGGCCGCCAGCACCGCCAGCACCAGCACATAGGCCACGCCCGCCGCAACAACGCGGGTCAGCTCGCGCCATGTGACGCCCAGAAAATGCACCCCGATGCCGCAGCCGATGAAAAACTGCGCGACAAGGATCGCCTCGGCAGGGGGGCGGAAATGCACGACGCCTGCCAGCGACAGCGCAGCCGTCACGATCATCGGCCCAAGGATCGAGGCACCGAAGAGGCCCAACCGTTCCCCGCCTTTCCAGCCGATCCACGCGGCGGCGACCATGATCGCCAGCTCGTACCACGGCAGATCAGCGACGGGCGCACCGATGGGATTGCTCAGCGCGGCACCATAGAAATGAGACAGGATAAAGGGCGCGAGGGTCACGATGATCAGCACTCGTGTTGCGTGGATGAGCGACAGCGCGCGCGGATCGCCCCCCGCCTCGGTGCCGAAAATCACCATGTCCTGCAGCCCGCCGGGCATGGCCGCGTAATAGGCCGTCGGCGCGTCAAAGCCCCAGAGCCTGCGAAAGAACGGTACACCCACGGCGGCGATCACCGCGATGAAGGCCGGGATCAATGCGACTGACAGCGCCATGCGCGGCAGTTCTGCGATGACGGCGGGCGTGATTGACGCGCCCACCGCGACGCCGAGGATGGTGCGCGCCGCGACCGAAACCTGCCCAAACCCTTTGAGCGGCAGATGCGCCAAGGCTCCTGCAAGGCAAAACGCCATCGGACCGAACAGGAACGGCAGTGGCAGCGCCAGCAACCAGAACAAGATCGTGCCCACTGTGGCGAGCGCAAAAGTCAGCGCGCGCCGCGCCAGCGGGTGAGAGAGATCTTTGCGCAAACCGGCCTCCTGGGTGTCTTGACGCTCTTTGCATACGATTGTATCCAATTGGATGCAAGATTGAAGCGGAGACCCGTGATCATGGATGACGACAGCGCCCCACAGGGCAACAGCGCGTACCTGCGCTTGCTGACCGAACTGCGTGAAGGTCGACTTAATCCCGGCGACCGCCTGCGCGAAACCGAGCTGGCCGAGAGGCTTGGCGTGTCGCGCACCCCGGTGCGCGAGGCCATCCGCCAGTTGGAGGCCGACAGCATCGTCACGCATGTTCCGCGTCAGGGGGCCACGATCCGCAGGCTCGACTATGCCGAGGTCATGGAGCTTTACGAGATGCGTGCGGTGCTGGAAGGCACCGCCGCGCGACTGGCCGCCCGGGCCGCTTCCGACATCGAAATCGAGGAACTGATCGACATGAACCAGCAGATGGCCGAGTTGGGCAATGCGCCCGAGGCGTTCATCCTGAACCGGCAATTTCACGCGGCGCTTCTGGACGCGGCCAAGAACCGCTTTCTCGCGCGGTCGATCCACAGCTTGCAAAAGGCGCTGATGATCCTTGGCCCGACGACGCTGACCGAACCGGACCGCGCCAAGAAGGCTGAGGAAGAGCATTTCGGCATACTCGACGCGATCAAGGCGCGGGATGGGGCGCTGGCCGAAGCCGCCATGCGCGCCCATATCGAAGCCGCCCAGCGGGTGCGGGTGCGCGACCTGCGCGCCAGCAGTCACACCCCCCCCCGGCTATGACGGAGACCTGCTGTGACCTCGCCCGATATCGCCATCATCGGCGGCGGCAATGCGGCGCTGTGTGCGGCCATCACGGCGGCAGAAGCGGGTGCACACGTGTTGATCCTTGAGACCGCGCCGAAGCCCTATCGCGGAGGCAATTCCCGCCACACGCGCAATTTTCGCTGCATGCACCATGGCCCGCTCGGCCCGCTTGTCGACAGCTACACCGAAGATGAATACCTCGCCGACCTGATGAAGGTCACCGGCGGCAAGACGGACGAACGCCTGGCGCGGCTAGCCATCCGCACATCGGAAGACTGTCTGCCGTGGATGGAAGAGCACGGCGTTCGGTTCCAGCCGTCTCTATCGGGTACGCTGTCACTGGCGCGTACGAATGCTTTCTTCCTTGGCGGTGGCAAGAGCCTTGTGAACGCCTATTACCGCACGGCTGAAAAGCTGGGGGTACAGGTGGAATACGAGGCCGCCGTCACGCATCTGGAACTGGAAGACGACCGCGTAACCCGCATCGACTATACGCAAGGCGGCCAGAGCCATTCGACCACACCAAAATCCGTCATCGTCGCCTCTGGCGGGTTTCAGGCCGATACCGACTGGCTGGCCCGTGCCTGGGGACCTGCGGCGAAGAACTTCCTGATCCGTGGCACGCCCTACAATCGCGGCGTCGTGCTGGCCGACCTGCTGGACCAAGGCGTCGAACAGGTGGGCGACCCCACGCAGTGCCACGCCGTCGCCATCGACGGGCGCGCGCCGAAATTCGACGGCGGCATCGTCACGCGGCTGGACTGTGTGCCGTTTTCCATCGTGGTCAACAAACACGCGCAGCGCTTCTATGACGAGGGCGAGGACGTCTGGCCCAAGCGCTATGCCATCTGGGGGCGCCTTGTCGCCGCGCAGCCCGATCAGGTTGGCTATGTCATCATCGACGCGAAATCGCTGAACCTGTTCATGCCCTCGGTCTTCCCGCCGATCAAGGCGGACACGTTGGAGGAATTAGCCGATAAAATGGGCTTGCCCGCCGACGCGCTGGTTCAGACGGTGGACGACTTCAACGCAGCCTGCGGCGACACCTCAGGCTTTCACCCGACCGAGCTGGACGGTGTTGCGACCACCGGCCTGACCCCGCCGAAAACCAACTGGGCCCGCCCGATCACCGAAGCGCCGTTCTACGGCTATTCGCTGCGCACCGGCGTTACCTTTACCTATCTGGGCCTGAAGGTTGACGAGCGCGCGCAGTGCTCTGTCGGCAACCGCCCTGTCACGAACCTCTGGGCGGCGGGTGAAACCATGGCCGGGTCGATCCTCGGCCAAGGCTATCTTGCCGGGTTCGGCATGACCATCGGAACCGTCTTTGGACGCATCGCAGGCAAGGAGGCCGCCGCCCATGCAAATGCAATCTGATCTGCTGCAAGAGGCACGTCGTCAGGCCGAGATCTGCAACGCCTGCCGCTATTGTGAGGGCTATTGTTCCGTCTTTCCCGCCCTGCACGCCGAACGCGCGTTCGGCGACGGAACCCTGACACAACTGGCGAACCTCTGTCACAATTGCCGGGGCTGCTACTATGCCTGCCAATACACGGCCCCGCATGAATTCGACCTGAACCTGCCGCAGGCGCTGGCAAATGTCCGGCAGGACAGTTGGGAGGAAATGGCTTTCCCCCGCGCCGCCGGGAAGGCCTTTCAGAAGAATGGTGTGCTGATTGCCGTTGCCACCGTCATCGGCTTTGCCCTGCTGTTCTGGGCGGTCCGCGCCTTGCCATCCGCCGCAGGCGAGGGGTTTTATGCGGTCCTGTCGCACAACGCGATGGTGGCCATCTTCCTGCCCGCCTTCCTGTTCCCCCTGTTCAGCATCGCGATCAGCCTGCGCCGGTATTGGCGGCACATCGGTGCCGGTCCGTTCCGCCCCGAACATCTGGTCACCGCAATCCGTCAAGCCGCCAACATGAAGAACCTCAAGGGCGGGCATGGCGACGGCTGCAACTTCGAGGACGAGGATCGGTTCACCCACGCGCGGCGCGCGGTACATCAGGCGGTCATGTACGGCTTCCTTCTGTGCTTTGCCTCCACCAGCGTCGCGACCGTGATGCACTACGTCTTCGACATGCACGCGCCCTATGGGCTGCTTTCCCTGCCAAAACTGCTGGGGATTTCAGGCGGGCTGTTGTTGGTTATTGGTTGCGTCGAGATTATCCGGCTGAAGCTGCGGTCCGACCGGAGCTTGGGCGCCTCTGCCGCCTTTGGCGGCGAAGTCGCCTTTGTCGGGCTGCTGGGCTTCACGGGCTTCAGCGGGCTGGCGCTGTATGCCCTTGGTCAATCGACTGTCATGCCGACCCTCCTGGCGATCCACCTCGGCGCCGTTCTTGCCTTTTTCTTACTCACGCCCTTCACCAAGATGGCGCATGGGTTCTACAGGCTAACGGCCTTGGTTGCCGAGGCTGGTCGGCAAAAATAATCCGGTTCCTAACCAGAAGTTTTCCTTAGCAATGCTGCCAGCGTTGTGCCCATTGCGACCGTGAGTTCCAACTGCTGCGGATGACCGGTTCCTGCCTCACGTGATTTTCGTTACTGACGCAATGTACAGAAAGCTGCCGTTAGCGCAGGAGCAGCGTAAGTCCACTTCGTCCGCGACCTGTGAATTGCCGCCTTCAAAAATTCTGCGCGGTTCACGAACGACCGAAATTGCCGCCGCACCGCGTCATGGAATCTCGTGTTTGTGCAGAATATTTGCCGCTGCGTGCGCACGCAGCACAAAACTCGAATTCACAGGTTGGGCTCTCAACCGTCGTTGACGGGGCCTTGGCTGTCCGTCCGGTCTCGGAAAGCGAACGGCACCTTATGCCGTTCGCCGTTCATTTACATGTCGATCTTCTCGGCGATTGCCAACGCATCTTCGAGCTCGACCCCAAGGTATCGCACTGTACTGTCGACCTTGGTGTGTCCGAGCAGGAGCTGGACCGCACGAAGGTTGCCGGTCTTTCGATAGATTTGAGCGGCCTTAGTGCGCCTCAGCGAATGCGTGCCGTATCCGCTCTGGTCCAGGCCGATCGCCGATACCCATTCCCGGACAAGGCGCGCGTACTGCCGGGTCGATACATGCAGTCGATCATGGATCCTGCTAGGAAACAGAAACGCACAACCTCGCCATCGACAGCAAGCTTCGTGGATGTGACCTCGTCAGACTGCGGGTCTCCGATCTTGTCGTCGGTGATCGCGTTCGCGAGCGCGTCACGATCGTGCAAAGCAAGACCAATCGGCCCGTTCAATTCGAAGTGTCTGAGAACACGCGCGAAACGATTGCCGTCTGGCTCGATCGCCCCGAAATGCGTGGCTCCCGATACCTGTTCCCCAGCCGCTTCCACGCATCTCCGCACATCTCGACCCGGCAATATGCCAGGCTCGTACGGGCGTGGGTGTCATCCATCGGCCTTGAACCCAGCGGGTACGGCACGCATTCGCTTCGCAGGACTAAGGCTTCGGAGATCTACCGCAAGACCGGCAATCTCCGCGCTGTCCAACTGCTGCTTGGTCACACAAAGGTCGACAGCACAGTGCGATACCTCGGCGTGGAACTTGAAGACGCGCTGAGCATCGCCGAGCGAGTCGATATCTGAACGCAAGCGGCGAACGGCACACGCCGTTCGCCGCCCAAGACCGGCTGTTCGCCGATACGTCGATCAAGGGTTAGATTGAGCCCGAAGGAGACCCATCGGGATTTTGTTGCGCGCGCTTGCAGCGCGACGCCCCGCTGCACTGCCGAATTTCTCACGCTGCACGGCAGAAGGAATTGCCGACATTCAGGCAGCGCGCAGCGAGTGTTCGATGGTCAATGCCCAGGTCGCGGACCAAGCTGCCGCAGACGCGACCGGACAGACTGCTTTGCGGACTATCTCTGCAGTTCAATATTGTGCTTCTGAAAGTCTGTCGTGGAGTTTGTATGCGGATAGCTTTGATCCGGCACAGATACTCCGAGGAACTCACAGAGCGGCTCCCATCCTGAGCCCAGTTCATATACGAGAAGACGGTCCGCCGGGATCACTGACTTCACCTCGGCAACATGCGCCTCGAAGTCTTTTATTGCCCGTTCCTCGGTGTCGAAGCGGTCGGCGAGAAAGACATCCACGAACTCCTGGATTTGGCGCATATGTGGCGCCTCCGGCGGCATTTCGGTTTCGCGAAAAACTTTGATCGTTTTCGAGTAGGACGCATACCAGCCCTCCGGATCACGCACCGACAGGATTACCTTCGCGTTCGGGTAGTATTCAGCCGACTCGCGCCAAAGATGGGCGCCAGGCCAGTCGACCTGCGACCGATAGCCGTCGAACAACAGGTCGAGATCCAACGGCGACCCACCACAAAAATAATCATGCCATGGACCCGCTTTCTCCGGATTGTCCCGGATCTCATGCATGTGGTGGCAAGGTCCGAAGCCGAGAACCGCCAATGCTTCACGGAGGGAGTCCGTGCCAGTACGCCCGAAGCCGGCGCCAATAATTTCGAGGGCCATCAGATGAAATCCTTGCTGCGATGTGGAAGCTTTACCCGAACTACAGTGCGGCCCGAAGCAGTCTCTGGCAATACCCTACATGATGTAAGTCGCCCGGTGCCCACCGGTACTGGATATTCACGGCGTCAAGGAAAGGACCGCTCTGGGCTCCGCGCAGTCATCCGACTTTTTTGCTCAGATGCCTATTATTCGGGGTAAAGCTGGAGTTGGCGGTAGCGAAACGGCGATTTCAGGTCCGAATGTCAGCTTCATTCCTGGAGCAGCCATTCGCAAAAATTCGAGCAGCGTCTATTGTGCGGGACTAAGCAGACACTTGAGAAACCTTTTCCGGCAAGCGTGACAGAAAACGCCAAGCAATGTTAACTTATTGAGTAAATGGGGAGGGCATGCACGATGAGTTTCGTAGACACGATTGTTGTGGGGGCCGGTCAGGCGGGACTGGCGGCTAGCTTTGAACTCGGCAGAGTCGGCGTCGATCATATCGTGTTGGAAAAGGACCGGATCGGCGCCGGTTGGGCAAATCGCTGGGAGAACTTCTGTCTGGTTACGCCCAATTGGTCTGTTCAGCTTCCCGGCTTCCCCTACGATGGTGACGACCCAGACGGGTTCATGCCGCGCGACGAAATCGTTTCTTATCTGGAGCGTTATGCAGCTTCGTTCAACTGTCCTGCAAGGACCGGTGCCAATGTTACCGCTGTGCGGTCGGACGAAAATGGAGGTTTTGAACTCGACATTGACGGGAAGAGCGAATTTCGCGCCAGGAACCTTGTCGTTTCAACTGGTGCGTATCAACGTCCGTTCTATCCGCCGGGCAGCGAAACGCTCCCTGACCATCTGAATGTAATAGACAGCACGGGCTTCACCAGGGTTTCCGCATTGCCGGACGGGGACGTTTTGATCATCGGAAGCGGGCAGACTGGCTGTCAATTGGCGGAAGAGATTTTCGATGCCGGGCGAAATGTGGTCCTGGCCTGCGGGCGTGCGCCGTGGGGAGTTCGTCGAATCGGCGGTAAGGACATCATGTGGTGGCTCATTGAATCGGGATTTCTGGATGTCGACGCGACCACACTTCCGCCAGAAGCGAGGTTGTTTGCCAATATTCAAGCGTCAGGGCACGGTGGTGGCCACGATCTGCATTTCCGGACTCTTGCGGATAAGGGCATAAGGCTGGCCGGCCGTTTCCGGGGCGCTGAGAATGGCTTTGCGCGTTTCTCTCCAGATCTAGCCGAAAGCGTGAATTGGGGCGATGCGCGATACATGCAGTTGCGCGACCATTTCCAAAAATTTGCGGATGAAAACGATCTGGAATTTCCTGATCTGCCTGATCCTGAACCTTTCGAAGAGATGGGCGAGGCGTCTATCGATCTAAAACCTTTCGGAAGCGTCATTTTCACAGGTGGCTTCCGCCCGGACTACAGTTCCTGGCTGCCTTGGTCCGATGCGTTTGACGAGGCAGGTTTTCCTGTCCAGAGGGAAGGGGCGAGCACCGCCGTACCCGGCCTATTTTTTGTCGGGCTGCATTTCATGCGCACACGAAGATCTGCTTTGCTGTGCGGCGTTGGCGACGATGCCGAAATTGTTGCCGCACAGATTGCCAGTCGCTGAGTCCAGTACCTGATATTAGAACAGCAACGAATGTCTTGAATGGGCTCGGTGCAGACCTTCTCTGAATTTTGGCGAGTGTCTGCTGTGTCGCGTTTAGCAGCCGTTCGAAGCCGTCGATTTGAAATTTCCAGCCCGAACGGCGGCTTTCACCAGCAGCGGCCATTCGTGAAAAATCGTCGAAGGTCCGAGTCGCGGGACGAAGCGGACCTTGGTCCCAAATCAAAAAATTGGCCCGCCCCTAGAAAGAGACGGGCCAGAAGCGTCATAAATACTAGGCCCACTCACAAGGCCACCCTGACTATGTAAAACATATATGACGGATTTATGACGATTGACTTCTGGTCTGCGAACAACTTTGCCCGATTTTTGGCGACATCACGCTAACCAAAAAGTACTGTCAACTTCTTTGGCGAGAAATAGCCCTGCCTGTCCTCCTCGACAGGCAGCGCGCTCTTCATAAAATTCTCAAGATGCCGCTACTTGGAAGAGACTTTGATCTTCCGGCTTGGTTCCTTTGGTTCCGTTTTTGGCATGTTGACGTGCAAGACACCCTTATCAAACTCAGCCGTGATGTTCTCAACATCAACGTCTTCGGGAAGCATCATCGTGCGTGAAAAGCTGCCATAGCTTCGCTCGCTCACATGCACGTCGCCTGTGTCATCGCGGGTAATGTTCTTCTGGCCCCGCAGCACTAAACGACGGTCTTTGATCTCTAACTCGACATCATCTTCGCCAAGGCCAGGCAACTCAGCAGTCAGTTCGATGGCATTTTCAGTTTCTTGGATGTCTATTGCTGGCGAAATTGCACCAGTCATATCAAGTGACGGGAAACCCGTCCTCTGAGCCGCAGTTTCGAATGGCATGAATTGAGACGCCCCGCCAAAGAAACGTGACATCATGTTTTCCATTTCACGTTGAAAATTGTCCGCGAATGGATTTGCTCCAGGGAACAGTTGCAGGGACTTTTTGTCTTTGGCCATAAAAGCTCCTCCTCTAATTCGGTCACGACGAAGGTATTTTGATGAACAGAACGCTTGGCGGCATTGATCTCGCTCAAAGAGCGATTGGACATTAACCGACAGGTTTTCTTTGGGCCTTCGGCTCAATTGAGGTGTCTGAGGCTTCTAAGCGCGCGCTTGACTGCGACGGTGGTAGACTTGGCGCAGGGGATGAAAGGAAAGCCGATGAAGATACTCTATGATGACGAAATGCACATGACAGAGCACGGCAACGCAGTGAAGCGCAACACTCTTGATGCCCTGACGTTGGCGCGTGAATGCCTTGACGCAAACATAACTGACACTGGTGAGGATTGGACGGTTGCCGATCAAATAGCGCTAGCCAATCTCATTCATACGATCGGCAACGACTTGTCAGAGTAATCACTAGAATACTTACTCTCGCTCACTTTGCTCAGAGCAATGGCGGCTTCGACAGTCCGATTTGCGGACCTAGCTGACATTTCGGATCACCATGTGTACCCTGCCGACATCTGTTAGGGAGGCTTCAAAATGACCAATCCCAAAAACGTCGCGCACCACTACCATTCTGGGCACTTGCTGAAGAAGATTTCTGATGGTTGTGCGGCACTGGACTTAACTCCGCCAATTTCTCACGACGCTTTGGCTCCCGTAGACGAGTTTCACATTGGCGGGCGCCTAGCGACCGAACCTTTTGTGAAGGCGCTAAACCTATCATCCGCGAGCCGAGTTGTAGACTTTGGATGCGGTCTTGGCGGCCCGGCTCGCTACGTCGCAGCTGCCACCGGAGCCCACGTAACAGGTATCGATCTGACTGCTGAGTTCGTGGAAACTGGGCGCGCCCTGACAGAGTGGACGGGTTTGTCAGATCGGGTTCAGCTCTTCGAAGGCAGCGTGCTCGATTTACCGCTGGATGCCGGGTCTATGGATGCCGCTTACATGATCCACGTTGGTATGAACATCGCGGACAAAGTCGGTATAGCGCGAGAGGCGAAGCGAGTACTCAAACCAGGTGGCGTCTTTGCCATTTATGATGTCATGCAAGTCGGAGAGGGTCACATGGACTATCCGGCGCCATGGGCTTCTTCCTCGGATCAGAGCGCGCTCGCACCACCTGAGACATATGAGGCAGCTTTGAAATCTGTTGGTTTCGAGGTGACCGACCGGATCGACCGCACAGCATTTGCCAAACAGTTCTTTGCAGACCTCGCCGCAGCACAAAGCCGTGCGGACGGCCCTCCACCTCTGGGTCTGCATCTTATCATGGGCGATGACACGGCGCTGAAGGTGCAACACATGGTTCGAAATATCGAAGGCGGGCTAATAGCCCCGATTGAAATCCACGCGCGTCTGCCAGCTTAGTTTTCTGCTTGTCAAAACAAAAACTGCGCTCAGCCAAAGACGTTCGCCTACAAGGCTAGAATTTATCAGTTTTGTGGACGAGGTCGTCATCAATCAGGAGCAAAACGGGACATCAGAACATGAACTCAAATCCAAAACAGTCCTAGCTGGCCAGCTTCACCGAAACTGATTGAAGAGCTTCCTGCAGTCGGGCTTTAAGTAGGTTAGCGAAGTCGCGATCCTTGTAATACTCCGTCTCGATAAAAAGTTCCGGATCGAACTGGGGGTCAAGCATAAGTAGATCCTGTGATGCGCCATCCAATTTTCCAGAATCATCCAATTGCGTAGCAGCAGCGGCGCGGTAAGCCGCTGCTCTTCTAGTCAACCGGGAAAACTCGCTTACGATCCGATAGCACGTTTCAAAATCGTCGAGGACATAGTGTGAAACCACTTCTAGTTCACGGCAATACTCTGGAAGAAACGGATCCAACATTTTGGCGCGCTTTTGATACTCCAAAGCCGTCGCGCCGTCGCCGAGGAAATTGTAGAGCTCGCCTGTTCGCGCAACGAGGTATGCGTGGCTTGGATTCAGTTCGAGTGCGCGATCAAAATGAAACTTCGCGCTTACGAAGTCAGATTGATAAAAGGCCATAGAGCCAACTATTCGATGGCATTCTGCGTCCGTATCGTCCAATTCGAGACCACGTTTTCCCAAATCCAACACTTCGTCGAATACGTCCTCACCTGTCCATTCCGCAACGGTCGCAAGCGCGCAACTTTTCCACGCATAGGCTCGCCCAAATTTAGGATCTCTCTCTATCGCCCGGTCAAACCAAAGCATGGCCTTTTCGGCATTTTCCAATGTAACGCCACCTACGCGATGATAGGATAGACCACGTATAAGGCATTCATACGCTTCCAAATCGCTTGGTCGCTTTCTTCGGGCACTTGCTTCAAGCCGCCGCTCAATTTGTCCAGCGACACAGGAAGCAATTTTTGCAATCAAATCGTCCTGCACGTCGAAAAGGTCTTCCAAATCAAAATCGGCGCGCTCCGCCCATACCTTTTCGTTCGATCCTGTATCGGTAAGGTGCGCATTGATCCTGACGCGATTTCCGAGTTTGCGAACCCCGCCTTCAAGACAGAACTGAGCCGCCAAGCTCTCACCGAGTTCAGTTGCGCTTGCATTGGATCCTCTGAGCCCAAAGCTCGCATTTCTTGAGATCGTCGTAATGTCCCTAAAACGAGAAAGCTCGGTGATTATGTCTTCGGTGAACCCCTCAGCAAAATACTCCTGATCCTGATCATTGCTGAGGTTTCTGAATGGAACGACAACGATCGAGTTTTTTAGGCGCTCTGCACTGGCAGGAGTCGGTAAAGTGTCGTTTTCAATTATGGCAGTTCCGCAACTTTGATTCCCAAGCTCACCCACAACGGAATATACCATCACCGGTCGCTCAATATTCTTTAGGTGCCGCTCTCCAAGGTTCTCAAACTTGAGTTGTGCGGAACGCTTTGCATACTCAAAGACACTGCCGCTTATCAGAATATTGCCAGGTTCGGCTTCCGCTTCAATCCTGCTCGCGATGTTGACGCCATCTCCAAGTAAATCATCTCCGTCAACCATGACGTCAGCAACGTGTAAACCTATTCTGAGTTCCAGTCCGATTTCGATTTTGGAAATGGGCTTCGCCAGTTGCAACTGCACCTCGAACGCACATCTAACAGCAGCAACGGGGCTGGAGAACTCAAGGAAAAAACCATCACCGGCCCGGTTGAATATGCGCCCTTTATGGCGCTCCGCCGAAGTCTCAAGCACCCTCATCAGCCTGCCTACCCGGAGGATCGTGTCGGCCTCATTCCGCTGCATGTGCGACGAGTAACCCACAACGTCGGCGGCCATAATTGTCGAAAGGCGTCGTTCCATTGTTTCCAACCTCCTAACGTGCTCAACAACACGTCTAACCAACACTCTTCATCAAAATCGGGAAAAAAACAATTATCAGCGCTCATTCTGGGGCATTGAGCCAAAAAACAGACATGATGCGTGGGACAAGCCCACTGCTGCCTGATTTGGTTTACCGAGCACGCGCTACGATCAAGGATGCCGGAATTTGAGCCCGCCATTTGTCACCGTGGATGAAGCGTTCACTGACTTTTTCGGCCACCGCAGCTTTGATTGCTGCATTGTTCACCTCTGGCTGCTGAGACAGCAAGTATCCACCGCGAGGCGCTCCGTTCTGGAAAATCTCCGCCAAGCTTTCTGGAGCATCCAACATCCAGAAACAATCGACTTGGTGCTGGTTCTCCACGTCGAAACCCGCGTTTGACAAGATCGACTTTGCCATTTCCTCGTTTGCAAACTGGTGAAAATTCGGACTGTCGGGCATTTTCACGGAAACATGTCCGTGTTCCTGCACGCTGCTATAAAAAACTTGGAAGACAGGGGAGATATCTGGGCCACACCAAGACGTCATAATGAACTGACCCTTTGGTTTCAGAACCCTGCGAATTTCCGAGAGCGCTTTTGGTTGATCGGGCACGTGCATTAAACCGAAACTGCAGACGACACAGTCAAAGCGCCCGTCCTCGAAAGGTAGATCTTGTGCATCGGCTTCAACAAAGTCTCCTGCAGGAAACCTCTTGCGTGCATGTGAGAGCATCTGTTCGGAAAAATCTGCCCCCGTTACCGAATACCCAGATTGGGCAAGAGCCTCTGTAACATTACCTTGCCCGCAGCAGAGGTCGAGAACCCTATCGGTACTTTTGATACTGGACACAATGGAAGGAATTGCCATGTCACTCGCTTCAGAGAACATGTTTACGTAGCCGGATGAAATCGTATCGTCAGACCAGCCTTTCGTTTCTAGTTCCGCAAAGCCCTCGTACGTCGTCATTTTGACCGCTCCGATATCATTTGAACTCTGAGATTTTAGCACAACAGGTCGAGTTCAGCCAAAGGACACCCTGAACATGGGGGCTAGATCGGAATCAATTTTGCCGCCTGCCGCATTTCGTCAGCCTCTGAGGGTCTAAACGGTTTATGGTCCGGTCTGGCGGCAGTATCCGCCATTTCCGTTTCAAACCCGGCACCTGAACTCGAGCAAGTTTGTCTGCTGTCAACTAGCCCGGCACTGTTTCAGAAACCGCTCAATCTCGGCATTCATCAAAGGCCAGCATGGGTCATTCGCAGAAGGTATGTGGCTAGAGCTTTCGTATGTCACAAACCGAGCCTCAGGTAGGAGAGATGCCATCAGCCGTCCTTGCTCAACTGGGTGCATTCGGTCGCCATCGCAGTGCAGGACAAGGCAAGGAGCTTGAATATCCGGGAGAATATCGGTCACGTCTATTTCATCGATAACCTTACGGTAGCTGCTAACCACTTCAGGTGTTACCATGTCGCGCATTGCCTCTGCGAATTGACGACGATCTTCGACACTGGCCTGTGGCACAATCATGTCAGCCATCATGTCGCGAAGTGAAGGATAGTCGTCATCCCATCCAACCTTCATCATCGTCTGCATGGCACTTGCTTTCTCCTGATCCCTTTTTACAGGACGTTTGGATCGGCCAAGCGGGAACCCTCCGACCATCACAATACCCGAGATCCTCTCCGGAAAACGCGCTGCAAAAGCAGCTGCCACCGCACATCCTTGGGACATACCAAGAATGGGGGCTCTCTCGACCTCGGCAGCATCAAAGACAGCCCGCAAATCCTCAATCATTGTATCGAAAGAAATGTCGGGTATCTCTCGATCAGAAAGGCCATTCCCGCGTGCATCAAAACGAATGAACTTGTGTGTGTTCGAAATTGAGGTGATGAAATGTGCTAGGTGTGGAAGACGAAAATCCATATCTAACCGACTAATCCAAGCAGGTGCCCGCACCACTGGAGAGCCCTCTCCGACGGCTGTCCAAGCCAGCATTACGCCGTCACTACTTTTAGCGAAGCGAATGTCATGCCCCCTTTCGACGTTCAATGCTTCCGGTGCTGAACCAACCTGATTTAACACGATCGACAAGATCTGCAGCGGGTGTTCGATATTCTTGAACCGATGGGTCCCCTCATTTTGAAACTGAACTGGAAGACCACTCCCGGCTAGGTCTGTCACAAGCTTCGAAACAAAAACCCCGCCTTCGGGTGCTGCTGCCTCAAGCCTTGCCGCTACATTGACGGCTTCGCCAAAGATATCTCCTTCTGAAACAGTGACGTCTCCAGCATGAATACCCATCCGAAGCCACAGCCGCTCCGTATCGTCATAGAGAGCGGGTACCGAGCTCATTTGTTTCTGGATTTCTGTTGCACAGAGAACCGCTTCCCTTGCAGACCCAAACTCCACGATGGCACCATCCCCCATGAGTTTTACAACGCGCCCACTTTGCGCCTTCACTGTAGGTCTAATAGTTGTGCGAAATAACACATCGAGCGCGTGCAGCAGCTCATCTCTTCCTTTTTGCATCAAGCGGCTGTAGCCGACCACGTCCATTGCCAAAATGCTAGAAAGTCTGCGTTGCGCCATCGCTCGCCTCCTGTCACGATCCAAATGATCGTATTCTTTTCCAATAGCAGTGCAAACGGCTATTCTGGGCTCCGAGCCGCCGAATGCTCGTGCAGCAGGTTTCCCCGAGATGGTGCAACAGAACCGGTCATTGGCAATTTGGAGCAAGCCATTGATCTTCGGTTGTCTCCTTCAAAGCGCGGTCGTTCGAGTCTCAGGAGCCGATGTTCGATCCAAAGGCAGCGAATACGGGCAAGGAGCCCAGAGCCGACAGATTGAAATCGCGACCTTCGCTCATGCAGCATCCTGAACGCTTCGGTTACTTCAGTCGATTAATTCAATGTCGGCAATCGGCCACTTGCGCTCAAAGTAAGCATCTGTGGGAGCATAGAGCCTGAGATAGGCAAACCAGGCGCGATTGGGCGCCGTCGGGATCCAGTTTCCTTCCTTGCCCTCGGGCGCTTCGGGGCCGAACCAGATTTCGGTAGATCCGTCTTCACTAACGACGAGGTCTTGGTTGCGGGACGAACGATCCGCCCGCTGCTGATCATTTCTTACGAGGGTCCGGGTGTCCGCGTCATAGGCCGTGATGGACCAAAATTGCTCCGCTGGAACCTCGGGCGGCACGATCAGGCGGTAAGTCTTGCCCCCATCAAGCGTTCGTCCCTCACTATCGCGATACGCGCCAAGATAGGCCTGGCCGATGCCCGAAACCTGTGTGACCATTCCGTCTGAGGTCAACATTGCTTCGTAGGTATAGGCTGCCCGCTCATCCAACTGGCTCCACCCATCGATGTCTTGGCTGGGCGTAACTTGGATGACAACGTCCCACTTGGCGTCTTCACGATAAAGCGCTCCGTTGAAACGTTTGGAGAAGGCTGTTGCACGTGCTGCGGCTTCACCAAAAAGAGCAGCGTCCCGCAGGATTTTGGCCTGACGCTCATTCGGCTCGAAGGGTAGTCCCAATTCGATGCCGAGCGGGCGCAGCATCGCCATAAAAAATCGATCTCGCTCGGCGACGGGTTCGCGCTGCAGGATCGCGTGCAGACGCTTCCAATAATCGAGGCTACGCGGCTGGATGTGAAGGGCGAGGTCCACGTCCTCCTTTGGAGCCAGAAAGTTCGTTTCCGGCGGGTGGAATCTACTTGCATATGGGTAGACCCTGACACCCGATTTGATCTTAGTAGCAAGTTCCGGGTCCGTCTCTAGGATCCGGTACATGAAGATGATGTTGTTTGTCTTGGAGCGCAGCGTGAAATCGGCCTGAGGCTCGGAAACCATTTGTTCCGGACCAGTCACGAGATAGCGCGCACCCATAGCTTTATCCGGACCGCTTTGGCCAAGATCGGCCACCGGACGTTGCCATGCATCGTTGATCATGCCTGCGCCGGCGCCTTCCGGAAGCTCGATGACTATCGGTCCTGTCGTCGTCAGATCGGCAAAGCCGATAAGGTAGGGTGTCGATACATTCGCTGTGAGCCAGACGCCAACGCTGCGGTATCCTTCATAAGTTACCAGATCACCGTCCAAGGCCCCTGTGTTCCGCATCTGGTTCACTCGCGCTTCCTCGAATGCGACGATTGGCAAAGCCCAGAGGTAGGCTTGGACGGCCCGCTGGAAATCGAGAATCTCATAGATTGTTTCGACGGTGTCCGTGGTCGGTTGGCCCAACTCGAAGGTTAGCACGCCGCGGCGTGTCTCCAGCGTTCCAGAACCGGTCAGGGGTTCTGGATCTACATACTGCGCGAAGGTCGCGGAAGGGGCCGCCATGGCTATGACTCCCGCGAGTAAAATTGAAAGAAAAGAGTCGGGTTTGATATTGACCTCCTCGGTGTCCTTTGTTTCTTCGTCTTTTTGGGGCGCCGTTGCGAAGGTTATTCGAGGCGTTCGATGTCGTTCATCTGGAAGCTCTTGTTGAAGAGCGCAGGCTCTGGTCCATAGAATCGGCTTAGCAGGAAGTACCGCCGGTCAGGGTTGGTTTGCAGCCAGTTCGCTTCATTTCCTTCGGATGGTGTCGGACCGAGATAGATGTCGATGCTGCCGTCATTGTTGTAGGCGACGCTGTCCATTGTGCTGTCGATTGTGTTGCGCGGTATGTCCCGAACGAATGCTGCCGTTTCGAGATCATATGTCGTGATGGACCAAAAATCCCGAACAGGAACATTGGATGGAACGGTGAGCTTGTATTGGCGGTCCCCAAACAGCCAATCACCGCTCGGGTCCTCAGCGAGATCGAGGTAGAAGGTCGCAGAGCCATAGTTTTTGGCGCTGGAAATTACCCCGTAGTAGGTCGTTCCATTGCGAATATAGTCCGCGTGAGTCGGGTACTCCCATGAAAACTCGGTCTCAACAGCCCCCTCGGGCACGATCGTCGACCAATTTTTATCATTATAGAAAGGCCGATTAAATGTGCGGTGGTAAGAGAATATTAGATATTCAAGCGCCTCGGGTCCGGCCTTATCGAACACGGCCTGCATCTCTGCAGTCGGTGTAAATGGCTGCCCTTTTTCGATGCCAAGATGGGTTAGCATGCCCATCATCGTCATGTTACGTTCTTCTACCGGTTCCTCCTGCAACAGTTCGTGGATCTCTGCATAGATAGTCCCATCCAGAATCGGCGTCATCTCGAGCAACTTGCCTGCCAGATCAACATATTGCGTTTCTGCGGCCTTACCGGCAGTTGCAAGCGGGTAGATCTTGATCTGTTTTGTGTATTCGGTCGCTTTAGCAAGGTTTTCAGGGCTGGCACTCTCGATGATCGGGCGCAGAATGCCAAAGCCGTTGTTCGTGCGCTGGGTATAGACGTAGGCATTAGGAAGCAATGGCCCTTCATACCCCTGGGGAAGGATCAGGTATTTTCCGCCGCGGCCCTTATCGCGCCCAGATGCACCTACATCATCCATTGGGCGCTGCCACGCATCCATGATCGTGCCAAATACACCTACCCCCGGCACGGCCGGCGGGATCTCGACGACAATCGGACCCTCTTCAAGGTTCCAGTAGAAATTGATGTATGGCGTTGTGTTGTTTGGCGTCGCAGTCTGGAATTTCCAGTCCTGCACCTCTGAGAAGTAGCCGATGTCATTCGGGCCGACCCCGGCATCTGCCAAGGCGTCCCGGAATTTTTTAAAGTTCATTATCGGCATTGCCCAGACAACCGCCTCAATTGCGCGGTGGTGCAGCATGCGATCTGCAAGGGACAGCTCTTCAGCCAAACTCTTTATCGGCACGATCACTGTAGTAAAAGCCATGGCTAGGCAAATGAATGCCCCGTGGAATTGTGTCAGAAACCTCATTGAACTCCCCCGTCTAGCTGCAGCGCACGCCATTAACACGTGTCTGTCTCGGACGCCCGATTTCCAAACATCGTAATGCCTAGTTCTCTATGAAAAAACTTCGTTCGCTTGTCATTTTCGGACAGCCAAGTATGCTTTTCTCAAGTTTTTCTGCCCAGCGAGGAGTGGAATGGCATCTGAAGTTCCGATGATTTCTGCCCTGACCCTTAGCGGTATGCCGCAGTTCATCGAGGCAGAAATTGGATCGCGCGCGCTCAAATCGGCCCATAGCATCACCGGCCTTCCCACAGGCGTGATGGATGTTGAAGACGCATATATTCCGGAAGCGGCGCTGTCAGGCTTCATCTCTGAAGCGGCCCGTGCAGCCGGAGACGGCATGCTGGGCTTGCGAATGATACCGTACCTGTCTGTTGCATCCTACGGCACGTGGGGACAGTACTTGTTGGAGGCTCAGACACTTGGTGAGTGTCTCGAACGCCTTGAACAAGTAATTGGATTGCATGCCTCGTACAGAACTTGGACGGTGAGTGCTGAGGGGGCATTAATCTGGATACGATACAAGTTTCTTGTTGATCGAAACGCACATTACGAAAATCTCGCCTATTGCGGTGTCGGTGTATTGTGCAACATAGTTCGGCACTTCATCGGGTCCGATTGGAAACCTTGTGCATTGGAATTGGACGTGCCGAAACCCACCCAGATTTCTGATTTTGAAGATGCCTTTGCCTGCCCTATTGCCTTCGGCTGCAATTCGATTGGAATTGCGTTTAAGCAAGACGAACTGTTGTCGCGAAATCCGGTTGCGGCTTCCTCTGCAGCGGTTTCGCTTGCCGAAGTTTTCCGTTCGCGATCTTCAGCGATACCGAAAAAAGTTCCCGATGCAGTATCAGAAATCATCCGGCTTCAAATCCGAAAAGGAAAAGTAGACATGGATGCCGCGTCAAGATCTATGAACCTTAGTGTGCGCCGATTGCGTCGAGCTCTAGACAGAGAAGGCACTTCTTTTCGTAAAATCGCGCGGAAAATTCGGACTGATTTGGCGAAGGAGCTCATTTTAGGTACCTCACTGCCACTATCTGTAATCGCCGAGGAAGTAGGCTATGCAAATCCATCGCTGTTCACCCGTGCGTTTGCACGTGATGTAGGACATAGCCCTTCGAGCTACAGAAGTTCGCTTAAACATTCACTAAAATAACGAGATAACAAGGCGCCGTCTGTCCGCATGCAAGACATCAGGCGGGCGCGCAGTAGCAAATTTTGCTGCATCAGCATCAGGCGGCTTGGTCCGCATCTTCTCAGTTCGGTGCCGGCGCAGCGAATGACGGCAACGGATTCGACGGTTGATGGTTCCGGTCAATGACTGGTCTGGGGAAGCTCGCTGCGCTGATGGTCTCGCGTCGCTGCAGTCGCGAAGACCAGTCGCGGATTTCAATGATCGCGCCCGCTGCGGCTGCACGGGTCTCCTTGGTCCGCGGAGCTGTCGTAGGTGAAACAAGCTTTGAGTGACCGGATAAGGTGAACTCACCTATTTCCGTCGCGCCATCACATGGTCCATGGTCAAGCTTAGCACCTCGTCATCGTCCTGGTTGTACGTACGGTAGCGGAATCTGACCGTTCCCCGGTCGGGCTTCGAACGCGACGGTGTGAGCACCTAGACCGTTACGCGTGCGTGCAATGTGTCGCCGGGAAACACCGCAGCGAGCCATCGCACTTCGTCCATGCCATGCCCGCCTAAGTTGGTACCATTCAGCACACCAGTGTCACGAAACAACCGAAAAGTGAGCGCGATGGTTTGAAAGCCACTGGCGATGAGGCCGCCAAATATCGACTCTGTTGCCGCAACCTTGTTCACGTGGAAGGGTTGCGGATCGTGCGTAAGCGCGAAGTCAATAATCGCGCCTTCTGTGAGTGTGATCCCGCCGCTTTCGAAGGTATCTCCAACCGACAGATCGTCGAAGTATTTGCCGCTAATCATTCCAAGAGGGTAGGCTAATGGAGAGGCGTCCGTCAATGAGACCTCTTTTGTATTGTCCGCAATGCAGCTATGGGAACAAACCAGAGCGATTTACCGCTTGTATATTCAAGTCGGCGGCGGTGCATGTGTCTCCATTGCGGCCTTGTAGGAACTGCTTTCACTCACAGATTGACACAGCGCGTCGAGCTTGGGCCGTGAACCAAACAGAGACTGTTTGTTGGCGTGCCACTCGGTCAGCATTGTGACGTAAAAATCCAGTGCTGTCAGACCGCTCGCCATGAAGTAGGGATCACCCGCAATCGCACCCTCCGTTACATCGAAAAAGGCGTTGTAGTCGACTGCCGCTTTTGCGCCGACCTCCTCGATCGCACTGCTGCTGTTCGCATAGCGCTCAGGGTGCCCGAGGCGTGCGGCAGTCATGTAGCCTGAGGTCGTCATGACATTCAGCCAAAAAAGAAACTCGCCACGATTATCATCGCCGGGCGCTGGAGTGACCCCGGTCTCAGGGTACATCTCGCCCAGTAGCGTAACAATCGCTGCAGTCTCTCCAATCGTCTTGCCATCCGCGCATCTAAGAGCCGGTATGCGCCCGGTTGGGTTTAGGCGCAGAAAATCTGCGGCGCGATGTGCGTCAGCGCCCATGTCCACGTAGTGTAGTCGATAATCCGCACCAATTTCTTCAAGGGCTGCCTGTACCACAATCGAGCCTGCCAGATACTCCCAATAAAGCGTGAACATGCCTCGTCTTCCCCATGGTCCCGTTTTCGTGGTGACAGCCTGCGCCACAGTACTCAGTATGGATGGGTATGATTGCTTTGCACGCGTGATTTCATTTTGCTGCGCTAAAGGAAACCTTTAGGCTGTTGGCATGCATCTTTCTCATTTGAATGCGTTGCGCGCTCTGGACGCTACATTGCGGCATGGGAGCTTTTCCCTGGCCGCCAACGAACTTGGAATTACGCCGGCTGCGGTTGGGCAAAGGGTCCGGTCTCTAGAACTTTACCTCGGCAAAAGTCTGTTCGTTCGCTCCAGCTCGGGCATCGAGCCAACTGAGGATGCGTTGCGGGTTCGGGAATTATTAGAAGACGGCTTTGCAAGGCTTGCGCAGGCGTATGAACAACTGAAACCGAACGATGCGGCTGGCCGTCTACGCATTACCCTGCCAGAGTCGTTTTCGGAAAACTGGCTGTCACCAATGCTTGCGGAATTCCAACAGCAGTACCCGGATACGGACTTACACTTGGACCCATCCAATCGCGATATCGACTTGGTGAGAGAAGACTATGATCTTGCGATCAGATACGGTCCCACCCGCGACACTGAATTGGAAGAACGCGCGCTGTTCGGTGATTTTGTTGCCCCAGTATGCTCGCCCACCTTTGCAGACCAGCAAGGGCTAGGTCCGGATGTGCGATCACTAAAGGGTGTACCTCTCATCCACGTCACCAATCGCACCAAGGACCCGGGATGGCTTGACTTCCAAGCCTGGGGCGAGGCCTTCGGGTTTGACCCCAGTTATCTAAACCATGGTGTACGCATCTCGAAAACAGGCTCAGGGCTTCAAGCGACGGCAGCGGGTCAGGGGTTGGCGCTTTGCGGGATTGTGGAGGCATTTCATGCGTTGAAAGCTGGATCGCTCATTCTGCCATTCGGACCGTCAATGATATGCCAGACCAAATACGCCTATCGTCTCCTATGGGCGCGATCCCGGGCGAACTCAGAACTGCGGGCGCTCTTCGTCGAATGGATTGCAAACAGATCAGATGGTTTCGTCAGTGAGTTGGAGGCATACCTCGCTTTCCAAGGCTCGGGGGCGTCCCGCTAGAGTGCTCGTCTATTGCCGCATGTTATCTGCACTACGGTGCTCAAAAACGAGGTTGGAGCCAGCACTATCCGGCCAAAGAATTAACGGAAGTCATGATGTCCAAAATCAACTCAGTCTGCGAAAGTACGCCCTAGAGTTCTCGCCTTCACCAGAAGCGCCTGCCTTTCGTCGTCGCCTTCCAAGGTATCGTGAAGGAGTTCCAGTCTGGCGTTCGTGATGCCGCAGAAGTTCATCACTCCGACGACCAACTGCGTCTCCATAGCAGTTGTATAGCCGCGCTTCTTGAACGACGCGGACCCAGTTGCTGCGAGACCAACCAACAGTGCTCGGTCAAGCGTTAGCTTTTTGTTTCCGTAAGCCCAATCGGCATTCCAGACCCTGTCGATCCAACCCTTGGTCATCGCAGGCACTGACCACCACCAAACTGGGAAGATGAAGGCAACCGCATCGTTTCTCTCCACACGGGCCTGTTCGCGTTGCACGGCTTCGGTATAGGATTGCGCTCCGCCACTAAGGTTTGGCTCATCTTCAACGGGCATGCGGGGATCAAATCGCTCAGCATGCAAGTCCGCGATCTCAGGAATGTTCCCGCTTTCCTCTAAGCCTAACACGAACTGATCAAGCACAGCGCCTGACAGCGATTTCCGTCGCGGATGATCGAAGACGACTAAGACATTCATGACGGCCCTTCCGCGTTACCAATTCCGCATCATAACACAAGAAGGTCGTTCGAGCTGACGAGTGCGAGCTGAAGCATCGTGATCGGGCGGCCCAGGCAGCAACGGCTGGCACAGATACATGCTTCCAAACACAGTTGCTGAAAGTGTGTTCAGGCGGGCGATGGGGCGCCCCAAAGGAGTGCCCATTTGTAAAGATCAGGCAAGCGCGATGTTGGTTGCGCTTTCGCGGCCGTCGCGGCCGGCCTCGACGTCGAAGGTCACCTTCTGATCGTCGTTCAGGGTGGTCATGCCCGACTTCTCGAGTGCGGAGATGTGCAGAAATACATCTTTCCCACCTGTCTCAGGGGCAATAAAGCCAAATCCTTTGGTGGTGTTGAACCATTTCACTGTGCCATTGGCCATGTGAATTTTCCTTACTTTATCGCTGCCCACAACATGCGGCAGCCCGGCTTCTCACGACAGTGTCGAGCGCTGCGAGCCAGTGAAGGAAAACAGAGGGTCGAATGGAGGTCAGTAGCCCATAAAACGTGGTGGCTGCCGGGGAGGATTACAAGGTGCACTCAGTGCTTTGGCCAATGTTCCCTTTGCCAAGAGAGCATTGATCCACTATGGATCACAAGCTGCCGGATACCCTGGCAGCCAGAAAAGGAAAGCCAGAATGTCGTTTAACGACTTGGCGAAGAAAGAGGCCGCCGACAAAAAGGCCTCGCAAGAAAAAGATACGAAGTCGCAGATTGCAACCAAACGACCTCCTGAAGCAAAGACCGAGCCGACCGACCCAAAAACGGGTTGACCAACGCAACTGAGAGTATGGGCTTCACTCATTTCCAGCGTAAGAGGGTTGGCGTTACGAGCGTCTCGAAAGGTTGCCGCCAACGATGATTTCATTGATCAGTTTGGCGGTCGCGGTATGCAATTTTCGCTCGGCCTCTGGGCCTTGGGCATTCTCGTGGAGCGCTGCCGCATCGCGGAGAATGCCGACAAATTCGCGTTCCGGCAGCAGATTGCGTTCATGCAGGGCAAGTAGGAGGGCTTCGCAAATCGACAAGGCTGCCATGCCTGCGGGGTCTCGTTGGTCTGACATCGGGCATTCCACTTTCGTTCGTTGTATAACGACCGGGTTGGGTCTTGATCGTCACAACCTCGCAAAGAGTTTGGTATCCCGTACTGATCGAAAGCAGTCTCGGCGCCGAATTCTTCCATGAGTACGCGCCGGTTCGGGAGGGACCGATAATGAACATCAAAGCCAGTCCACTCACCCAAAAGCTCTCCGCGTTTGTTGCACTGTCGGAGACTGAGCTGGCCGTTCTTGAGCGTTTGCATCAGCGGAGGAAATCTTTCGCTGCAGGTCGCGACTTGGTTCATCAGGGTCAATCCGAACAAGCTGCTTACATCTTGGCGGAGGGCTGGGTCGTTTCTTACAAGATCCAGGCTGACGGGTCGCGGCAGATTGTTGATTTCCAGATACCGGGGGATTTTCTGGGGCTGAGAAGCGTTCTTTTGCACACATCCGATCATGGCATTGAGCCAATCGTTGATATCGAAGCCGCAGAAGTTCTGGTGAGCGATCTTCTGCAAGCCTTCGCAGAAACGCCCCGGCTGGCTACGGCTATTCTCTGGGCCGTATCGCGGGATGAGGCGATGGTCGTCGAACATCTTGTTAGTCTAGGGAGGCGCGATGCTGATGCGCGCATGGCGCATTTCCTGCTGGAACTTGGCGTGAGACTATCGCTAGTCGGTAAGGGAAGCAGGGAAGGTTATGCCTGCCCGCTCACGCAATACCATCTGGCGGATGCGTTGGGGTTAAGCGCCATCCACGTCAACCGCGTCCTTCGCAAACTCCGCGAAGGCGGGCTCGTCACGTTTCAAGGCGGGCGTGTCACGTTCGATGACTACGAGGGGCTGGTTGCGTTGGCGGATTTCGATCCGGCCTATCTCGATCAGTCGAGGCCTCTCTTGCCGTAAAAAAGCCGCCCTAAGTTTGGGCGGCCCTGTCGTCTTTTCACAGGCATACCGACATTACATCAGTGCGCGGCTCGCTTGCTTGAGCTCGTTGTGGGCCTCTTCGTCGTTTTCGGCTTCATGGGCCTTTTCAGCGGCCTGATAGTGCTTCAGCGCTGCGACCTTTTTGGGGCCTTCGGGCGCCTTGTCCCAGACAGCCTTGACCGAGGCCATGTGTTTCACGGTCTGGTTTTCCGCAGTTTGGTTTTTTTCACTCATGGAATTGTCCTTTCATGGACGTTCCGAGAAATAAGAAGCGCGCCGACATGCCGACCTATTGGGGTTCGGCAAGCCCACACGCTTCTCAGGTACTCGGAAAAAATGCCCTACCAAATACTCGGCGGGTACATCTCTTCTAGCCGATATCAACGCCCCACCGCACTGACGCAGGTTAGTCCCGGCGCGTGCGGCAGGTTGAATGACACTGCGGCATTCAGGCCACCATGGTTTGCTGGTGGGAGATCCTCAGCCAAGTGCCGTCATCGTTGAGGTAGGTTGAGGCGCAGAGTGCCTTGTAGATCGACACGTCGGCTTTCTCCGCCGAGACACGGTAGGTGAGAATGGCGATGTCATGACACCGAATCACGCGCCGTTCGGCCATGACGACAGAGCGCCAGCCGGTGCTCTGCTTTAGATAGGTCCAGATCTGGTCGCCCTGAAGGATGCCAGGCGGATAAGGGAATATCATAACGGCGTTGGTTGCTGTCGTCGCCCGCGCGTTGTCGGCACCACTGGTCCAGAAATGTTCCTCCATGTCCCAAAGAACGCCCTGTTCGCGTGGCGAAAGCGTCCCGGTCTTGTGCGCAGAATGACCCATCGGCGTCGATGTCTGAGTGGAAACGGTCATTCGCCAGACCCCGACCCGCCAACCATGAACATCTGAAACAGCACAAAAATAATTGTGGCTATTGCCCAGAATACCCCCATAGTGCCCAAGCGACTGTCGGCGACCGCTGAAGTTCCTTGCCCCAGGGTCTTTGACTTCGGGCTTTCGGGAAGTAGTTGGCTTAGTTCTCGTGCGACCCTGCCGTGTTCGCTTGCAAGCATCGGAACGTCCCGAAATTGAGAAAGCAATGCCTCCAACCTCGCGCGCGCCGCGTCGCGCCCCAGCGTGACCATGTCAGTGGTTTCTGTCCAGGGGTCCAGCCCGAGCCGCGCAAGCGTGGAGAGGAGCGTCACAACGGATCCGTTCCGGTCCTCGCCGACCGAAGCATGGAGAAATTGCTCATACTCAGGCGGGTGCGGGTTGAGAATATTGGATTCGGTCATTGCCATTCCATTCCTTGGTTACAGGACCGCAGATTGCCCTGTTTGCCCCGAAGGCTACGCGAAAGTTGACCCCAGTGCCCTTACACAGATCAGTGCTGACGGCTGTCCACAAAAGAGTTCGCAACCGATTCAGCGTCCGGGACTAACCTGCGTCAGCACCGGTCGAACGATCCTGACGTACAAAAAGAGAAATCGCTCGACTGATCAGGCCCCGGTTTCGAGGTGCCGCCAACAGTGGTGAGCGACGGATCTGCCAACATTGCGGAGACCAGAGATGACCATGCGGTCGACCAGATCGACGGTGACGTTTTCGAACCCGTTCACCTTTTCAGGATACCCGGGCGATTTACCCCCGGGCGACTACGAAGTTCTCGTCGAAGAAGAGCTTCTCCATGGTCTGAGCTTCGAGGCCTACCGACGGACGGCGACCTACCTGACAGTGCGCGGCAGGGGCACTCATGCAGGACGTTCCGAGTTGAGGGCCATTTCTGAAAAAGACCTGAAAGAAGCGCTGAGCCGGGATGCGGCCACAACCGAAACGAACAATCACAGCGATGCGGCGCTTTCTCCGCAGGAGGACTTGAAATGAAAACTCCCGAATGGCTCAAACCCGGTATCTATGGTGCCGTGATCGGCGCTGTCTTTGTCGGTGTCGTCGGATTCACGTGGGGCGGCTGGGTGACCGGCGGCACTTCGAATGACCGGGCGGTGGCGATGTCCCGAAACGATGTCGTCGCCTCTATGGTGCCCGTCTGCCTCGACATGGCGCGCTCCGACCCGGCGCGGGCGGACAAACTGGCAACGATCCGAGCCGCCTCGACCTACCAGAGGCGCGACGCACTAATGGCGGCAGGCTGGGCGACCATGCCGGGAACCGATGCCCCTGACCGAGACATCGCGCAAGCCTGCCTGGCAACCCTTGATGTCGATCGATCCCCGGAGCGCGCGGAAAGCGCGGTCGATGAAGGATGAACCGCGCCATGCCGATAGCGTCACCCGAGACAACCGATCTCGAACGGCGTGTGCTCGCTCATGAAAAGGTGCTTCAGGCCCTGATCGCCTACATGGCCCGCACCGAGCCACGTTTCATCGACCACCTGCGAGAACGGTTCGTCGAACCGATGCGCATGGCCCGGCACGAACACGACCACCGCGAAACCGACGACTACGCGGAAGAATTCATTCGCGCTGTGATGCTCCTCGGAGAAGCGCGCGCGCCCAAAGTGAAGGAGCCGGACGTGACCGACAAGAATCCCGAGCCGCCGAGAAGCAGAGGAGAGCAGGGTTCTTCCACGGGCCGGCCGGTGCAGCGAAGTGGGGTTCAGGTCCGCGAAAGAAATGGCATCTGGGAGGTGCGGGTCAATGGCAAGTTCCGCGGCGACTACCACCAGAAGGAACATGCTCTTGCCGCTGCGGCTTTGCACAAGTTGTCCCAGCGATGACCGGTAGCACTCATCCGATAGTCCCGCAGGACTTCTCGATCCAGGTGGCCGAAAACGAAGGCATGCCGCCGGGACCAGGTTTCAAGGGCTCCTCGCCACCAATCGCGCCCATCCGACGGGTCACCGGAACGCTGACGCTTGGGCTGTCGAAGACACGCGCGGCGACCGACGGACTCCGGTTTGCAAAGGAAGTGCCAATGAGACGCCACGGAGAACCAACGACACGCCCGTTTTCAAGGCTGATCGTGAGGATGGTAGCCGTGGCCGGTGTGTTCGCGTCCTTCGCTTTCCCTGCGTTTGCGCAGGATGCGCCTATGCCTGCCAACGCCACCGCCAGAAGCTATGGCGAGGAATGGGAATGTGATCGTGGATACCGGCGTGACGTCGATACCTGCCTTGCCATCATCGTTCCGGAGAACGCCTATGCCACCAACCGAACCTATGGCGCAGGCTGGGAGTGCTTACATGGGTTTCAGGAGGTCGATGACGCGACTTGTCTTGAGGTCGTCGTGCCCGACGGCGGATATCTCGACCCGTCGGGACAGAGATGGAACTGCATTCGTGGCTATACGAAGGTCGACGACATTTGCCTCGAAGTCGTTGTGCCGGACAATGCGTATCTGTCGGCTGACTCCTATGGCGCCGCTTGGCTTTGCAACCGTGGTTACCAGGTCGAAGGCGACACATGCGTCGCAATCGTGGTCCCGGAGAACGCCTTTCTGAATGGGTCCGGATACGGGCAGCCTTGGACATGTGAGCGGGGCTATTTCGAACGCGATGACACCTGTGAAGCTGTTGTCGTCCCGGAGAACGCATATTTCTACGATGCAAGAAGCTATGGCTCAGGCTGGAAGTGTAATCGCGGCTTTGCAGAGTCCGATGACAGCTGCACAGAGATTGAACTCCCTGACAATGCGCATCTCGACAGATCGGGAAACCGGTGGGAGTGCCATCGGAATTTCCAGCGCTCGCAAGGGCGTTGCGTCCTGAACGACTAACGCGCGCAATCCAAATTTGAAACGCGGCTACCGGCACGAACGCTTCAAACGACCGGCCCCGGATAAGCCCGCCCGGTAAAGGAATGACCATGGAATCTGATATTGCAAAAAACCCGATGGCAAGGCTGTCCACGATGGGCCCTCAAGCCCCACCTGACGTATCCGCATCCCGTCGATCTCGCGGCAAAAAAGCTATAACAATGGGGGTGCCCACAGCGGTGGTCTATTGTGAAGGGAACTTCGGGCAGATTGACGGGAAAACCGCAAACGGTCTTGTTCGTCACAGCCAAGCCTATCGCGTTCTTTCGGTCATCGACAGCAAACTTGAAGGACACGACAGCGGTCAGGTGCTGGAAAATGTTAGCAACGGCATACCCATCGTTGAAGATCTTGAGGCTGCGGTGACGCGTGAAGTGCATATCCCCGACACTTTGATCTATGGCATGGCCCCCTCTACGGGCAAGATGTCACCTGCAGATCGAGAGGTCGTGCTGGACGCAATCGCGCTCGGCATGAACATCGTCAGCGGTCTGCACGAATACCTCGGTGATGATCCCGAGATTTCGAGCGCTGCTTACGCGGCCAACGTGTCGATCCGCGACATCCGCAAACCCCGTCTAAGCAAGGACATGCGCCTATTTGACGGAAGTGTGTCCGAGGTGAAGGCAATTCGCATTGCCGTATTGGGAACAGATTGTGCAATCGGCAAGCGGACGACTGCGACTATTCTGGCCAGGGAACTGAACGCACGCGGTATCAAGACTATCCTCGTCGGCACTGGCCAGACAGGGCTTATGCAGGGCGCAAAATACGGGATCGCCATGGACGCGGTGCCACCCCAGTTTTGCTGCGGGGAGCTTGAACGCCTAATCGTCGCGGCGTCTCACGGCGATGATCCGGATGTCATCCTGATCGAAGGACAAGGCGCGCTCAGCCATCCGGCCTTTTGCACCTCGGCATTCATTCTGCGCGGCAGCCAGCCGCACGGTGTTGTTCTTCAACATGCGCCCAAGCGGGCCCACCGCTGCGACTTTCCCGCCATGCCAATGCCCGGGCTGAAAAGCGAAATCGCCCTCATCGAAGCTTTTGCTGACACACGGGTGATTGGTATCACACTGAATCACGAAGCGATGACGGGCACCGAAGTCATTCGTGCAATTGACAGTCTTTCACGCGACTTCGGCATTCCGGTAACGGACGCGCTGGCCCGGCCTGAAGTGCACCTGAGCGACATGGTCTTGGCCGCGTTTCCGCAGTTACGGCCCGTGCCTCTTGTGGCCGCGGAATGACCTCGCCGCGGGTGGAAATTGATCTGGGCAAGATCCAGGCAAACGCGCGATATCTCGTCCGTCGCCTGTGCGCGCGCGGCATATCGGTCACCGGAGTGACCAAGGCCGTCTGCGGGCATCCTGACGTGGCCGTGGCGATACTGGACGGTGGGGTTGCCAGTCTGGCCGACGCCCGTATCGCAAACCTCTTTCGGATGCGGACGGCGGGGATCACGTGCCCAATTTCGATGATCCGCGCGCCGATGCTGAGCGAGATGGAAGGCGTCATCCAGAATTGTGACGCGAGTTACAACACAGAGATGGAAACAATCCTGAAGCTTGGCGCAGCAGCGAAGCAACAAGGCACGTCGCACGGTGTCATCCTGATGGTCGAAATGGGAGATATGCGCGAAGGCGTCATGCCCGAGAACCTCAATGACTTCGCCGCTCGGGTCATCGCAACACCCGGTGTTGCTCTCAGAGGCATCGCTGCAAACTTTGCCTGCATGGGCAACGCGGCACCGTCGGCCTGTGACATGGCCATGCTCTCGCGACTGGCAACTCAGGTCGAAGGTGCCTTCGGACATCATGTCGAGCTTGTTTCAGGAGGTGGCTCGGCCAATTTGCCATGGGCGCTTGGCGAAGGTTCAACCGGGCGCGTCAACAACCTCCGCCTCGGCGAGGCGATCCTGTTGGGCACCGACCCCGTAACAGGGCATCCGATCTCTGGACTTCATACGGACGCGTTTACCCTTTTTGCCGAGGTGATCGAAAGTAGGGACAAACCAAGCGCAAGACCACCTGCGTCAATTGCTCCGGAGCTTGGGATGCTCAAATTGGTTCCGAGTGATGACCTCCGAGCCCGAACGATCCTTGCTGTCGGGCAACAGGACACCGACACAAGCGGTCTTACGTTTCCCTCAGGAATCACGTTTATCGGCGCGACAAGCGACCACATCGTTGTCGACACAGCCAATTCCGCCGTGTCCGTTGGCTCCGAGATGAAAATGGGCATGAACCACAGCGCCCTCATGCGAGCGATGAGGGCCCCAGATGTCGCCAAGGTTGTTCACGGCAAGCAAAGGATTAACGGAAGTGCCAAGGACCGCGAGACCCACCCCTTCCTGACCCTGGTATAACGTCCAGATGATCCCAGCGGGGCCTACGACGGTCTTGTGCCGCCGACTTAACCGACACCGCGCCATAGTAAAGTGGCCGGTCAATACACATATACAAATAAGCCGCGTTCGAGAATTCGAGCCTGATCAAGGCCCGGAAATTCCGGCGGAACACCCAAAAAGGATGAAGAACATGTATTTCAAACTCCTGACGACCAAGGTCGGTGCCATACTGAAATCCAAACCTGCAGAACCGTCGAAAAAAGAACCGCCATTCAAGGCGCCGGGCACTGCTGCAAATGCGGGTTCTCCCGGGCAGAAGAAAACCTGAAGAATGCACCGGAAGCGGCTGGTTTTGCTCCATGTCGCGGAAAACTGCTCAATTGAAAGGATCAAACGCAATGGACGATCAAACAGCCAAGACCGTCGTGGTTTTTGACCGGCCTTTCAAACTTCCCGGCTTTGACGAAACGCTTCCAGCCGGTGAGTATGATATCGAGACGGAACTCGCTTCGCCTCCTGGTCACAAGGACCCGGAAGCCTGGAGGGCTTCGGTTGTGGTCCAACTGCACCCACGCCTGTCCCATCCGGGATTGACGCGGAGCCTGTCAGTGTCGCTGGCCGATCTCGACCATGCCCGCGCGAAAGACAAACTGTCCGGAAAGGACCTCTCACAGGTCTTTCTCGAAGAAATGCTGGCCGATCCGATGGTGCAACTCGTCATGCAGGCAGACGGGGTGTCGGAGGCGCAATTGCGCCATCTCTACTCGGGATCGCGGACGGCACAGACAGACAAGGATGTCCTCGATACCAAGACCGAAACCGGAACCGAACAGGAGCGTTTGCGGGACCGTTCGAAAATTCATGACGCCGAAAACGAAGGGATGCCATGCCGACCGCGCATGTCATCCGTTTCCGATTGACGTTGAAAGCGTAATTTCAGGGGTCAAATGAACGCGAGGATCTGATGCGATCAAAGTTAGAAGACGCCCTGATGGATCATCCCATCCGCGCGATCGGCGATGTGCCGAAGCCGCGGTTCTGCCTGCGGTGTAATACTTCGTTTTGGAGCGAAGGATTCGGCCAGCGTATCTGTGCAAGGTGCAAAGGCACGACTGCATGGCGCGCGGCTGTGCCGGAAGGCGTCAGCCAGGGTCGGCGTCGTTCTGGCGGTCGGTCTGCTTAGGTCTGCCGCATGCCGACGATCACGATCGCACGCACGACAGCTATCGCTATCGCACCGCCATGGTCCTTGGACCGCACAGGCTGAAGGTGCGTCCTTGTGAAACGCGGGACCTTACATTGACGAATTTCGATCTTGAAAGCGCTCCGACCACCCGCATCGACTGGTCCCGCACAACCGTCGTCCTCACGGCGCTAGATTGGTCTGTCTTTCCAATCGGGGCTTCAGCGACGTCCCGCCCGTTCTTTTTCGTGTCCATGCATGGTACCGCAAAGGTACGGTCTTGATGCGACCCTCAAAAGAGGCAGGCAATGACGGCTTCGGTGACGTGCGCTGTTGCGCAGCAATATCTCTTAGGCGAGTGCGAACTGATTCTGCGTCAGCAGTAGCCGCGTGAGCAAAAGGCGGCTAAGTCCCGCGTTGCAGACCTTGATGTGGCGTGCGGCGAAGGTTCGCTGAGCGGACAGACCGGACTTTTGCTGATGCAGCTATCGCTTTTGCGCCAATCGCTCGCACCTGCAGCGGTGTCTATTGGAAAAGCCGGAAATCTACACCAGACCAGTCGTTCAATCACATCATGCGCAGCTATTCGATACTTCGCAATTCTCGCACCAGAACTCTGGGCTTTGAGCAAGACGTCGTGTGGATCAAGGTCGTGTATTTTGTGCTTGCGGGAAAGAGTGCTGTGATACGCGCTTGTTCTTAGAGATATCGCAGTCTGCTTCAAACTTCCAAAGCCACAAGAAAGGTTGCAATAGATTGAATTGCAGCATCCATGTCGTCGCTCGCGGCGAATTCTTCTGGTTTGTGGCTAACCCCGTCTTCGCAGCGGACAAACAGCATCGCGATTGGACAGAGGTCTGCCATGGCCGATGCGTCATGTGTGGCCCCGGACGGCAGGCGCGGCGCGGTTGGGCAGATTGCGCCGGTAGCAGTCGACAGGGCGTCAATCAGATCGCGATTACATGGTACGGCGGGTTGTTCATAGGTACGTTCCATCGAAAACCCTACGCGACGCCCGCCCGAGATGTTATCGCCCAGGGATCGTGCCAATCTTGCGAAATCGTCGCGGACGGTGTCGTTCAGCGCCCGAATCTCCAAGGTCAATTCAACCGCGCGTGGGATCGCGTTCACTACGTTAGGATGCAAGGACAATGCGCCAATGGTCGCCCGCAGATCGGTGGCCTGTTTCGCCGCGTCATGGATGGCTGAAATGAAATCCGAGGCGGCCACCAGAGCATCACGGCGGCCGTCCATGGGAACTGTACCGGCATGACCCGTATCGCCAGTGAATGTGACAGTGTTCCGCTCGATGCCACAGATGCCCGTGACAACCCCAAGCGCGCTATCCTTTGCCTCCAGCACCGGTCCTTGTTCGATATGGACCTCCAGATAGCCCAATGTCTTGGCGTGGTCCCGTGCCAGTGACGCGACGCAGTCCGGATCACCCCCAAAGCGGGCAAGCGCGGCCCGAAGGGATACCCCGTCTTTGTCCGCCATATCCAGGATCGCCGGATCAAAGGTGCCTGCCAAAGCGCGCGGCCCCATCAGGGCCGTGGGAAACCGAACGCCTTCTTCGTCGGCAAAGGCGAGGACTTCGACTGAAAAGGGCAGTTCGATCCCGTCTGCCACAAGTTTCTCAAGCGCGAGGCACCCCAAGACAACGCCCATGATCCCGTCGTATCGTCCGCCATTCCTCACAGAATCCTGGTGAGATCCGATCAAGAATGTCGGCGCGCCCTTTGGCCCTTCCGTGCGACCGATGAGTGTGCCGGCCGCGTCCATATGCACTCTTAGGCCAGCCTGTGACATCCATGAGCGAATGACATCCAGCGCAGCCTCGTGCTGGGGCGTAAAGGGAAACCGCGTAACGCCTTTTCTATCAACGCTGCATCTGGCGATATCCGACAACCGGTCTTGTGCGCACTGTCCCCAGCTCATGGTAACCTCTAATTTATCATGATAAATATTTCCCTACACATAGACGCTTGAGGTGTCTATGATTTTATCATGATAAAATTTGAGGTGCAGTATGGACGGTAACGGCACACCGTCGCCCAAGCCAAAACGATCGCGACCGGTTCGGGTTGCGGATGAAATCAAACAATGGGTGGTCGAACGTGATCTGAAGGCAGGTGACAAGCTGCCCAATGAAAGCGCGATGATTGAGCAGTTTGGTGTATCTAAGGGTACTGTCCGTGAAGCGCTGCGCATTCTCGAGGCGCAAGGCCTGATCGTGACCAAGACCGGCCCCGGCGGTGGAAGCATTGTAGGAGAGGTTTCCACTGAGCGCGCCCGGTCCCTCTTAGCCAATTACTTTTACTTTCAGAACCTGTCCATCGCCGACATCTATCAAATGCGGAAAGTTCTGGAGCCCGAACTCGCCGCCAGCCTTGCCGGGCGGCTTGACTTAGGACAGCTGGAGGAATTGCACAGCCTTGCGCTGAGACACCCTGAACCTGCGACTTCTGCCGATGAAGAGAAAGAGCAGCACATCAGCTCTCTGGTTTTCCATGCCCGGCTATCGGATTTCGCTGGCAATCGGTTGCTTGGCTTTGTCATCGGGTTCATGGCCCAGACGCTGACCGACCTTACAGTCTATCGCCAGTTATATGATCCACCCAACGTCGACCTTTGGCATAAGGGGCGGGAACACCAGCTGCAACTGGTAGAGGCCCTGCGGCAGGGCGAACCGGAACAGGCCCGCAAGATCATGTATTCGCATATGCAGATCGCGGAAGAACTGATGTGCGTTCAGGAAGCCCATTTGCAGCGGCGGTTTCTGGGAGAGTAATGTGGTCCTGACAGAGCGCATGTTGCGCGACATCCATGACGAGATTTTTCGTCAGGACAATTGGGGTACGCCAGCCCAGTATATTCCGGAATTGGCGAACGTTCCTTCGAACAGGTTCGCGATGAGCGTTTGTCTGGCAAACGGCGAATGCCTAAACGTCGGGGCTGCGGATGACCCCTTCTCGATACAAAGCGTGTCCAAGGTCTTTTCCCTTGCGGCGACGCTGGGGCGCATCGGCGACCAATTGTGGAGCCGAGTCGGGCGCGAACCATCCGGCACGTCGTTTGACTCCGTCGTCCTGCTGGAACGCGAGAAGGGCCGCCCCCGCAATCCCTTTGTGAACGCTGGGGCAATTGTCACGACCGATGTGCTTTTGTCCGGACGGCAACCCAAACAGGCCCTCGCTGAAATTCTTGGTCTGGTCCGAACTCTGGCGGAAACCGACGACATTCATATCAACGAACGTGTCGCAGCGTCGGAAAAATCGACGGGCGCCCGTAACAAGGCTTTGGCACATTACCTTCAATCGCATGGCAACCTCGAAAATGCGCCGGACCTGACCCTTGGGACCTATTTCCATCAATGCGCAATCGAGATGACAACACGGCAGCTCGCCCTTGCCGGTAGATCGCTTGCCCGGCTTGCGACCGGCCCGAACGTGATCTCGCCCCGGCATGCGCGGCGTATCAATGCGTTGATGATGACATGCGGCCACTATGACGGGTCAGGAGAGTTCGCCTATCAGGTCGGCCTGCCCGGCAAGAGCGGGGTCGGGGGCGGAATTATGGTGATCGCGCCGAAGGTCGCGTCAATCGCGATCTGGTCGCCGGGGCTGAACCACTATGGGAACTCACATGCAGGCACCCGCGCGGCGGCGATGCTGGCGCGGGCGACGGGCTGGTCGGTGTTTTAGGGTGGCAGCGATTACTCGGGGGCGCGAGATTTATCCAAGAGAACGGGAACCTCTGACAACCAATCGCAATACGGGGGTTGCCGGGTCCGGTGGCATAAGCTCTCCAATTCCGAGATGGGATCATCGCTGTGATCGATGCGCAAATCCAACGGGGCACGATCCGGGGCAAGTACCAGCAGCGCAGCGGATAACACCCCTCGACTATCGCCGCCGGCCTGTTTTGCGGCGCTCAGAACGCGAAGCATTCGGTCAGCAACTGAAATATCGTCTGTCCGCGCGGCAGACATCATGGACTCCAGCACCTCTGGCCCTTTCAGCATGTTTCCGGCGATGGCTATTCCTGGTTCCGTGATGTGGTTCGCATAGGCAACGCTATCGGCCCCGGTGAATCCGTGGGCGCGGGCTTGACGGTCAAGTGCGATCAGCTGGCGATGTCCGCGCCCCGGATCGCTCTTGGTCACCGCCTCAACAGCCTCTTTTGCCGATTGCCCCTGATGCATAGCCCGCAACACGTTATCCCGCCAGAACGTACTGGGCGCTGTTCCCTGCGAAGCCACCAGGCCTGATTCGATATCGCCGCGCAGAACCCACCCCCCCACACAGAGACTTCCTGTGGCTGCGGCGGCGGCAAAAGTGCCTGTTTTCTTGTCGAAAGTCAGAATCGAGAAGGTCATTCAACTGCCCTAACACATTTTCCTTGTATTTATCATGATAATTTGCGTGAATGCAATTCATCATGATAAATAACAGGGAGACACCTCATGAAACTGCTGAAACTGTCCCGCAGGGCAATGCTGGCTGCTGGTGCAGCCACGGCACTTGCTCTCTCTCCGCTCGCGGCCCAGGCTCAGACGCCTGATGATGTTCTGATCGTTGGGCAGATCGCCGAACCCAAGGCGCTTGACCCGGGCGCCGTGACCGCCGTCAACGATTTCCGCATCCTGATGAACGTCTATGACGGGCTGGTGCGCTACAAGGACGGCACGCTTGAAGTCGAACCTTCGCTGGCCACATCCTGGGACATCAGCGACGACGGCACGGTTTACACCTTCACACTGCGCGACGGCGTGACCTTCCATGACGGCAGCGCCTTCAATGCCGATGCGGTCAAGTTCAACTTCGACCGGATGCTGGACGAAAACCACCCCTACCACAACACCGGTCCGTTCCCGCTGTCGTTCTTCTTCTCTGCCGTCGAGAATGTCGAGGTTGTGGACGATCTGACCGTTCGTTTCACCCTGAACGCGCCCTATGCGCCGTTCCTGTCGAACCTGGCCTATCCCACGGGCCTGATCGTGTCGCCGACCGCGGTTGAACAGCACGGCGCCGAATTCGGTCGCAACCCGTCCGGTACCGGCGCCTTCAAATTCGCAGAATGGCGGTCGAACGAAGCGGTGGTCATCGAGGCCAACGCGGACTATTGGGACGGCGCGCCCGAATTGCAGGCCGTCGTCTTCCGCCCGATAACCGACGCCAACACCCGCACCGCCGAGATGCTTGCAGGCGGCATCGACCTGATGGTCGAAGTGCCCCCGGTCGCGCTGAACGAGTTTCAGGGCGAAACCTACACCGTGCACGAACAGGCCGGGCCCCACGTCTGGTTCCTGATCCTGAACGCCAAGGAAGGCCCCTTTGCCGATGTCCGCGTTCGTCAGGCCGCGAACTATGCGATCAACAAGGAAGCGATCGTGAACGACGTGCTGGAAGGCACCGCCGCCGTTGCCGCTGGCCCGACTCCGCCGGCGTTTGCCTGGGCCTACAACGAAAGCCTGGAACCCTATCCCTATGATCCCGACAAGGCGCGCGAACTGCTTGCCGAGGCGGGTGCCGAGGGCGCCGAATTGACATTCTACGTCACCGAGGGCGGGTCGGGGATGCTGGATCCCGTGGCCATGGGCACCGCGATCCAGGCCGACCTTCAGGCAGTTGGCCTGACCGTCAACATCGAGACTTATGAATGGAACACCTTCCTTGGCGAGGTGAATCCGGGCCTCGAAGGCAAGGCGGACATGGCCGAAATGGCGTGGATGACCAACGACCCGGACACGCTTCCGTTCCTTGCCCTGCGCACAGCCGCATGGCCGGATCAGGGCGGGTTCAACTCGGGCTACTATTCCAACCCGAAAGTTGACGAACTGCTGGAAGCCGCCCGCGTGGCGACCGATCAGGCAGAGCGCGCGCGTCTCTATCAGGAGATGCAGGTGATCGTGCAGGAAGACGCGCCCTGGGTCTTCGTAGCCAACTGGAAGCAGAATGCGGTCACATCCGACCGTGTCGAGAATTTCTCGCTCCAGCCGTCGTTCTTCCTGCTGCTGGATGACGTGACCAAGAACTAATGCGACTGGTGCAGCCGCGCGCCTTGCGCGGCTGCACATTTCCGGGAGAGGGCAATGGCAGGCTATATCCTGAAAAGACTGATTTCCGCGATTCCGGTATTGTTCGGAATTTCGATCATTGTTTTCGTCATCATGGTCATGATCCCCGGCGACCCCGCCACGGCCATTCTCGGGTCCTACGCGACCCCGGAAAACGTGGAAAAACTCAACCGCGACCTTGGCTTGGACAAGCCGATGGTGCAGCGATATTTCATCTGGCTCGGCAACATGCTTCAGGGCGATTTCGGGCGCAGCTTCTCACTGAACCGGGCGGTTCTGGACGAGGTGCTTGACCGTTTCGGGGCGACGTTGATCCTGGCGGGCACGGCCTTTGTCCTGTGTTCAATACTCGGCATCGCCGCGGGCGTCGTATCGGCGGCACGGCAATACGGCCTGGCCGACAAGACCATCACTTTTGCGGTTCTTCTGGGTATCTCCATTCCATCGTTTTTTCTTGGTATGATGATGATCCTCATCTTCGCGGTGAAACTGCGATGGTTCCCGGTCTCAGGCATGTGGCCCATCTATGGCGCACGCGACCTGTCCGCGCTGATCAGCCACCTGACCCTGCCCGCGCTGGCGCTGGCGGTGGTGGCAACCGGGGTCATCGCCCGATTGTCGCGTTCGGCGATGCTCGAGGTGCTGCGTCAGGATTTCATCCGTACCGCGCGGGCCAAGGGCGTGCATGAACGCTCGGTCATCTGGCGCCATGCCCTGCGCGCCGCGATGGTCAGCATCATTCCGGTGCTGGGGGTGCAGGCCGGTTTCGTTCTGTCCGGGGCCGTCTATATCGAAATGGTGTTCCAATGGCCCGGTGTCGGGCGCATGCTGGTCGATGCCATCCTGAAACGCGACATCCTGCTGGTGCAGGGAGGCGTGGTCTTCGTCGCCGCCTGCTATGTGATGTTCAACATCGCGGTCGATGTCGCACAAAGCCTGCTCGACCCAAGGATCAAGACATGATGGCCTTCCTGAAGCTTCTGGCGCGCAACCGGCTTGCGCTTGGCGGGTTGATCGTGATGGGGCTGGTCGTCGTGCTTGCGCTGATCACGCCGCTTCTGCCGCTGGCCGATCCCGATGTGACCAACACGGCGAACCGGTTCAAGCGACCGTTTTCCGACGGCGCCCTTCTGGGCACCGATCACCTCGGGCGCGATCTTCTCAGCCGCCTGCTCTGGGGCACGCGCCTGTCGCTGGCCGTGGGTTTCGCCGCCGCGATCGTCGCCGCGACGCTTGGCGCGGCCATCGGCATCATCGCGGGCTATAACGGCGGGCGCACGGACAACATCATCATGCGCGGCGTCGACATGCTGATGGCCTTCCCCTACATCCTACTGGCGCTGGCCATTGTCGCAGCCCTTGGGCCGGGGCTGATGAACGCGCTGATCGCGGTCGCGGCGGTCAACATCCCGTTCTTTGCCCGAAACATTCGTGGAATCACCGTGGGCATCGCCCATAAGGAATTCGTCGACGCAGCACGGCTGTCGGGCATGACAGATGCGCGCATCATCCTGACCGAGGTGCTGCCCAACGTGATCCCGGTGATCGTGATCGCCATGTCCACAACGATCGGCTGGATGATCCTTGAAACCGCCGGTCTCAGCTTTCTGGGCCTCGGGTCGCAGCCGCCGCAGGCCGACCTTGGCTCCATGCTGGGCGAGGCGCGCTCGGCGCTGATCACCAATCCGCATACCTCGGTCGTGCCGGGCGCGATGATCCTGATCATCGTCATGGCCATCAACCTTCTGGGTGACGGCGTGCGCGACGCGCTGGACCCGCGCCTGAAATCCGGCGCCCTGTCGCGCCCGATGCCGACAACCATGGTCAAACGGACCGGACCGGTCCCGGAAGCCAAACCCGACACCTTATTGGCACTGCTTGGATTGAAAACGCAATTTCACGTCAAGGACCGCGTCTACAACGCCGTCGGCGGTGTCGATTTGCAGGTGAACCCCGGCGAATGCCTAGGGGTGATCGGCGAAAGCGGCTCCGGCAAATCCGTCACCGCGCTCAGCATCATGGGGCTTGTGGCCTCGCCCCCCGGCGTGATCACCGGCGGCGCGGTCCACTACAAGGGCGAGGATCTGATCGGCGCGCCCTATGAAAAACTGCGGTCGCTCAGGGGCGACAGGATCGCCTACATCTTTCAGGATCCGCTGGCCACGCTGCACCCGCTCTATACTGTTGGCGACCAGTTGATCGAGGCGGTTCGGGCACATCACCCGTTTGATCGGCACAAGGCGCGCGCACACGCCATCAACCTGTTGAAATCAGTGCGTATCCCGAATGCGGAACAGCGTGTCGACAGCTACCCGCACGAAATGTCGGGCGGCATGCGGCAGCGCGTGGGGATTGCCATGGCGCTGGCCAACGAGCCCGAGGTCATCATCGCAGATGAACCGACCACGGCACTGGATGTGACCGTGCAGGCGCAAATCCTGTCGTTGCTGGATGACCTGCGGCGGGAACGCGGGTTGGCCATTATCTTCATCACCCATGACTTCGGCGTGGTCGCCCAGCTGTGCGACCGGGTCGCGGTGATGTACGCGGGCCGGATCGTCGAGGAAGGCCCGACACAGACTATCCTGAACGCACCCGCCCACCCCTATACGGCGCGGCTGATGGCCTGTGTGCCCGAACTGGGCCAGGGACGCCGCGAACTGGCTGCCATTCCCGGCCTGCCCCCCGTGGTGGACAAACTGCCCGAGGGATGCGCCTTTGCAGAGCGTTGCCACAAGGCAAGCGACGCTTGTCGGCGGGGCAACATCGCGCTTGCGCCGCACACCTCCGACAGCCTTGTGCGTTGCATCACCCCGGAACTCCCCGCGCAGGAGGTACTCCAATGACCGCTGCTCTCAAGCTGACAAGCCTTGGCAAGGTCTTTCCTGTCGGCAAGCGCCTTTTCGGCCCACCAAAGGCGCTGGTGCGTGCCGTGCAACCCTTGTCCCTGACGGTAGAAGAAGGCGAAACCCTTGGCATTGTCGGAGAGTCGGGCTGCGGAAAATCCACGCTCGCGCGGATGCTCGTCGGTCTCCTGCCGCCCAGCTCCGGCACGATCGAGATCAATGGCGAACCACTGGACAACGCCGATCCGGCCTTGTTCGGGCGGAAGATCCAATATGTGTTCCAGGACCCGATCAGCAGCCTCAACCCGCGCAAGACGATCCGTCAGATCATGGAAGCGCCGTTGAAGCACCTTCACAACATGCCCGCGGCGGCCCGTGCGGACCGCATACGGGAGATCTTTGCCGCAGTGAACCTGCGCGAGGAATTTCTGGATCGCTATCCGCATGAGTTCTCGGGCGGGCAGGCGCAGCGGATCGGCATTGCCCGCGCACTGGCCGCGGATGCGCGTATCCTCATCCTCGACGAACCCGTTTCGGCGCTGGACGTGTCGGTGCAGGCGCAGGTTCTGAACCTGCTGGCCGATTTGAAGCAGCAATTCGGTCTGACCTATCTGTTCATCAGCCACGACCTTGCCGTGGTCGAGGCGGTCAGCGACCGGGTCGCGGTGCTCTATTTCGGCGCGGTGGTCGAGGTCGGCCCGGCGGACCAGGTCTTTGCGCATCCCAAGCATCCCTATACCAAGCTTCTGGCTGACAGTGCGCCTGTGGTCGGACGCCCGTTGACCGCGCCGGAGGGGCGGGAAACCGAATTGCCAGACCCGCTGAACCCGCCAAAAGGCTGCGCCTTCCGGGCGCGGTGTGCCTTTGCCAGCGACCTATGCGAGCGCGAAGCGCCGCGTCTTGAAAAGCAGTCAGATGGTGTGTGGACAGCCTGCTACCACCCCCTCGCAGACTCAAAGTAGGTAACGAGGTTTTCGGGGTCGCGTGGCGATCCAAAGCGGTTGAGGGCGTCCAGATTGTCGTTTCCTTATGGAAACCCGGGTCTCTTGGGTTGAATGTCCACATTCCTTTCTTCTGAACAACGAGCGTTGATTTGCTCGTGCAGCAAAGACACAGCTGCGTGCGCACGCAGCACGAAATAGCAATAGCAATCATGGGCTCGGAGACCGAATTCGCGGCGTCCGACACGAACGTCGCCTTCCGAAGCGCGAATATCCGGTGATCGACAGGGACGGCTTAAGATCGAGAGTTTGGCGTTTGTGCCAACGGCTGGTCTTGTTCGGCCCAAAAGCAGGGGTGTGCCGCGTTAGCATTGGGCAGCTCTGAGCCCAAAGTGGTCACTTTCAAGAGTTGCGTTTCGCGCTTGCAGCGAAGAAATCAAGCACGTGCAGAAATAACGCGGTGAACGCGCACCGGCATATTGATTACTGCGTTAAAACGATGCCCGTCTCAGCTTCAAGTTTTTCTGCGTCGACGGTAATGATGCGTCCCGTTGCGTCGTTGCTGATGACGCCGCCTCCAGACTGATGCAGTGACTTGAGGAATTTCAATATTTCCGGAGATGAGCCGATCTTGAAATGCTTCAGCGGGTCACCGGACTTAATGTTGGTCAAGTCAAATACGGCAACCTTCAGACCGCCAAGCTCAGACACGGATTTGATATCACCGACCCTATCTCCCTGACGCCGAAGTTTTGAAGAGAAGCTAAGTGCCAGATCATCGTTTGTTGTCAGCAAGATGATGGGTATACCTTGCGCCAGGACAGGTTGTGCCTGCGTGCGGAAAACATCTATGTCGAGGTCCGCAGATATCAGGATCAGAACCCGGATTTTCCGCAAAACCGATATTTGATTTTGCTGAGCCAATTCACGCATGGTGTCCATGGCCACGAAATTTCCCATGGAGTGGGCAACCACCAGATAGTTCGTCAGACGCGACTCTGACATGGCGGCGAGGGTCTCTTTGAATGATCCACGGGCAAACAATGCGCTTTCACGGTCATCAAGGTATTTCAACACGCGGCCGGCAGAAGGCCATGAATACACGATTTCGACCCCTTCGCGTCCGGTATCTTCTGCGAGGGCGGTTGCACGTATGACAGCTTCGGCTGAATTGGTATTGAACCCATGGACGAAAACAAATCCTTGACGGTCATCGACGGCGCGTTTGCCGGCCTCTTCATTTATGGCCCGCACAAATGCCTGTTTGCCTTTCAGCCGAACGGCAGAGGAGACCAGGAACTGCGTGTTAGGATCAACATCTTGTCCTTTAGGGTACCTCACTTCCCCGATTTCCCGCGCTGGCGGTATCGAGATGACAAGTTTGGAATAATTGGTCTGGTCGGAACGGGTTTCAGTAAAGAAATCTGGCGCGGGTGCAGGTGCCCGGGAGGCCGCGACCAGGATCGTCCTTTCGCGTGCCGGCGTTGCAGCATTTGGCAACAGGGCCAATGTTCCGCGTTCACCGCAGCCGCTGATCACTGCGGCGGCAACGACAACCAATACAGTCAAACAGCGCATGGCCATGTCCTTTTTTAAGCGCGAAAAACAATTGATTAGACGCGCCAGTACGTCAGCCGTCAGCCAGAGGCCGATACACGCGGTGCCTCGGTGTCGTCCGCGGTGGCAATAACATCGTCTGAACGATCCACTTTTACAGTACGTTCAGCAAACTCGATACCGTTGTTTGCAAAGCCTTGCTGAACCAGCCTGTAGACTTCGCGGCGGATGAGAAACTGTTCGCCAGGCAGGGTTGTGAATTTGACACGCACGGTCAGCCCGTAGAGATCGACGCCGTAGATACCTTGAAACTTAACAGGAGAGAGCATTTGCGGACCAAAATACTCATCCTCTTCGATTTGCCTGGACAGCGCTTTGATGACTTTTTTGACTTTGAGGATGTCCGTGTCGTGGGGGACCTGAAACTCAAGCTTTGAGATGACCCAGTCCCGGCTGAGATTCTTGACCGATTGAATGGTGCCGTAGGGGAGCGTTTGCAGCGCCCCCCGGTGGTGCCTGATTTGCATCGATCTCAGAGAAATCTTTTCGACGGTGCCGCGTGTCTCGCCGATCTCTACATATTCTCCCAGCCGAAAGGCATCGTCTATCACAAAGAAAATGCCCGCTAGAATATCCTTCAAGAGGCTCTGCGCCCCCATACCCAATACGATCCCGACGATGCCTGCCCCTGCCAACATCGGTGCAATTTTGACCCCAAGCTCTGCAAGGGCGACAAGGATCGCAATGATGACGGTAAAGGTGATAAGGATTGCCCGCACCAAGGGGATGACACTCAGACCGCGCGACGATGGCGCATGCTCAGGGTCGGTGGTTTCCTGCCGGGCATTGGTGGACAACAGGTAGTGGCGCAGCGCAGCGAGCATGGCGAGCGACAACAAGCTGCCGCTCAGCAGGAACAATAGAACGCGGGTTGTCGAGGTGATCTGCCTTGTTTCGCTGTGAAGCAGGATGCCGCCAAACACGACCTCTGCCACGACGAGGATGATCGAGCCAAGCCCAACCAGCCACCAGTACAAGGTGCTTGGTTTTGCCAATTCAGTATCCCCCTATCTTAACAACGCACCACGCGCGCTGTTGCTAGTACATAACCGCACGCCGGTAGGTGCGCCGCCGAACCCCTGCTGCGGATACCGGCGTACGCGGCATTCCGATAACGTCTATAAAAAGCGATATGTTTTCCCCAAGCACTGGCATTGTGCCTGTCAGAATGCGGTCGACCGTGTAGTGTAGATCGTCCCCGTCGAGCACGGGGTTCTTCAACTCCACGACGACTTGAAGGAGTTCATCGCCTTCCAGGATCGAAAGATCGGCGTTGGGTGGCACGGCCAGAAAACTGTCCTCGCCTTCGCTCCAGAAAGGAATAAACCGCTCTGTTTTCATGTTGCCCGCGATCCGGTCGGGGCGATCCGAGAAGAACAGGGTCACCGGGCTTACACCTCGAAGCGTCAGGCGATTTTCGTCAGCGGCGTAAGCCATGTCCTTGGCCGTCTGCACGAAGAGAAAGTCGGCCTCGGACTGGTTGGCGTCTTGGGCCGCTGCATCACGACTTGCCGCCGTTGCCAGCAATGTCGCTGCACCGGCACAGATCTGGCGTCGGGTCGGACCGACACTTTGTTGCTTTTTCTTGGTATGCATAGTCGTCCCCGTCGAATGAATGGAACGGCCCCCGCTCGACATAACGGGGGCCGTGCATGATCAGTCGCTCGCGCGATGCATTGCGTCTTCAAGCCGCTTCTTATCGGCGTCCGAAAGTTTCGGCCGGTCGATTTTCAACGTCAGCTTGTCCAGCTTGGCAGTCAGGTTGAAGGGCGGTTTGTAGTCGTCGTCGTAGACACCTGTTAGCGTGTCCTGCCCGATGTCGAACGACTCATCCCATTGCAGAATGACCGGTATGGTGTTCTTCATCTTCTTGGTCGCAACAACCTTGCCATCCACGCTCAGGGTGCCGGTGCCACTCTGTCCGATGCCGCTGGCATCGCCATAGGCCAGCGTTCCGTCACCCAATCCGTCATATTTGAAATCGAACTCGACGGTATGTTTTCCTGGTGTCAAAGCGTCGTCACCCTGCCACTGGATGCGCTCAAGATTGAGCATGTTCCAAGTGAAAGTCGGCTTGCCGTCCTTGAGGTAGAACCCGTAGCCCGCGAACCTGCCGCCAGACGTCACGATCATACCCTCCGCGCTGCCGTCAGGCACCTCGATCTCGGCCGTGAACGTATAGGACGAATTCAAGATACTGGGAGAGTCGCCCTGAGGCACACCGATCATGGGTTGCGTATAGACAAACTCGGTGCGGCCTGCGGTGATGCTGGGTCGCGGCTTCGCGAGGCGGGATGTGACAGAGGCATCCAGCGGGAACACCTGATACTTTTTGGCTTCCTCGATGAAGATCGCCTTCAGTTCCTCGACTTTTTCAGGGTGATCCGCAGCGACGTTCTTTTGCTGGTTCATGTCTGTTCTCAGGTCATAAAGCTCGAACACTTGATTATTGAGCGGATCCGGGTTGGGTGTTTTGGGTGTTTCCCAGGGCATCCGGTTGACCTTGGTGCTCAGGAACCAGCCTTCGTGATACAGCGCCCATTGGCCCATCATCTCAAAGTACTGCGTACGGTGACGACTTGGCGCATCTGCGTTCGCCTTGTCGAAGGTATAGGCAAAGCTTGTGCCTTCAATTGGTGACTGAACGATGCCGTCCACCTCGAGCGGTTCAGCGATACCGGTCACTTCGAGAAGGGTCGGGACGACGTCGATCACGTGCAGGAACTGATCGCGCATCCCGCCTTTGTCGGTAATCCCTTTGGGCCATGCCACGACCATGTTCTGACGCACGCCACCCAGCCGGTTGGCATTTTGCTTGAAGTAATCGAACGGCGTGTCAAAAGCCCATGACCAGCCTGCGGACATGTGGTTGTACGTCTCTTCGGTGCCCCAAACATCATACCATTGAAGTTGGGTCTTGGCAGGCATGGCCGAGATACCGTTGAACCAGGCAACCTCGTTCGGCGTTCCCATGGGACCGCCCTCGGCGGATGTCCCGTTGTCACCGTTGATGTAAATGACCAGCGTGTTCTCCAACCGTCCCAGATCGTCGATAGCATCGACAACGCGGCCAATCTCATGGTCGGTGTAGGCCGCATAGGCGGCAAAGACCTCGACCTGCTTGACGAACAGTTTTTTCTCGTCATCGCTCAGTTGATCCCATGGCTTGATCTTGTCAGCGGGCCATGGCGTCAAGGTCGCATCCTGAGGGACAAGCCCCAGCTTCTTCTGGTTTTCGAATATCGTCTGGCGCAGCGCTTCATAGCCGTCGTCAAAGAGGTTCATCGCCTCGATCTTTTCCACCCATTCCTTGGTCGGGTGGTGCGGCGCATGTGTCGCACCTGGCGCGTATTTCACGAAGAACGGCTTATTGGGTTCGATCTGGGTCAGACGTGAAATGTGCTGGATCGCATCATCCGCCATACCCGTGATCATGTTCCATTCCGGATTTCCGTCGTAGGGGTAAATCTGGGTCGTGTTGCGGAAGAGGTTTGGTTGCCATTGGTTCGCATCACCGCCAACAAAGCCATAGAAATACTCAAACCCGAGACCTGTGGGCCATTTGTCGAATGGTCCCGCCTGGCTGGCGGCGAAAGACGGCGTGTTGTGATCTTTCCCGAACCACGAAGTTGCGTAGCCGTTGTCTGATAGTATCCGGCCGATGGTCGCCTTGTCCTCTGGAATGATCGAGTTGTAGCCGGGAAAGCCCGTCGACTGCTCCGAGATCACGCCAAAGCCCACCGAATGGTGGTTGCGCCCGGTGATCAGCGCGGCGCGCGTGGGCGAGCACAGCGCGGTGGAGTGGATGTTGGTGAAGCTGAGACCCTCGGCCGCCAGTTCGTCCATCGTGTCCGTTGGGATTACCCCACCGAAGGTGCTTGGAACGCCAAACCCAGCGTCATCAAGGATGATAAGCAGAACGTTGGGTGCCCCTTCCGGCGGTACCACGCGCGGTGGCCAATACTCGGTTGACTTGAGCGCTTGTGGCTCAATTTTGCCACCAAACTCGGCTGGAGGCGGCGGCAGTTGTTTGCCATTGATCGTCGTCGTCGCACCGGGTGCGCCGGGCGGTGACTCCGTCTGAGCATGTGCGCTCAGGCTCAGGCACACCACGGACACCATCGCGGTGACTGTGACCAGATTTCGATGTTTCATATCTCTCTTCCCACCAAATGATTTCTTACTATTCGCGCTGAGGAAGGCCCGGCCGAATGTTTCATCCAGCGGCGTGCTTTAACGCGCTCCGGTATTCAAAAAGCATCGCAAAATCTGCGAGGCGGTTGTTGATCTGTATCAAGAATGCTCTGTAGATTTGACTTTGGTGGCCAAAAGCAGAGGGCACGGCAGGAACAACAAGATGACAACATCCATACCACTCATCCGCGCTGCGGCTATTCATCCGATGCGGCGGTGGGCAAATCAAACCCAGCTTGACGTAGAGCATTTACTGGCCAAGGCAGCGCTGGAGTGGGTTCCCGAGGATCAACCATACCTTCCCATACCCCTGCGCGGCGCGGTTCAGTTTTTGGTCGAGATATCGAGAGAAGCAGGCGCTGACGCGCCGCACCGCATCGTGAACGGGCGCGGTGGTTTTGAAATCGGTGTGATCGGTGCGGCTGCTTTTGTGGGCCCGACTGTGCGTGAGGGGCTTCGCAGGATATCGCGAAAGATGCCAGCACACTCGACACATGAGATTTTCACGGTCATCGATGAACCAAAATCACTGCGCATAACGGACGGCTGGGCTTTGGACATAGGTGATTTGGAAACCCTGCATTACGTCCAGCAATACGTCGCGTCGTTGATCGACATGATGTGCAGCGTCGCTACCGGAGCCTCGCCATCTGTTGCACGCGTCGCGTTGGTTTCTCATCCGGAAACCGGCGTGTCCCATCTAAAACCGTGGCTTGGTGATCGCGTGCAGCCCGCCGAAAACCGCGCTCTGGACGTTCTTATCGATGAGAGGGTTGCCGGTAAGGCCTTTCCAGAACATGTCATAACCAAAGCAACCAAATCCGATGCTTTGAAGCAGGCGACTTTGCTCTCGGGGCATACGCTCTCAGATCAAGCCGCCGTGTTGGTCGGCAGTATGCTTGGAAAGGCTCAGCCCACGCTGGGCAGATTGGCTGCAGCGGCAAGTACCAGCGCGCGAAGTTTCAGACGGCAACTCTCGGAGGAAGACACCAACCTTGCGCAGATTGTCGAGAAGGTTCGCGCTGACAGAACCCTCGAACGGCTGCGAGAAGATCCGAGTATTTCGCTCAAGGAATTGTCGCATGAGCTTGGCTACGCAAATCAGGAAACGCTTTCCCGCGCCGTGAAGCGGTGGACAGGTGAAACACCGAGCCGTTTTCGAAGGCAGCACAGCTAACCGTGACGCTGTTCGTATTGTCCATAAGCATCTATCAGTCGCGCCGAAGAGCACGATGGTGTGCAGATTTTCTTGCACTTGCCAAAGTCGGTTCCGTCCGCAACCTGCCCCTTCGCCTTCGAACCCTCGCTGCGAATTGCCTGAATGGCCGGATTTTACGCCGCGTGGTAGCGTTTGGATTTACGCAACTGCTGCGATTCTCGTGCCGCGTGCGCACGCAGCGAGAAATTCGAATTCACGGTGAGGGCTCTTTCGAGCTCTTCGCTGCATTCTACATGAAGTTCCGGTTTATCCGCTACGCACCCAGCAAAGAAATCGCAGACGTGTGGTGAATTGCTGCAGAACGAATCTAAGATTCCCACTGCAGACCCTCGAACCACGCCAACATTTGCAGTTAGATCAAAGCGAATGTCCGGCGCTGCGGTGGCTATCTCTCGCGTCTAACTCTCTTTCAGTCGCTTCTCGGCGTCTTTCGCTAGTTTCCAGCTGGTCTCTAACCCCGCCTGCAGCGTCGCGTAATTCTGCTCCTCGCGCAGCAAGTCGGCCAATGTGGTGACGGACGTGAGATGTGATTTCATCAATAGCGCCACGCAATGCGCCAAGCCATTCACCTTGCTTTCGATCCTGCTGGTCGAGCGCTTCTCCAAGGCGTGCAATTCCTTGGCTGAACTCTCGCAGGCCGTCACCAACCGCTCGACGGATGCGAGCAATTCGCGTTCCAATGCTGTCAGGGTCTGTGTCATCTAGGGTTCCTTGATCTCGATACAGATGACCGGCGTCCCGGCCATGGTGCAGGTCTTCAATTCGGTCCGGTCGGGGTCCAGCGTCACCCATGTCTGCCCAGCCTGTTCGATCCGTGTCAGGCCAAGCCTCGTCATCTCCGAGCGCGTGATCAAGCCCGCCCAAAACCAACTCGCGATCAGCACTGTCGCGATCCAGGATGAGACCATCACCACGATCACCCAGGGTGAGATCGTCAACCAGCGCCTGATCGTCTCGCTCCGCCCCTCCAACTCGCTCCTGCTGTCGCTCAGAAAGAACCTGATATCGGTCTCGATTGTATGCAGCGCGCTGGTCGCAATGCTGCTGAAATCGCTCCTGAAGCTCTCCAGTTGAGATGCCATCAAGGCGGCGTGGTCGCTGCGTACTGTCTCCAGGTCCGCGTTCAATTTCTCGGCGAGGCGGTTCGGCTTGCCAGTCGTCATGGAAAATCTCTCCTTTCAAACGCCAGCGCTCGCCGGTGTCGGGGTCTTTGGCGGTGATGTAATTCTTGCTGGCACGGGGGATATCAAAGCCTGCATCGGCCAAAGCATCGATCATGCTGGCGCGGTCGGTGATGGTGCCGACGCTGATCTGATCGAGGATCCAATCGTGCAGCGCTTCGCGACCTTGCGCGCGCGTCGGCGCTTCAATCGTCGCCCTCACTTCGCGAGCGCGATCTGGCTCCAAAGGGTCTGCCCAACCGTGCGTCTTGTTCATCAAATCACGCAGGCTGGAAAAGGCGTTTTCATGGCCTGGCGGTGCGATGTTCAACGCCTTGCCCGTGCTCAGCTCAAGGCGTGGCGTGCAGAAGTGCAGCTCGACATTGCCTTCATGCGAGTGGCGCACCCAGAGACAATCGTATTGATCCCTGTCCAGCCCAGCAAAGGCCAGAGCCTCAAATAGCTCAATGGCCTCTTGCTGGGCGGCGGGACTGGGATCGTCGCTGTCGGCAAAGCTGATCACACCTGCCGTGTAGCTCCATTTGTTGGGGCTCGCATCGATAAGGTCGCGGGTCTGATCAGGATTGCCGTGCAGCACCTCGGGCAGCGGGTCGCGGATCTTGGTTTGCGGCTGGCCGTTATCATCACGGATCAGATTGCGGTTCTCGTCATAGGCCAGAACTTCGCGCGCGGTCAGGTAGTCGATGGGGGCTGCACCGCCTCCCGTACCGGTGGAGAAGAACGACATGATCATTCGCCACCGCCCGTGTGTGCCGCCACGATCTGCGCCAATTGCCGCTCGATGGCCACAAGCTGCGTCGTGACCTTGAGCGCATCGATCTGGCTCGCGCAGCCGGATTTGACCGCGCCGTTGATCCAGCGGGAGAGCTGATTGAGGTTGCCGCCGACGCGGGCAATCGCAAAGGTCAGCTTCGGGTCAACTCGGGGGACGGGCTTGCGCCGACGTGCCTCGGTCAGCCCCAATGCCTCGCGCATCAGCGTGGCATTGGGCAGGCCAGCGGCGCGCGCCTTGGCCACAAGCGCGGCCTTTTCCGACGGGGTGCATCGAAAGATCACGCTCTCGGAAAGGCCCTCTTTGACGCCGCTTGCGTGCGTTTGGTTGGGGTTTGAAGGGGAGGCTGGCCGCCCCTCACAAGTCCCGCCGATGTAATCGGTGGGTAACCTTGCTCTCTGCTCTTTGTGGAGATCGATCGCACTCATGCGCTAAGCCCCGCCGCTTCGATTTCAGCTGAGCTGACTAGGTTCGCGGCTAGCAAAGCGGTCACTTGGCCGGGTGTTATGTGGCGGCAAAGGGGATGCTTGTCCGTGACCCAATCGGCCAAACCTTTCAGCAATTCAGCCTCTTTGGCTTTGCCCGCTTCTCGCGCCTCCTCAACCTCCTGAAGGTATTTCAACCAACGGCCAGAGGAGAACCAATTGTCGGAGAAGCACACCTTGGAGCGGGTGAAGCCTTCGCTCTCGGTCGCATAGGTCCGCACGGCGTCCTCGAGGTCTTTGGCGTCCACTCCGTCGGCCAGCGCTTGGCGGATTTGCGAGTTACAAACCGCTTTGCCGCGAACGCGATCCTCGGGGTAGGCGGACAAAATCTTTTCTGAAATCTCATCCTCCACCGCTACCTTCGCGTGCGAAGGATTTGGTTTTTGATATGGTTTATATCTGTTCTTATAGGATTTGCCCTCAGGGGCAGATGGCTTGCCCTCAGGGGCAAATGCATCATTTTCCCTTTCGGTCAGATCGATTTGCCCATTTGGGCAAATGGAGTTGCCCAAGGCATACCAACAGGTCCGATCATAACGATCATCGCTGAAATTGCCCTTGATGATCAGCTCTGCGCTGACCAGCTTTTCGAGCGCTGTTCGGATCTGCTTTTCGCTCAGATAGGGGAACAACTCACTAAAGGCCGAGATCGAATTGTAAGTCCAATACCGCCCGTCTCGAAGGTTGCGGCGATTGGCTTGGTTCTTCTCGATCCAGAAGGTGATGTTCTGGAAAATCACCGCCGCGTTCAGGCCAACACGTCCCGCGATTTCGGGATCAAAGCTATGGCGGCTCATGATTGGCCCCCGAAATACGCACAAACGTGCGAATTTTGTACAGGTCTTGTACGAGAAATCGGCCGTTTCAGTCGATTACGGCCCGAAAGCTGACGGGACTTTTTGCAGTCTTCCGCACAACGTCCTGTAAATAAGCCATATTTTTCAGGTGGTTTTGGCGACCCCGGCAGGATTCGAACCTGCAACCTGCCCCTTAGGAGGGGGCTGCTCTATCCAGTTGAGCCACGGGGCCACGCCGCCCCTCTGTAACCGCCTTTGTTCAGCTTGTCATGGCCTTTGAGGACAGTTGTACAAATCTATTCGTTCGCGCTACCATCGGGCAAAACAAACAGCGCAGGTATCCAGGTGACTACAGAAACAAAACGCCCGCTCACCCTTCGTGATGTCTCGGAAGCCTCCGGCGTGTCCGAAATGACCGTCAGCCGGGTGTTGCGGAATCGGGGGGATGTATCGGATGCCACGCGCACGCGTGTCCTGGCCGCAGCGAAAGAACTTGGGTATGTCCCGAACAAGATTGCCGGCGCGCTGGCCTCGAACCGGGTGAATCTGGTGGCGGTGATCATCCCGTCGCTGTCCAACATGGTCTTTCCCGAGGTTCTGACCGGCATCAACCAGGTACTGGAAGATACCGAATTGCAACCGGTGGTGGGCGTCACCGATTATCTGCCCGAAAAGGAAGAGAAGGTGCTGTACGAGATGCTCTCGTGGCGGCCCTCGGGTGTGATCATCGCCGGGCTGGAGCATACGGAAGCCGCCCGCGCCATGCTTGATTCCGCCGGGATTCCGGTGGTCGAAATCATGGATGTTGACGGTAAGCCGGTGGATGCGATGGTCGGCATTTCGCACCGCCGCGCCGGGCGCGAGATGGCGCAGGCGATCCTGAAAGCGGGCTATGAACATATCGGCTTCATGGGCACCAAGATGCCGCTGGATCACCGGGCCAGAAAGCGTTTCGAAGGGTTTACCGAGGTCTTGGGCAAGAACGGGGTCGAGATAGAGGATCGCGAGTTCTATTCCGGCGGTTCGGCACTGGCCAAGGGGCGTGAGATGACGCAAACCATGCTGGAGCGATCACCAGAGCTTGATTTTCTTTATTATTCCAACGACATGATCGGCGCGGGTGGGTTGCTGTACCTGCTGGATCAGGGCATCGACGTGCCCGGTCAGATCGGGCTGGCGGGCTTCAACAATGTCGAGCTGTTGCAGGGCCTGCCGCGCAGGCTGGCGACTATGGATGCCTGTCGGCTGGAAATCGGGCGCAAGGCGGCCGAGATCATCGCGGCGCGGTTGGAAAACCCGGACACCGACATTGAAACGCGCGTCACGCTGACCCCCAAGATCAGCTATGGGGACACGTTGAAGCGGCGCTGAGTTCGTGGCGCTGCAACGGCTGGATAATCGCGCTGCCCGGGCACTGTTTCTGGACCGGCATGCATTGCTGGAACAGCCAAGCGGCCCGACCAAGGGAGCGTCGTTGCTGGAATTGATCCAGCGCTTGGGCTTTGTCCAACTGGACAGCATCAACACGGTGGCGCGGGCACATGACATGATCCTGTTCGCGCGCCGGCCGGCGTACCGAACGGACAACCTCAAGCGGCTCTATGAGCGTGACCGGGCTTTGTTCGAGCACTGGACGCATGATGCCGCTGTCATCCCGATGACCTTCTATCCACACTGGCACTTGCGGTTCGAGCGCGATGCCGAGCTGCTTCGGGCGCGTTGGAAGAACTGGCGCCGCGACGGGTTTGAACAGAGGTTCCAGTCGGTTCTGAATCACATCCGCGAGCATGGCCCGGTCGGATCTTCCGACGTGGGCACGGATGAAAAGAAGGGCTCGGGCGGATGGTGGGACTGGCACCCGTCAAAGACTGCACTGGAATACCTGTGGCGCTCTGGCGCTTTGACGGTTGTGGGGCGTGAAGGGTTTCAAAAGCGTTATGACCTGACGGAACGGGTGATCGAGACGCATCTTTGCCCCGGTCGTACCCCGTGCGATGCCGAGGGCACGGTGAACTGGCTGTGCAATGCGGCGCTTGACCGGTTGGGGTTCGCCACATCGGGCGAAATCTCGGCGTTTTGGGACACGGTCACCTCAAGCGAGGCCAAGGCGTGGTGTGAGGCAGCGCTTGCACGCGGCGAGATTGAATCTGTTGAGATCGAAGGCGCGGACGGGCGTCCGCGCAAGGTTTTTGCCCGACCCGATGTCGTGGAGCGGGCGGCCCGGCTGGCGGTCGCTCCGGGGCGGATGCGGGTGCTCAGCCCGTTCGACCCGGCCCTGCGCGACCGCAAACGGGCAGAGCGGTTGTTCGGCTTTCACTATCGGATCGAAGTGTTCGTGCCGGAACCCAAGCGGGTTTATGGCTATTATGTCTTTCCGCTGCTCGAAGGTGATCGCCTGGTCGGGCGGATCGACATGAAAGCGCATCGGGACTGTGGCGAATTGCGCGTTCGCGCCCTGTGGCCCGAGCGACGCGCCCGGTGGTCAGCGGCCCGCACCCGGAGGTTGGAGGCGGAACTGGACCGCGTTCGCAAACTGGCCGGTGTCGAGCGAGTGGTTTTTGCGGACGGGTGGCTACGGGAGCCACTGTAAACACCGACGGCTCAGGTCAGAAATCCGCGCTCTTTCACCAGCTCCCTTAGCTGTGTCAGCGACACATCGAGCGATTGTCCCGACGTGTCCAGACGTGCGAGCGCCTTGCCATAAAGGGCCTCGCGGCTGGTGAGGATCGACTTGAGTTGCTCCATCGCTTCGGGATTGCCCGCCATCGGCCGTTCGTCGCCCTGGGCGCGGACGCGTTCCATGTGTTCGACGGGTGAGGCGCGGAGCCAGATGGTGTGGAAATGGTTGAGCAGGGTGTTGTACGTTTCCGGTTCGGCAACGATGCCACCGGCGACGGCCAGAATCATGGCGTCGTGGGTGGCGATGACGCGGTCCACGGCCTGCGCTTCGAGCTTGCGGTAACCCTCTTGCCCGTAAAGCGCCATGACTTCGCCAACTGGCATGCCCGCCTGCTCTTCGATCCGTTCATTCAACTCGACAAATGGCAGGTTCAGCGCCTCGCCGAGCATGGCGCCGAGGGTCGATTTTCCGGCGCCGCGGAGGCCGACGAGGCATATTCTGTTGGCTCTGAGCAGTTCGGCGGGAACCGGGGTCAGGGTATTGAGGACCTGCTGCTGCACGTCAGCGTTGGCAGCGCGAAACAGGTCGGCCACGCGCAGGGCGTCCGAATTCCACGGGTCGTCCTCGCCCACCAGCCATTCGATCCGGTGATCGAGTGCACTAGCGACGCGTTGCAGAAGGCCGATCGATATATTGCCTTCGCCGGCTTCCAATTGCGCAAGATATCGTGGTGACACACCCGAAATTTCGGACAGGACACGGCGCGGTATTCCACGGGTTTCGCGTGCCTTGCGGACCCGTTCGCCGACGCGCGCAATCAGCGCATCAACCGACGTTTCGACCAGATCAACGCCGCTTTGCGATGTGGTTTCGCCCCTGAAGTTGGTGATCTCGGTCATGCCGCCTGCGTGGTCTTTTGTGTGAAATAATGCACAAATTACGATGCCACGGCGTCATGGGCAATCAAAAAGGCCGAAATGTACCGGTTTCCAGACCCCTGTTGTACGATTAGTACGTCTCGACGTGGTATCGTCCTTCGTCACGCATCCGGTCACGCAGATCGGCCCATTCCAGTCCCAGACCGCGCGCGATATCCTTGAGCGCCTCTTCGACCCCCTGCTCCATCGCCTTGAGGCCGCAGATGTAGATGTGACCGTTCGGGTTCTTCAGCAATTCGCCAACTTTATCGGCCTCGTCCCGCAGCTTGTCCTGCACATAATGTTTCGGCTCTCCCTCTTGCCGGGAAAAGGCAAAGTGTTTGGACATGAAGCTTTCCGGCACCTTCTTGAGTGGACCGAAATAGGGCAGCTCCTGCGGGCGGCGGGCGCCGAAGACCAGCATCAGAGAGTCCTCGAGCGACGGATATTCGCGCTGGCGGCGCATGGTGAAGGCGCGGAACGGGGCCGAGCCGGTGCCGGTGCAGATCATCAACAGATGCGCGTTCGGGTCAGACGGCAGCAGAAAGGTCGAGCCGAACGGGCCGGTCACGTTGACCGTATCGCCGGGCTTGAGATCGCAGACATAGTTCGAGCACAGGCCCTGTTCCTCGCGCTTGACGGTGAGCGACAGGTTGTTGAAGTTCGGCCGCTCGCCATCGCGGGGGCTGGACACGGAATAGAGGCGCGGCAGATGAGCGTTACCGTTGTCATCCGTGCCCGGCGGGATGATCCCGATGCTTTGCCCTTCGAGCACCGGAAAGGGCAGCGAGCCGAAATCGAGGATGATGTGGCGGACGTCGTTGTCGCTGTCTTCGGCCGTCAGGCGGAAGTTGCCGGTGACCCTGGCCTGCGCGGGCTTGCCAAGGCCGTACATGTTGATCGTGGGTTTTGAGGCCGACTGCGGCGCCTTGGCCTTGCCCCCTGCGCCTTTGTGCGCCTCGGCCAGCAGGGCGGCGATCGAGTCGTCCAGCGCTTCAAGCCCTTCGTCGCCCGTCATCTCTTCCTGCTCGGGCAGGTCCATCCAGCCGTATTGGTCCTGCAGCGAATAGGGCTGGGCCACCACGCGCCAGTTGTCGATGGAGCCGGTGGGGCAAACGGGAATGCAATCCATGCAGAATTTGCATTTGTCGGCATCCACCACCACGTTCATGTCGTCATGTTCGATGGCCTGTTCGGGGCAGGTCATCTCGCATGTGTAGCAACGGATACAGATTTCGGGGTCGATCAGGTGCTGCTTGAGCGGCTGGTTCATGAACTCTCGCGTCTCTTGGTCAGGATGACGTCGGGCAGAACCAGCGTGTCGATCAGGGCTGCGCACAGCCCGACACAATCGGAACAGCCGACACAGGGGCCTTGCAGCGCGGATACCTGACCAGCGAGAGCCTTGAGATTGGGTGTCTCAGCCTTGGTGCGGTCGATCTGCATTGCGGGTCTCCCCTTCTGAACAAGCCAGGTCCCAAAAAACGGAAAAATGGTGAGTCCGTCAATCCGGTTTTCGTCACATTTTGTTACCGTTAGCGGCACCTGGCCCGGGTTTCTTGTGTTACGCCATGTGCAGTTTCACATATTCGAAGTCGCCGGGGCGATTGTCGATGCCCACCTTGGGCGGCGCAATCCAGCGGGCGTATTGGCCCGGCTCGTAACAGGGTTTCATCAGCGACTGGATGAAATCGCCGTCGGCATGAGTAGGCAGCCAGTCGGGCAGGCCCTTGTCATATTCTGCGCCGCTGACGACCTTGCCGGAGGGATCGAACAGCTTGTCGGCAAAGACGCCGATCTTGCGGTTGAACGCCTCGTGCGGGAGCTTGAGTTCGAAGTCGATGCCGGACTTTTCGATGATCTTGTTCCAGCGCCCGACGCCGCCCGCGGCATCCTTGGTATAATCGTCGCGCAGGCGCATGTTGATCGCGGTCAGCGCGGGCACTTGTTTCTGGACCGCCTTGCCGTCCTCAAGATCCCAGACGGTATAGGTGTCGGCCTGAAGCTGGTGGTCGTCGGTCAGGCGGTTTTCCATGTAACGCCCCTTGATGCCCGCGTTGAAGGCATTGGCGGCATTGGTCGACACCTCTTGCCCGAACAGGTCGAGCGACAGGGTGTAATGCAGGTTCAGCTTTTTCTGAATTGTCGGCAGGTCGATCACACCCAGCGCGCGGATCTTGCCCACGTCATAGGGATCGTCGATGCCGTTTTCCTTCATCACCTCGCAGGTTTTCTGGATGATCCGGCCAACGCCGGTTTCACCCACGAACATGTGGTGCGCCTCTTCGGTCAGCATGAAGCGGCAGGTGCGGCTGAGCGGGTCGAAACCGGATTGCGCCAGCGATTCAAGCTGCATCTTGCCGTCCCGGTCGGTGAAATAGGTGAACATGAAGAAGCTGAGCCAATCGGGCGTTTCCTCGTTGAACGCGCCCAGCATGCGGGGGGCTTCTTCGGAACCCGACTGGCGGCGCAGCAGGTCGTCGGCCTCTTCCCGGCCATCGCGGCCGAAATACTTGTGCAGCAGATAGACCATCGCCCAGAGGTGGCGGCCCTCTTCGACGTTGACCTGAAACAGGTTGCGCATGTCGTAAAGCGAGGGCGCGGTCAGCGCCAGCAGGCGCTGTTGTTCGACCGAGGCCGGTTCGGTGTCGCCCTGGATCACGATCAGGCGCTTGAGCAGGTTGCGGTATTCGCCCGGCACCTCTTGCCAGGCGGGTTGGCCCGCGTGCTCGCCGCAGGGGATCATCCGTTCCTCGACCTGCGGCGCCAGGAGCACGCCCCAGCGGTATTCGGGCATCTTGACGTAGTCGAACTTGGCCCAGCCCTTGGGATCGACGCTGACGGCGGTGCGCAGGTAGACCAGCGATTCCTGAAAGTCCCGCGGGATCAGCTTGTTCCACCAGTCGATATAGCCGGGGTGCCACTTTTCCAGCGCCTTGAGCACCTTCTTGTCCTGGCTCAGGCCCACGTTGTTGGGGATCTGGGTGTCGTAACTTACGTTGATCAGGTCAAGCATGTCTTTCCTCCGCCAAGGGCCCGGGCCCCTTATACACGTTCCATGTTGTATTCGCCGCGCAGGCCGGTGCCGTAACGCTGCAATGCGCCTTCGGGACCGACCGCGTTGGGGCGCTGGAAGATCCAGTTCTGCCATGCGGTAAGGCGGCCGAAGATGCGGGTTTCCATCGTTTCGGGACCGGCAAAGCGCAGGTTCGCCTCCATCCCGGTCATCGCGTCGGGCGAGAAGCTGGCGCGTTCTTCCATGAAGATGCGAACCTCGTCCTCCCAGTCGATATCGTCGTAGGCATAGGTGACAAGGCCCTGTTCCTCGGCCTCCTGCGCCTCGAACGGTTCGCCGATGTGGTCCTTCAGCTTGTCCACGGCGTCGGGATCGCCCCAGAAGCGGGTGGCGAGGCGCGACAGGTTGTTGCCCATCGGATAGGTGCCGAAGTTGCTGGCGCCGAGCGTGACCGCGGCCAGGGGGCGGTTGTCGCCTTCGAACTCGTCCAGCATCATGTAGGAACGGTCGACGGCCCAGAGCAATTCGGCCAGCACCCCGGCGAAACAGGAACCGTGTTCGACGATGGCAACAAGGCTGCGCGAGGTCATGTCGACGCGTTTCAGCACGCGTTTCCAGTATTTCAGGATCTCGTTGGCCAGCCAGTGACCGGCGTTGTCCAGAAGCAGCTGTTCATGGGCCAGTACGCGGGCCGGGTCGCCCTGGGTCTGGAACACGACGAGACCGAGTTCGCGCTCGTTCAGGCGCAGGTGCAGGATGGCGTCGTCCAGCTCGCGGGCGAGGCGCAGCATCCAGGTGTCCGCGCCCTGGGCCTGGACCGCGCCCATGTCGGCAGGCGCGTCCTCTTGCGGGCCGTTGATGGTGATGGTTGCGCGGCCCGCGGCGCGATCGATTGTGACCTCGACGGTGGAATAGGTGACCGAACCGTCGTCGCCGAAAGTGCGGTTGAGCGGCGTGAGTGCGATGCCCTTGTCCGCCGGCGCTTTGGTCGAGACGGCGGCAAACTCGCGGGCGCGGTCCTGCACCACCTCGTCGAATTTCGAGTTGGGGGCGATCTCGTCGACCAGTTTCCAGTCGACGGCGCGCTGGCCGCGCACGCCCTCTTCGACCGAGCAGAAGACATCGGCCAGATCCCGGCGCACCTTGCGCTTGTCGGTCACGCGGGTCAGGCCGCCTGTGCCGGGCAGAACCGCCAGCAGCGGCACCTCGGGCAATGCCACGGACGAGGTGCTGTCATTGGTCAGCATGATGTAGTTGCAGGCCAGCGCCAGCTCATATCCGCCCCCGGCGCAGGAGCCCTTGACGGCGGCGATGTATTTCTGGCCCGAGTCCTCTTCCGCCGCCTCGAAAGTGTTGCGGGTTTCGTTGGTGAATTTACAGAAGTTGACCTTGTGCGCGTGGCTGGCACCGCCCAGCATCCGGATATTGGCCCCGGCGCAGAACACGCGGTCCTTGCCGGACTGCATCACCACGACCTTGACTTCGGGATGCTCGAACCGCATCCGCTGCACCACATCGGCCAGTTCGATATCGACGCCAAGGTCATAGGAATTCAGCTTGAGCTCGTAACCCGGAAACAGCCCGCCCTGCTCATCCACATCCATGAAGAGGTTGGCGATCTCGCCATCATACTCGACCCGCCAGTGGCGGTATTTCGAGGGGTCGGTCTGAAAGTCGATGCGTTGGGTCATTTCAGGCTCCTCAAAGGGACATTTCGGTGCAGTTTATTGCGCAGCTCGGGGTTCAGCAAGTAGCAATAGGCAAAATAATGCATATTTTCACGCCATATTTTTCAAAGTATTAGAATCATTAGGCAAAAATGCGTCTTTTTCAGTCATAAATTTATGCATTATTTTGCACATCCCGAAAATCCGGCCGAATCCGGTCCAATCTCTGGTCCAGTTCACTGGAATCAATGCCGAGAATAACGCCACGGTCCCTGCAACTTTTCAGGTGCTCGCGCGCCAGCTTGACAAGGCGGGCGGCAGCTTGCGGGCGCTGCATCCGGTGTTTCAGGCAGGCGTTTGCAAACTGGATGCAGGCCTGAACGAAATGCCGTTCGACCGAGTTGGGCGGCAGGCTCAGCCAAACCGGCTCCCACACTTCATGGGCTTCCCAGAAACATCCCTGCTCCAACAGCTCCCACCCGGCGCGCCATGCTTCCGACGCAGCGATGTCATTGACGGTCATATCCGGGGTGACGGTGTCGCGGATTGCCGCGAAGGCGTCCGAGGCAGGCCGCGCGGTCAGACCCGGGATGTAAGGCGCCATGTCGCGGGTGACGGTCATGATCAGGCCGTGATGATTTCTGCGGCTTCGATACGCAGAAGGCGGGTGCAGTATTCTGCCACCGCCTCCATCGTCTGTTCGGACGCTTCGCTGTGCGGCGCATGACGGCAATCGAGGATCACCGTGTCGACGGGGCAATATGTTCGGGCCTCGATCTCGTCGATCTGCGCCAGAGTGCCGTATTGGTCGTCCCGGCCCTGAATGGCCAGGATGGGCACGCGGATATAGTCGATGACCTCTGCCACGTTCCAGCCTGTAAAATCGGGATCGAGCCAGACATCGCACCAGCCGCGAAACGCCCCTTCGGGATCGCGATGGTATCTGGCCATCCGGTCGCCCAGGTCGGTTGTTTGAAACGCCTCGCGCGCGCGGGCAATCTCGGCCAGACCCATCGGTTCGGTAAAGAAATGCGGCGCTTCGAGGATCAGGCCGCGCACGCGGAAATCCTCGACGCTGCCGGCATAGATCGCGGCGATGGTGCCGCCGTCGGAATGACCAAACAGGATACAGTGCTGAATGCCCGCCTGATCGAGGATGTGCGGCAGGACATTCACCGCCTCGTCCGTCATGAAATGGATCGGGCGCGGCAGGCTGATCGGATCGGACTGACCGTATCCCTGCCGGGAATAGACCAGCACACCAAGGCCGGTACGATCTGCCAGAGCCTGCGGGAAATCCCGCCACAGCGCGACGCATCCCAACCCTTCGTGCAGCAGGAGGATGGTTGGTGTCTGATCCGGTGGCGGGCCGTAACAGGCATATTCAAGCGCAACACCATTGACGGTCAGCGGCTGCGAAGGCGTTTGCGCCCAGTCGAACATCACCCGTCCTCCCGCAGTTTGAAGCGCTGAATTTTGCCGGTGGCGGTCTTGGGCAGGTCATCAACGAAATCGATCCAGCGGGGGTATTTCCACTTGCCGACCTTGTCCTTGACGAAGGTGCGCAACTCGTCGGCCAGCCCGTTCGAACCATCCTGTTTCAGCACGATATAAGCCTTGGGTTTTTCCAGCCCGTCAGAATCGCGGGCCGCAACAACCGCGGCTTCCAGCACGGCGGGGTGCGAGATCAGGGCCTGTTCGACCTCGAAGGGCGAAACCCAGATGCCCGAAACCTTGAACATGTCATCGGTGCGCCCGCAATACACATATCGCCCTTCGGAGGTCAGTTCGTATTTGTCGCCGGTGCGGGTCCATTCGCCTTCGAACGTGGCGCGGCTTTTGTCGCGCTTGTTCCAGTAGCCATCGGCGGCGGACGCGCCGCGCACCAGCAGTTCGCCCAGACCGCCGACGCCGACATCGGCGCCGTCCTCGTCGACCAGCCGCACTTCGTAACCCGGAACGGGGCGGCCCGAGGTGCCGTATTCGACATCGCCGGGCGCGTTCGACAGGAAGATGTGCAGCATTTCGGTGGAACCGACGCCATCAAGGATATCGACGCCCCAGAGCCGTTTCCAGCCGCGCCCGATCTCTTCTGGAAGCGCCTCGCCCGCCGAGATGCAGCGGCGCAGTTGCACATCCGGGGCGCCCTGTTTTTCCAAAAGCGCCACGGTCGCGGCGTAAAGGGTCGGGACACCGCAAAAGATGGTGGGCTTTTCGGTGGCGATGATCCCGACCACCCCTTCGGGGGTCGGGCGACCGTTGAACAGGATGGTTTCGGCGCCCACCGACATCGGAAAGGTCATTCCGTTGCCAAGGCCATAGGCAAAGAACAGTTTGGCGGCGGAAAAAATAACGTCATCCGGTTCGATCTGCAGCACCTGCGCACCATAGGTGTCGGCGGTGGCCCTGAGGCTGCCGTGCACATGGCGCACCCCCTTGGGCTGGCCGGTGGAGCCGGAGGAGTAGAGCCAGAATGCGGTGTCGTCGTCCGAGGCCTCGACAGTTTCGGCGGGCGACGCGCCCTGCATGAAGGTATCGAAGCTTTGCGTGCCGTCCGGGGCGGTGCCGATCACCACGATATGGGTCAGGTGGGGCGAAGCCTGGGCGGCGGGCTGCACCACGGGCCACAGCTCCTGCGACACGAACAGGCAGGTGGCGCGGCTGTCGTTGAGGATCACGTCATAAACCGGGGCAGCCAGCAGGGTATTGAGCGGAACAGGAACAACGCCGGCTTTGAGGCAGCCCCAGAAGATCGGCGGAAATTCGATCTGATCCAGCACCAGCATGGCGGCGCGGGCCTCGCGCGGGATGCCGGCGCGGGACAGGGCGCCAGCCACGCGGGCCGAGGCATCGGCCAACTCTCCATAGGTCATGGTGCGCTTTTGCCCGGCGGCCTCGCGAAAGGCAGGGCGGGATCCGTTGCCCTCGCTGACATGCCGGTCCACAAAGTACTGCGCGGCGTTTCCGCTCATGGTCGCTCCTCCCAGTGATGTCCCCGGGGAATGCACGCGGGCAGCCCTGACGACCGGCCCACGCGCACCCTCTCCCCTCGGGTGGCAATAATGCACTTTAAACTCATTTATGCAAGATAGTGCCTATCTGAATTTTCCCTTCATGCATTTTATTGCACATAAATTGTCGCCGGATCGGCGGTGTCGTACAGCCGCTTGACCAACGCGGCGCGGCGGGCGAGCAGTTTGGCGAAGTTCAGGTTGCCCTTGGCCGTGACCTCGCCATCCGCCATCGAGGGCGGTTCGGACAGGATCAGGGCGCGGGTGATGCGGGCGGAGGAGCCTTTGTCGCCGTTGGCCTTGCCGAGCCGTGCCGAGATGTCCGCGGCCTTGTCTCCGGGCAGGAAGGTGCCCTCGTGCGCCTTCAGACCCTTGGACAGCACTGGTGTCGGAAGGATCATCAGGCCGACCTCTTCGCGATCCGGTCCGGTCACGATGACATCGGCGGCCAGCGGCGCAAGCGCGGCAAGCAGTTCGAGGCGCAGCGCGGCGGCGCGCACCCAGATGCCCGAGGCGAGTTTGAAATCCTCGGAGATACGGGCAGCGAAGCGCAGGCCACGATTCATGTAGGCCGCATCCACCAGCGTCATGGCGTCGCCACTGCAAAAGAAGCCGTCTGTGTCGAACGCCTCGGCGGTCTTGACGGGGTCGTTGTGATAGCCGGGGAAGATGTTGGGGCCTTTGACGCGCACCTCGTACCGCCCGTCCTGTTCGGGGACGAGCTTGACCGTGACGCCCGGCAGCGGCACCCCGACGATGCCCGGCAGGTTGGCCGGAACATGCTGGAAGATGCAGGCGGGCGCCGTTTCGGTCATGCCCCAGCAGGTGGTGATCAGGGGCGGTTCCTTTCGCACCTCGAGCGCCATGTCGGTCAGATCCTGCCAGACATCCGGTGCCAGCGACGCGCCCGCATAGAACAGCATGTCGAGATCGGCGAAGAAGTTGCGTTTCAGCGCCTCATCCTGCCGCATCTCGTTGCGGAGCTGGGCAAAGCCCACTGGCACGTTATAGGCGATGGTACCGTTCATCAGGCGGTTGTTCTCGAAAGTCTTGCCGATCAGCGCCGGAGCGGGCTTGCCGCCGTCGATATAAAGCGCACCGCCGAAAGCCAGCATCTGGTTGAAGTTGTTCGAGCCGCCAAAGACATGGTTCCAGGGCAGCCAGTCCACCAGGCGCGGTGGGCGTTCTGAGAGGAACGGCAGGGCCTGCGTGTATTGCGCCTGATTGGCGCACATCATGCCCTGGGTCGTCAGAACGCCCTTGGGGTTCGACGTGGACCCGGATGTCATCAGGATCTTGGCCACCGTATCCGGGCCGACCCGCGCGGCGGCGGCGTCGATATCGGCGCTGGCGGCTGCAAGGTCGGAGAGCAGGGACATCCCCTGCCCTGCGTTGCGTGAAACTGCAATCTGGCGTCCGCCCATGCCCTCCATGCCAAGGGCTGCGGCGAAGGTTTCGCCATCCTCGGCATAGATCATCGACGGGCGGATCAGGTCGAGGATGTGGTGCAGTTGTTTGAGCGCGCCGGGAATCAGGGAATATTGCTCGGCCACCGGCACCGTGGGAATCCCGACATATTGCGCGGCAAGGCTGAGCAGACCGTGGTCGACGCTGTTGCCCGAGAGGATGAGGATGGGCGTATCCGACCCCATACCGCGCGACAGCAGACCGGCGGCAAGGGCGCGCACCCGGTCCAGCGCCTCGGCATAGCGCAGTTCGCGCCAGCCCGGTCCGCTGCGTTCGGCCAGAAACACCGCCTCGGGACAGGCGGCGGCCCAGCGGTGCAGCCAGTCGGTCGTCTTGTGGGCGGGTTCGGGCAGCTTGTGGGCCGAGCGCAGGAGGATCGCGCCATCGCCCCTGTCCTCGCGGATAACGTCATGTGCAACATACTGTGCCATCGCCCTCTCCCACACCGCCGCGTTCCGGCTGGGCCGGTGCGCGACAGGTCAGACCGGGTTGAACGTTCTCAGCCCGGCAATAGAAACAGCGTGATCACCGGGAAGGCGACAAGGATGATTACCCGGATGATGTCGGAGGCCACGAAGAACAGAACCGCCTTGTAGGTGTCGATCATGCGCGTTGTCTGATCCATGGCGTTGATGATGAACAGGTTCATGCCCACCGGCGGTGTGATCAGGCCGACCTCGACCACGATCAGCACGAGGATGCCGAACCAGATAGCGACCTGTTCCGCCTCAAGCCGGTTGGCCATGCCACGGGTGACGCGAATGCCCAGCTCTTTCATCTGTTCGCGTGTCAGTTCGGTGCCGGTGGCGATGGCATCCTGAATCGAGGCAAGCATCTCGATACCCATGCCGTCGGGCACGCCGACATTCAGCACTTCCATCGCGGCCTGGGCCTGCATCGCCGCCAGCGAGACGAAATTGAAATCCATCGCCGAGATCACCGGGAAAAAGATCGGGATCGTCAGCAGGATCATCGACAGGCTGTCCATGAGGCAACCGAAGACGAGGTAGAAACACAGGATCAGCGCCAGGACGACCCAGGGCGAAAAACCCTGACTGACCACGTAATTCGACAGTTCCTGCGGTACCTGCGTGAGGGCGAGGAAACCGTTGTAGAAGCCCGCACCCAACACGATGAAAAAGATCATCGCGGTCGAGCGGGCCGTCACCAGAAAACTGTCCGCCAGAGTCGCAAGCGTCAGGCCGCCGTTGAAAAAGGCGATGACGCCGGTGCCGAATGCGCCGACTGCCGCGCCCTCGGTCGGGGTGAACCAGCCCAGATAGATGCCACCCACCACAAGCCCAAAGACCAGCAGGACCGGCCAGACCTGGATCAGCGCCGCGAAGCGTTCGGCATAGGGAACCGGCGGGCGGGTGCCCGCGCTTTCGGGATAGAGGCGGACGTAGACCGAGATGGCGATGACATAGCCCACAGCCGCAAGAATACCTGGGATGAAAGCCGCAAGGAACAGCTTGGCGATGTTCTGTTCGGTCAGGATCGCATAGATCACCAGCACCACGGAGGGTGGGATCAGAATGCCCAGCGTACCGCCGGCGGCCAAAGTCGCGGTGGAAAACCCGCCGGCGTAACCGTATTGCTTGAGTTCCGGCAGAGCGACGCGGCCCATGGTGGCGGCCGTTGCCAGCGACGAGCCGCAGATCGCGCCGAACCCGGCGCAGGCCCCGATCGCGGCCATGGCAACGCCGCCCTTTTTGTGACCCAGCCAGCCTTCGGCCGCCTTGAACAACGCGTTGGACATGCCGCCCAGCGTTGCAAAATGCCCCATCAGCAGGAACATGGGCACGATGGTCAGCGAATAGCTGGAAAAGGTCGTGTAGGTCTCGTTCTTGAGCCGGGCAAAGGCCACCTGTGTGCCGTCGGTCACGAGAACCAGGCCGACAAACCCCACAAGAAACATCGCCAGCCCGATGGGCACGCGCAGAAAGATCAGCACCATCAGGGCGGGGAAGGAGGCAATTCCGATTTCCAGAGCAGTCAATGCAGTGCCTCCACCCCATCCTGGATCAGGATGCGGCCGGTAAAGAATTCATAGGTACGAACGCCAGCCATGTAGACGCCAACCGCCGCCGCCGCCAGCGCCGCAGCGAAACTGAGCGCATAGGCCCACCAGATCGGGAACTGCAGCAGGAAGGTTGTTTCGTGATACTCTTTTTTGCTGATCATGCCGTCGAACAGTTTCCACGCGATCAGGATCAGAACAGCGGCAAAAATGATCTCGGTCACCATGCGCAGGAAGCGGTTGAAGCCGTTGGAGAAGACGTTGGTGAGAATATCGACCGAAGCATGTCCCGAGGTGATCTGGCACAGGGGCAGAAAGCAGAAAATGGCAAAGGCGACGCCTGCCTCGACCAGTTCGAAATCGCCGTTGACCGGGCCGACGCCCATGCCGATGGCCCAGTCGGACAATCCGGGCGCGAGGCTTTGCATCATGTCGCCGTGGAAAAACCCGTTCAGCAAGCGGCCCAGAATGGACACGCAGGTCAGCAGGATCAGGAGGCTCAGGACGATCCCGCCGATGATGGCCAGCGTTCTGGCCAACCCCTTCATCAGTCTATGCATTGGACCTCGATCTTTTGCGGGGGCCATTGGATCGCGGCGCCGGGGCGCCGCGACCGGTTGCGATGGGCCGGATCAGTTGGAATAGTCCGGCGTGTATTTGTCGATCAGCATCTGCGCTTCGTCGAGCAGGGCCTGACCGTCCTTGCCTTTGGAGGCCATGTCGGCGATCCATTCGTCATAGATCGGCTGCGCCAGGGCGCGCCATTCCTCGACACCGGCCTGGTCGATGGTGATGATGTTGTTGCCCAGGTCCTCAGCGACAAGTCGAGCGGGGCCATCGGCATCAGCCTGCGTGCCACCGGCGAAGACCGAGAATTCGAGACCCGAATTGTCGTCGATCACCTTTTTCAGATCATCCGGCAGGCTGTCATATTTGGCCTTGTTCATCGCCAGAACGAAGGTCAGCGTATACAATGCGCGGCCCTCGAATTCGGTGTGGTTCTCGACCAGTTCCGGCACCTTCAGGGCAGTGGTGACTTCCCATGGGATGGTGGTGCCGTCGATCACGCCTTTGCTGAGCCCCTCGGGCACGGCGGGCACCGGCATGCCGACCGGGGTCGCGCCGAGCTTGGTCAAAAGCGAGTTGACCGAGCGCGAGCCGCCGCGGATCTTCATGCCTTGCAGGTCTTCGGGGCTTTCCACCGGTTCGGAGGTGTGGATCATGCCCGGACCATGCACCCAGGTGGCGAGGATGTGGACATCCTTGAATTCGTCATCCTTCATGTGTTTTTCGAACATTTCCCAATAGGCGCGCGACACGGCGCGTGCATTGGTCATCATGAAGGGCAGTTCGAATACTTCGGTCGAGGGGAAACGGCCCGGCGTATAGCCGACCACGGTCCACACCACATCCGCCACACCGTCGATCGCCTGATCCATCAGTTCCGGCGGCTTGCCGCCCAGCTGCATCGAGGGATAGCGTTCCACCTTGATGCGGCCACCCGAATCCTCTTCGACACTGTCGGCCCAGACATCCAGAACCAGTTTCGGCACGTTGGCCTGCGCCGGCAAGAACTGGTGCAGTTTCAGCGTCACTTCCTGGGCCAGCGCGGTAGAGGCGCTGAAGCCCGTGGCCAGCGCCGCAACGGCCGCGCCGCCGATGACGCCCAAAAGCGTTCTCCGATAGGTCATGTTATCCTCCCTTTGACCCCTCTTTTTAGCAATATAATGCCCATATCTTTGCATAATGCAATATATTGCTCACTCTCTGTTCAGGCGAACACCGCGCCCTCGAGGCCGGTACTGCCGTACAGCCATTCGACCGCATCGTACCACTGGTCGGGGGATCTGGCGCTCATGATCGTGTTTCGCAGCGCCGCGTGTGCCCCGGCGGGGTGATAAATGTGTTCTCCGATTTCCCGAGACTGCAACTGAACGCGGGCTGTACGCAAGCGTCGTCTGTCCTGATAGGTGTTTAATATCCCCTCCACTTCGCCCCCCGCCACGAAAAGCGCGGACAGGCAAACGGCATCCTCCATCGCCATACAGGCGCCCTGGGCGAAGTATTGCAGCATCGGATGCGCGGCGTCGCCGAGCAGGGCAACGCGCCCGTCGGTCCATTCCATGACCGGGTCGCGGTCGCACAGCACCCACAGTTTCCAGTCCCGTCCCTTGTCGATCACCTGTTGCGCCCTGGGGCTGACATGTTCGAATCCCCGGCGCACCTCGTCATGGGCGACCGGTTTGCCCGCGACCGGTTCCGGCGCGTCGTTGTGATAGGTCACAACGAGGTTGAAGCTTTTCCAGCCCGACAGCGGATAGTGCACGATATGGCACTTGGGACCGGCCCACAGCGTCGCGGCGTTCCACCGCAGATCCTCGGGCATGTCCTCGACCGGGATCACCGACCGATAGGTGGTGTGCCCGGACACGCGCGGCGGCCCGTCGTCGCGCATCTGCGCGCGCACTTTTGACCACAGACCATCGGCGCCGATCAGCGCCTTGCCTGCGGCGCGGGTTCCGTCATGAAGGATCGCGGTAACCGAAGTATCGTCCTGTTCGTATCCCTGAACCGCGCTGTTGGTGCGCAATTCGACCAGCGGGTGATCCTGACAGGCCCTGAGGAACACGCCGTGCAATTCACCACGATGCACGACCGCATAAGGGTTGCCCATGCGCGTGCGAAAGGCGTCATCCAGCGGGATGCGGGTGATCTCGTCGCCGGTCAGGGCATCCATCAGCCGCAGGTTGTCGATATAGACCGCCATCGCCCGCGCCGCGTCACCGACGCCCAGATAGTCAAAGGCGTGGAAGGCGTTCGGACCCAGCTGGATTCCCGCCCCGATTTCGCCGAACTGACCGGCTTTTTCCAGCACCAGAACCCGCTGCCCCCGCTGGGCGAGGCCAATGGCGGCCGCCAGCCCCCCGATCCCGCCGCCCGCGATGACGATCCGGTCTGACATGGGTCATTCGGCCTCGGTCAGGTTCAATTCGATCGGGTCGAGCCCGTCAATGCTGCCGGTGATCAGGTCGCCGGCGATCACCGGCCCCACGCCCGCCGGCGTGCCGGTCATGATCAGGTCGCCGGGGCGCAGATGATAAAAGCCGGACAGATGGCTGACGATTTCGTCGATCTTCCAGATCAGCTCGGACAGCGTGGCATCCTGACGGGATTCGCCATTCACCTGAAGATGGATGCGTTTGCCGTCATCCGGCGACCAGTCGCCCGCCTTGGTCAGCGGCGCAAAAACGGCGGCGTTTTCCACATCCTTGCCCAGATCCCAGGGGCGCTGTTTGTTGCGTTCGCGGATTTGCAGGTCGCGCCGGGTCATGTCGAGCGCGCAGCCATAGGCATAGACGGCCGCCCAGGCCTCGTCCCGGCTGGCGCGGAACACCGGCCTGCCAATGGCAAATGCAAGTTCCATTTCATAGTGATAGTTCTCGGTCCCCGGCGGATAGGGCACCGACGCGCCTGTCAGGATGGCGTTGGGGGCGGATTTGGTGAAGTAGAACGGCGCTTCGCGATCCACTTCGTTGCCCATCTCGGCCGCGTGCGCGGCATAGTTGCGGCCCACGCAGAAAATCCGCCCGATAGGGTAGGTCGCGGATTCGCCCCTGACCGGGATGCCCGGAACAGGGGGAAGGGTGAACAGGCTGTCGCTCATCTCGGGCGCTCCTCGTAATAGCCAAGCTTGTCCTGCAGGGGACGGTCGTGAATGCGGATCAGGAAGGCCTCGGTCCCGGCCTTGTGGGCAATGTCGGCAAAGACCGGGGCGGTAAACGTGTCTTTCGGCCCCCAGAGGATGGTCTTGCCGTTGATGGTGGTTTCGCCCTCGCCGCCGATGACATGAAAGGCGCAGGAGGCGGAGCGGAAAGGCGGCGCGTGGCGTTCGCCCTTTTTCAGCATCATCGCGGTGAAACCCAGAGTTGGCAGCACGTCGTTGCCGGTTTCAGGGTTGATGTAGTCGAGTTCGGTGACGCCTTCGCCATAGATTGCCATCTGGCGCAAGGCCGCTTCGGTTTCGGACCAGGGATAGCGCATCATCGGGTAACGGCGGGCGGTCTGGCGCGGGCGCCGGGATGGTGCAAGACCCGCAGCGCGGTATTCGACCTGACTGGCATCGGGGCGGTTGCGCTGTGCCTGCAACTCTCCCTCGATGGCGTATGAGCCCTCGAGATAGACGAAAAGCGGCAAGTCCAAAGCGTCGAGCCAGACGACGGGGCCGTCGCCGTCGTGACCGTGGTCGTGCCATTCCCCGCCCGGGGTCAGCACGAGATCACCCGCGTCCATCGGCAGCCGTTCGCCATCGACCACGGTATAACCACCAGTGCCTTCGACCACGATCCTGACGGCAGAGGGGGTGTGGCGGTGCGCTGGCGCCTGTTCTCCGGGCAACAGCAGCTGCAGGCCCAGATAGATGGTCGAGGTCGCCTGCATCGCGCCGACGCCGCGGCCGGGATCGGACAGGACCAGCACCCGGCGCTCGGCCTTTTCGACCGGCGTCAGCTCTCCGGCGCGCAGCAGAAGGGGGCGAACCGTGTCGTAGTTCCAATAGCCCGGGCGGGTGACCGGCTGCGGTTCGCCATGCGGCAGGACGTTGCGCATCATCGGCCACAAGGGGGCGACGCCCGCGCGTTCCATGTCGTCTCGGTAATCCTGCGGCAGGTCTTCCAGCGTTCCCAGTTTCTGTGACAAGACACCCTCCCCCCATGCGCAGTGCACCGGGTTGTATCTTATGGGGCATTTGGTTTGACGCAAGGTTGAGCCGTCAGGAAGGGCCGAGTCGCCGGTTGAATGGAATCACCGGGCTGCACGCGCCAGTTTCTGCCGACAACCGATGGTTGCAGTGGCGCGAATTCGCGCAGATTCGGTTTCGTCCGATTTCCTGTCCGCCGATTGGACGGATTCGGAGTATTGGTGGGACACGTCCCGCTTTGGAGGAAACACCCGGAACAAACGCAAACGTGATCAATGATTTTTCGCGCTGCAGCCTTGGCGGCAAGGATGCGCGCGCTAATTTCAACCTAAAGGTGGAGCCTTGCGGCTTTGTTTCCTGCCATGATGCGCGGTAGGGCAGGAACTGCGCCAGGTCCACCAAGAATTGGGGTAGCAAAACCCAGTCAGACCTTTTTCGGGACATGAAGGAACACGGCCACTCACGCAAGTGACGGCGCAGGAATGCTACAGGGCACACCCACCAGAGAACCCGCACCCAAGCTTCTCTGTGAAATGGGCGGTCTCATTTCAGGCCACGCATGCCTTGTTGCTAAAGGCCGGATGTCCGGTTTCGACCAGGACCTCCCGGCCTGTGGTCAGGTCAAGTAACCTGTATCATCCTGGCCACCCCGCCGGGGATAGCCCCCCTTATTCCCGGCGGGACAATTCGGGGCTGCTGGAGATCGTTCGCGGACGTGTTCCCCGGTCACTCGTCTATGTCATGCAGTTCGTTGAGCAGATCCAGCAGGGTTTCGTAACGCTCGGGTCCCATCTGCGCACGAATGCGCTCGGCGGCGCGGATGCTGGTGCTGAGGTTCCGGCTGATGATCTGGCGACCGCCGTCGCGAATGCTGATGACCTGTTTTCGGCGGTCATGGGCGTCGGGGCGGCGTTCGATCAGTTCCTTTTCCTCGAGCTTTTGCAGAATGCGTGTGAGGCTGGGCAGCAGCAGGCAGGCCCGGTCGGCGATGCGTGTGGGGTCTTGCGGGCCCTCTTCCTGAAGCACCCGCAGCACGCGCCATTGCTGTTCCGTGATACCGACATCGGCCAGCATCGCCCGGATCGGCCCCATCACCCGTTCACGCGCGCGCAGCAGCGCGATGGGAAGGGATCTTGAGGTCAGTGGCAGGTCTTGGCTCATGAAAGAATCTTTGCTCAATTCCTGTTGGTTAGCAACCAGTGAGTGATTGCCGGGGCTGGTCAAATCACCACACTTGATTGACTTGTTAAGTATTTTTTGTGACTGTGGCAACCAGATTGGCACTAAGGTGCGGACGAATACCGGACCCGGCAGAGCGGAGTGGGCGATGAAGTGGCACGAATTCGGCGCATGGGGCCGCAAGGTGGCGGACTGGGCGCAGACCTATCATCTGAGTGTCGCGGATCGCCCGGTGCGCGCCCGGACGGAGCCGGGCGCGGTGTTGGACGCCCTGCCCGCGTCACCGCCGGAAAGCCCAGAACGGATCGAAACGATCTTTGAAGACTTCGAAGAGATCGTGATGCCGGGCATCACCCATTGGCAGCACCCCCGGTTCTTTGCCTATTTCAACGCAAATGCCTCGGCCCCGTCGGTTCTGGCCGAGTTCCTGACCAGCGCCATCGCGCCGCAGTGCATGTTGTGGCAGACCTCACCCGCCGCAACCGAGATGGAAACGCGGATGATGGACTGGCTGCGGCAGGCGCTGGATCTGCCCGAGGGATTTGCCGGTGTCATTCAGGATTCCGCCTCCTCCGCGACGCTGGCGGCGGTGCTGACCATGCGTGAAAAGGCGCTTGCCTGGCAGGGCAACCGGCACGGGCTGTTCGGGCAGACGCCGCTGCGCGTCTATTGTTCGTCCGAGGTTCATACTTCGATCGACCGGGCGATCTGGGTTGCGGGGATCGGACAGGACAACCTGGTCCGCATTCCGATCAAGGGCGACTGGCGCGGGATGGATCCCGAGGCATTGGAGGCGTCGATACGGGCTGATCTTGCAGCCGGGCTGCACCCGGCAGGCGTGATCCTGTGCGTGGGCGGCACCGGCACCGGGGCGACGGACCCGGTGGACCGATGCCTGGAGATCGCAACGAAATACGGGCTTTATTCGCATGTCGATGCCGCCTGGGCGGGTTCGGCAATGATTTGTCCCGACTATCGCCACTATTGGACCGGCGTCGAAAAGGCCGACAGCATTGTGTTCAACCCGCACAAATGGCTGGGAGTGCAATTCGATTGTTGCGCGCATTTCCTGAAAAACCCCGACGATCTGGTGCAGACGCTGGCGATCAGCCCGGAATACCTCAAGACGCATGGACGGGACGGGATCATCAACTATTCCGAATGGTCGGTGCCATTGGGTCGCCGGTTCCGGGCACTGAAGCTGTGGTTCGTGATCCGCGCCTATGGGCTGGAGGGGCTGCGCCAGCGGCTGCGAAACCATATCGAATGGTCGCGCAAGCTGCATGACCAGCTGGCGGCGGAACCGGATTTCGAAATCGTGACACCGCCGATGTGGTCATTGTGGACCTTCCGCTTTGCGCCGGATGGTGCGGACGATCTGGACGATCTGAACCTGCGGCTGGTAAATGCGATCAACGATGATGGCCGCATCTATCTGACACAGACCCGAGTCGATGGCGATCTGGTGATCCGGTTTCAGGCGGGACAGTTCGAAACCACCGAGGACGACGTGAGGATGGCCTTTGAGGTGATCACCGAAATCGCGCGATCGCTGTCCCCTGATGGACTTGCGCCCGGAAAGGCGTAGCTTGTCCGCAAACCCCAGATACTGAGAGGCCCGCATGCCCGCACCAAAAAACAGTTTCAAACAGGCCCTATTGCGCGGCGACCGCCTGATCGGTTGCTGGATGAGCTTTGCCGAGGCCTCCACCGCCGAGATCATGGGCACAACCGGGTTCGACTGGCTGGTGATCGACGGCGAACACAGCCCCAACGATATCCGGTCGATCCGAGATCAGCTGGTGGCGCTGGCGACCAGCCCGTCGCATACGGTGGTGCGGGTGCCCATCGGCGAGACCTGGATCATCAAGCAGGTGCTGGACGCGGGTGCGCAAACCGTTCTGGTGCCCATGGTGGAAAGCGCCGAGCAGGCCCGGGAACTGGTGCGCGCCTGTCACTATCCGCCAACAGGTACGCGCGGTGTGGGCGCCACGGCGACGCGGGCCACCATGTTCGGAACGATTGGCGAGTATATCCAGACCGCCGATGACGAGGTCTGTCTTTTGGTGCAGGTCGAGAACCGCGCGGGTATCGCCGCGCTGGATGACATCCTTGCGGTCGAGGGTATCGACGGCGTGTTCATCGGCCCGGCTGATCTGTCGACGGACATGGGCTTTCAGGGCAACAGCGCCGCGCCCGAAGTGCGCGCGGTCATCGAGGCCGCGATCACCCGGATCAAGGATGCGGGCAAGGCACCGGGCATCCTTGGTACCAGCGAAGAGGCGGCACAGGCCTATCTGGACATGGGCGCACAATTTCTGGCGGTGGGCATCGACGTGCTGGTACTGGCCCAGAGCGCGCGCGCCTTGTCGGCCAAGTGGAAGGCGAAATAGGCCGGATCAGCCGCGCATCGCGGCGGCGGCCCTGGCATAGCCGCCCGAAGCCCCGTCGATGAAATGCATGTGGTCATCGCGCGTGGCCGACGGCACGATGCAGGTCATCATCGCCTCGTCCTGGGCGTGCAGGCCATAGCGGATCTTTCCCTGCGCCCGGGCCTCTTCCAGAAGCATCCCGATCGTGTCGAGCGATGCCTGATCGCAGTCGAGCGTCATTTTAAGCCCGTCGTCGAATTTGCGGAAATCGGTGTTCTGCGTGACCATGCGCCGATAATGGCCCGGATCGAACGAACCGAGATGCCGGCCAGACTTGAACAGAAGCCAGATCAACAGGTTTTGTCCCAGCACCAGTAATTTTCTGAACGCCAGATTGCTGCCGGCACGAGAAACATGGGCATCAATGCTCAGCCCCGGCGGGGGCCAGCGGAGCGGCGGACCGGAGGCGGCAACCGGGTGGCCGTTACGCTCCAGCCCGGCCACGGCCTGAACCACCCGCCGCGCCAGGTCGGCAAAGTCACGATCCGACGCGCGGGCGGTTGGCTGAATGACGATGGACACGATCTGTCCATGTTTTGCCCGGCTGTTGGCCCAACGGCAGGACAAACCGGTCAGGTCCGGTTGTGCGCCCGGAGCAGCGGGCGGGATTTCATAGGCGCCGGATTTCATCCGCGACTCGGCCCAGCTGACCCCTCCGCCTGAAAACATGGCGTAATCGACGCCGTCCGATGCTGCGTGTCGCGCAACGCGAACATCGCTGCCCATGGCGCGGATGTCGCTCAGCGGCACCAGGGCGGCGCGAAGCGAGATCGAGAATTCCTCCTTGGCCCAACACCGAAGGTTTGCCAGCACCTGATGCGCGCGGGCAGCCAGTGAGCCCGGAACCGCAAAGGCCGCGCCGTCACCCCCGAAGACAAAGGGAAACGGCTGTTCGGACACTTCGTTCATCATGGCCGAGATCACGGCGGCACCAACCATGTTGACGGTCTTGTATCGCCCGCGTTCAATCTCGCCGGTGGAATCGACGATATCGGCCACACCAACCACCCAATCCGGCGGCAGCGGGGTGAACCGCGCGGGCTCGGCCAGCTCGGCGAAATCGCGCACGGGCGCAAGCGTGGCATAAAACCCGCCCTGCTCGCCGATCATTGCCCTTGTCCCCTGCATAGACGTCAAAGTAGCACGAATGCGGTGATGACCAGCAATCACGCAACCAGACACACGCTTGTGCAATGTGGCGGGACGTGTCAACCATCCTTAACAAGACAGGTATCGGAGCGGATCATGCGGGCTGGATTGGTTGTATTGTGTCTGGCCTATGTGCTGAGCCAGTTCTTTCGCGCCTTTCTGGCGGTGCTGACCGCCGATCTTGGCCGCGACATTGGCGCGGCACCAGACGATCTGGCCGCCGCTTCGGGGTTTTGGTTCCTGACTTTCGCCGCGATGCAAATTCCGGTCGGCTGGTCGCTGGACCGGATCGGGCCGCGACGGACGGCAGCGGTGTTGCTGCTGCTGGGCGGTGGCGGCGGCGCGGCCCTGTTTGCGGCGGCAACCGCGCCGGTTCACGTGAGCCTTGCCATGGTGCTGATCGGCGTCGGGTGCTCGCCGGTTCTGATGGCGTCCTATTACATTTTCGCGCGCGAGTTTGCCCCGGCCAGATTCGCCACGCTGGCGGCGGTGATGCTTGGCGTGGGTTCGGTTGGCAATCTTGTCGCCTCGTACCCGACCGCGCTGGCGGTGGAGCTGATGGGCTGGCGTGCGACGCTGGCCGGGCTGGCCGCAATCTCGTCGGCTGTGGCGGTTGGAATCTGGATGACGGTGCATGATCCCGAACGGATTGATTCCGAGCAAAAGGGATCGGTTCTGGATCTTCTGAGAGAACCGCGGCTGTGGGCCATTCTGCCGCTGATGCTGGTGGCCTATGCGCCCTCGGCGGCGCTGCGGGGGCTTTGGGCAGGGCCGTATTTGCGGGACGTTTTCGATCTGACCACCTCGCAGATCGGGCAGGCGACGCTGATCATGGGGGCGGCGATGATTGCCGGAACCTTCAGCTATGGCCCGCTGGACCGGATCCTGGGCACCCGGAAATGGGTGATCTTCGGAGGCAACGTATTGGGCGCCGTCGCGTTGGGCCTCCTGTGCCTGTGGATCGATCACGCGGTCTGGTCCTCGGTCGTGCTGATGGCGGTGATCGGGTTCATGGGGGCATCCTTCCCGGTGATCATGGCGCATGGACGCGCCTTCATTCCGGCACATCTGGTCGGGCGAGGTGTGACGCTGTTGAACCTGTTCGGCATCGGTGGCGTCGGGATCATGCAGTTTCTGACCGGACGGATACACGCGGCAACCGTGGAGGCGGGCGCGACTGCGCCTTACGTGCTGATTTTTGGCTTTTTTGCGGTCGCGCTTGGCCTTGGTTGCGCGGTATACCTGTTCAGCCGCGACAGCGTCGACTGACCTGAAACCACCGGAACAGGAGCATCAATTGCAAGACGTGCGTGTCATCGCCCCAAATCTGAAACGCAGGCTTTCCGGCGTGACGGCGACCATTGCGCGGTTGGTTCCTCTGCAGGCCCAAAAGATCGGTATTGTCGCCACCGGCCCCGGATTGCCCGATGACATCCCGCATATACCGCTGGCAAAGGTACCGTTCCTGCCGCGCCGACCTCTCAGGGTCTGGCATGCACGGCGGAACACGGAAATGCTGTTGGGTCTGATCCTGCGGGGGATGTTCCGGATGCGCCTGAAGCTGCTATTCACCAGCGCCTCGCAGCGGCGGCACACGGGTTACACCAAGTGGCTGATCTCGAAGATGGACGCGGTGGTGGCGACCTCGCGCAAGACCGCCGGGTATCTGGACCGGGACGCGCGCGTGATCATGCACGGGATCAACCTGCAGGATTTCACCCCGCCCAAGGATCGCGCCGCCGTGCGGGCGCAACTGGGGCTGCCCGACGGGATATTGCTGGGCTGTTATGGCCGCATCCGGCACCAGAAAGGCACGGATGCCTTTGTCGATGCGATGATCGATCTGTGTGGGCGGTTCGACGATGTATCGGGCATTGTCATGGGCCGGGCGACCGAGCAGCACACCGGCTTTCTGAACGATCTGAAACAGAAGGTCGCAGACGCCGGGCTGGCCCACCGCATCCTGTTCAAGCCCGAGGTCACCGTGGACCGGATCGCGGAATGGTATCAGGTGCTGGACCTGTTCATCGCCCCCCAGCGATGGGAAGGGTTCGGCCTGACCCCGCTGGAGGCGATGGCCTGCGGTGTGCCGGTGGTGGCCACCGATGTGGGCGCGTTTTCCGAAATCGTGACCGACCCGTCGCTGGGCCGCGTCGTGGCCCCGAACAACATTCAGGCGCTGGCCGGCGCGGCGGCGGAGATGCTGGCGGACCGCGATTCTCTGGCCCGGTCCGGAGTGGCGGCCCGCACCCATGTAGAGACGCATTTTGATATCGAGGGCGAAGCAAATGCGCTGGTCGAGGTCTATGAGGGCCTTCTGGCCGGGGGCTGAGACACAGCGCCACGCCTCAAATTGACGTCAGGGACGCAAATACGCCGCCTGCCCCCTTTCTTCTGCGACAAAGGGTGCTATGAACGCGCGTCCTTAACTCAGGAGACAAGACATGGGCTATCGCGTCGTCGTCGTCGGCGCCACGGGCAACGTGGGCCGCGAAATGCTGAACATCCTGGCCGAGCGCCAGTTCCCCGTGGACGAAATTGCCGCTTTGGCAAGCCGTCGTTCGCTGGGCACCGAAGTCAGCTTTGGCGACAAGACGATCAAGACCCAGGACTTGGCCACCTTTGACTTTACCGGCTGGGACATGGCGCTGTTTGCCGTGGGTTCGGCCGCGACCAAGGATTATGCGCCCAAGGCGGCGGCGGCGGGCTGTGTCGTGATCGACAACTCGTCGCTCTATCGCTATGACCCGGACATTCCGCTGATCGTGCCGGAAGTGAACCCGCAGGCGATCCACGACTATTCCAAGAAGAACATCATCGCGAACCCCAACTGCTCGACCGCGCAGATGGTGGTTGCGCTGAAGCCGCTGCATGACCGTGCCAGGATCAAACGCGTCGTGGTATCGACCTATCAGTCGGTGTCGGGCGCGGGCAAGGAAGGCATGGACGAGCTGTGGGATCAGACCAAGGCCGTCTACAACCCGATCACCGAGGTCGAGCCGAAGAAGTTCCAGAAGCAGATCGCCTTCAACGTCATTCCGCATATCGACGTCTTCATGGAGGATGGCTCGACCAAGGAAGAGTGGAAGATGGTCGCCGAAACCAAGAAAATCGTCGACCCCAAGATCAAGGTCACCGCGACCTGCGTCCGCGTTCCGGTCTTCGTGGGCCATTCCGAGGCGGTGAACATCGAGTTCGAGGAGTTCCTGGACGAAGACGAGGCGCGCGACATCCTGCGCGAGGCACCCGGCATCATGGTGATCGACAAGCGCGAGGCCGGTGGCTATGTCACCCCGGTGGAATGCGTCGGCGATTTCGCCACCTTCATCAGCCGCATTCGCCAGGATTCGACCATCGAGAACGGCATTAACCTGTGGTGCGTCAGCGACAACCTGCGCAAGGGCGCGGCGCTGAACGCGGTGCAGATCGCCGAGCTGCTGGGACGGGAAGTTCTGAAGAAGGGGTGAAGCTCCTTCGGATTGGGAATGTCAGGGGCGCGGAAACCGTGCCCCTTTTTCGTTGACCTGCCTGCGTGACCGACTAATGTCCGGCCACCTTTCGGTGCCCGCCCGTGCGGGAGAATCGGGAACGCGGTGCAAACCCGCGACGTGCCCAACGCTGTAAGGGGGACTGTGCGGACATGAACCACTGGCCTTGGCCGGGAAGGGGTTCGCGCGGGAAGATCCCGAGTCAGAAGACCGGCCGGAAGGGATGGCGCAGCCTGCGTGGACGGCGGGCGGCGCGGGACCATCCAAGGGGACTCCGATGGCCATTACCACCGAACCGGCGCTGATGGCGCCCGACGCTTTTGACAAGGCGAGCCGCGAAGCGGTTTATCGAACCATCCTCAACCGTCGCGACACCCGCGGGGATTTCCTGCCGGACCCGATACCCGAAGACCGGTTGAGCCGTGTCCTTTTGGCGGCGCATCACGCGCCATCGGTGGGATTCATGCAGCCGTGGGATTTCCTGATCCTGCAGGACCGTGATATGCGCCGGCAGGTGCATGAGCTGTTTGCCAAGGCCCATGCTGAGGCCGCGCTGATGTTCCCGGTCGAGCAGCGCGACACTTATCGCAAGCTCAAGCTGGAAGGTATCCTCGAGGCGCCGATCAACATCTGCATCACTTGCGACCGCAGCCGCTCCGGGCCGGTGGTGATCGGTCGCACTCATATACCGGTGATGGACATGTTCTCGTCGGTCTGTGCGGTACAGAATTTCTGGCTGGCGGCACGAGCCGAGGGGCTGGGGGTGGGCTGGGTGTCGATCCTTGACAATGGCGCGCTGAAAGAGGTGCTGAACCTGCCTGCCGAGGTTGTACCCGTCGCATATCTTTGTGTCGGGCTGGTCCGTGGTTTTCACGACAGGCCGGAACTTGAAAAGGCCGGTTGGCTGCCGCGCCGCGCGATCACCGACCACGTGCACTTTGGTCAATGGGGGCAAACCGGCGGTGATGCAGAGCTGACCGGGCGCTTGCGCGCGGACCAGGCATCAATCGCAGACGGAACGTTCCTGTCGCGGCGGCTGGGCTGATTTCCAGAAGCGGTTCGGGCGCCGAAGGTCGGCGCCCGGGTCACTCAGACCGGTTCGAACTTTCCTTTCGCAGGATCATAGCTCTGCAATCCGCCTGCGCCGATGTCGGTCCACAGGCCGTGAATGCTGAGGCTTTTGGCCTCGACGGCGGAGGCGACGAACGGGAAGGTCATCAGGTTTTCCAGCGAGGCCACCACGGCCTGTTTCTCGAACTGGCGGGCCTGTTCGATGTTGTCCTTGAGATCGGCAACCAGATCGTATTTCGGTTTCAGGATATCCATCCAGCGCCCGACGAAGCTTTCCTTGGCCTCAAGCTGTGGCGCCTGCCCCTTGCACATGTCGATACAGCCCTGAACGCCACCGCATTGCGAATGGCCCAGCACGATCAGATGCGCGACCTTCAGCGCGGTGACCGCATATTCGATGGCCGCGCTGGTGCCGTGGTGATCGCCATCGGGCGCATAGGGCGGTACCAGATTGGCAATGTTGCGGTGGATAAAGAATTCGCCCTGATCGGCGCCGAAGATAGATGTGACGTGCACCCGGCTGTCGCAGCAGGAGATCACCATGGCGCGCGGATGCTGCCCTTCGTTGGCCAATGTGCGGTACCAGGCCTCGTTCTCGGCATAGGTCGTGGCTTTCCAGCCATGGTAGCGCTTGACCAGATAATTCGGCAGAGGTTTAGCGAAGTCCATTCCAGTAAATCCCCAAGGTTTTCTGTGCTGCAGCGTGATCTAATCCGAATTGAAACAAAATTCGAGACATTATCCACTTTTGCCGAAACCTTTTGCCAACCACTGTGGCGCGAGGATGCGACCGTGCCGTGGGGGTGCGACTTTATTGGGGTGAACGTGGTGGAGAAAGTGATCACACTCGTTCAGAGGGAAACCGTGCGACTGGATCCGGACCCTCTGGGAAATCTTTACGATCAGCTGGGCGATTCGGGCGCCGAGGATGTGGTATGCCGCGCCATCGAAGAGCTGGCCCTGCGGCTGTCGCGATGCGAACTCATGTGGCGACAACGGGATTGGCTGGGTCTGCGCAAGGCCGCACGCTCGCTGGTGGCGATTGCCGAACAGGTCGGCATGACGGCGCTGACCCGCGTGGCGGGAGATGTGTCAGAAGCCGTGGATGCCGGAGACCACGTCGCCGCCAGCGCCACGCTGTTCCGCCTGATCCGGGTCGGCGAGCAGTCGTTGGTTGCGGTTTGGGACCAACGGCATCTTTCGATCTGAAATGGCTTGCAGGCGCCCCGGCGCAAGGTAGTCTGGCCGCACCTCAACCAAGCGAGCCGTTCATGCCCCTGTCTTTTGCCCCTCCCTCCGACGACGCCCTGCACCTGCATGTAATTGAACAGGCCGCGCTTGATGCCTGGCTGGATGCGCAGGGCAGCGAGGTTCGGGGTTGGGTAGCGTCCAACGGGTTCACCGGCGCACTGGGACAGGCGCTGTTGGTGCCGGGCCGCGAAGGCGCGGTGCGATTTGCGCTGGCCGGGTACGGCGACGCGACCAAGCGCGCGCGCAAGCGGTTTCCGCTGGCCGCCGCCGCCGAAAAGCTGCCCAAAGGCAGTTATCGGATCGTCTCGGGGCTGGCCGATCAGGATACCGCCAACGAGGCGCTTGGATGGCTGCTGACCGGATACGCCTTTGACCGTTATGCCGCGCAATCGCCGGCCAAGGCCACGCTTGTCGCCCCCGAAGGCGTTGACGCCACCCGGATCGAGGCCATTGCCAATGCCGAAACCCTGATCCGCGATCTGATCAACACCCCGGCATCCGACATGGGGCCGGACCACCTGCAATCAGCGGCCGAGGGGCTGGCGGCCGAGTTCGGGGCGCGGTGCGAGACCATCATCGGCGACGACCTGTTGGCCCGGAATTTTCCCATGATCCATACCGTAGGGCGCGCCGCCGGGCAGGCCCCGAGGCTGATCGAGATGACCTGGGGCGACAGCGGACCCAGCCTGACGCTGGTCGGCAAAGGGGTCTGTTTCGACACCGGCGGGCTGGACCTGAAACCTGCTTCGGCCATGGGGTTGATGAAAAAGGACATGGGCGGGGCGGCCAATGTGCTGGGGCTGGCGCGAATGATCATGGCGCTGGCCCTGCCGATCCGGCTGCGGGTGCTGATCCCGGCGGTGGAAAATTCGGTGGCCGGAAACGCATTTCGCCCCGGCGATATCCTGACCTCGCGCAAGGGGTTGACGGTCGAGATCAACAACACCGACGCCGAAGGGCGGCTGGTGCTGGCCGACGCGCTTGCGCTGGCGGACGAGGGCCAGCCGGATCTGGTGATCTCGATGGCGACGCTGACGGGTGCGGCGCGCGTGGCAGTCGGGGCAGACCTGGCCCCGTTTTATACCGACGACGACGAGGCGGCGCAGGTGCTGGCGCAGGCCGCGTCAAAGGTGGCCGACCCGGTGTGGCGGATGCCGTTTCATGACCCTTATGAAGAACTGATCGAACCGGGCATCGCTGATCTGGACAACGCACCGTCGGGCGGGTTTGCCGGATCGATCACGGCAGCGCTGTTCCTGCGGCGGTTCGTGACCGCCAGCCGGTACATGCATTTCGACATTTTCGCCTGGCAGAAATCCAAGGCTCCGGGGCGCAGCAAGGGAGGGTTCGGGCAAGGCCCCCGCGCCCTGCTGGAGGCGCTGCCAGACCTGCTGAAATCATGAGCGTGCAAGGCATCCATGTTCCGGTCACCGATTTGCTTCGCCGCCCCGACGGCCCGCGCGACCGCCAGTTGCTGTATGGCGATGTGGTGACGGTCAAAGAGGTCACCGGCGACTGGAACCGGATACTATCGGAAAAGGACGGCTATCCCGGCTGGGTCCGGTCGGAGGTGCTGGGTGATGCGCAACAACCCACGCACTGGGTCGCGGCACCGGCCACGCATGCCTATTCGCGGCCCGATATGAAAAGCGCTGAACGTGTTTGCCTGAGTTTCGGAAGCAGGCTGGCGGCCCGCTCGGAAACCAATGGTTTTATCGAAACCGACGCGGGGTTTGTGCCTGCGGTTCATCTGGTCGGGATCGGCACGAAATTCGACGATCCGGTTTCGGTCGCAGCGCTGTTTCTGGGTACGCCCTACCTTTGGGGCGGCAACAGCCGGGCGGGCATCGACTGTTCGGGGCTGGTGCAGGCGGCCTTGCTGGCGTGCGGCATCCCCTGCCCCGGCGACAGCGGCGATCAGGAACGCGCCCTGGGTACGGCCCTGCCCGCCGGAACCGCACACCGGCGCGGCGATCTGTTGTTCTGGAAAGGCCATGTCGCCTGGATGGCCGATCCTGAGACCTTGCTGCACGCGAATGCGCATCACATGGCGGTGCAGTACGAACCACTGGATACGGCAATTGCCCGAATCGAAGCGCAGGGCGACGGCCCGGTCACGGCCCACAAAAGGCTTTAGTCGGTATCGATCGCCCGGATCAGCTTGCGTTCCAGCACCCGCAGAACCGTGCGCAAATCATGGCCGCGTTTCAGGATGCGCCCGTCCATTCCCACCACCGAATACAATCCCTGCCGCTGGCGCATACGGGGATGTTTCTCTACGCGATAGATCGGATGTTCGGCAGTGCGCCGAAAGATCGAGAAGACGGCCATGTCACGCAGGTTCGAGATGCCGTAGTCACGCCACTCTCCCGCAGCCACCATCCGGCCATAGACAGAGAGGATCAAAGACATTTCGCGCCGGTCGAACGCGACCTGCATCTGGGCCGGACCCGCAGCAAACGGGCTTGGAGGCTGCATGTTCATAAACTCAGCCTTGCCAAATTTTTTCGCCAAATCAAGTCTGCAAAGCGGCAATCCCGGTCTGTTGAGGCGGCGAGAGCACGTTGCCGACATGGGCGATCAACTGCTTTTGGGCTAGAATGCAGGTTGGAATGCCGTCCGCCCCGAGCGATCTTGCGCGCCGGTTGCAAAGGCTGTTTTCTGAAGTCCACGCCAGCACACGAGGTCTCGGCCAAATGGCAAATAATGAGGAAAACGAATCCCGGCTGCTGGTGATCGTCACGCCGAGTTTCAACATGGCTGCAACGATGAGTTTCGTGGACCCGTTTCGCGCGGCTAACTACTTGGAAGAAAAAACCTATTTCAGACAACTGTGTTGCACGGATCGTTTCATCAGCGTGGCCAGTTTCTTGGTTTAACGACGGGATGGCGCCGAGCGACATGCGCAAGGTGGCGCTGCGGCCTGCAGACTAGAAGTTCTCGACCCAGGGCCGGATATCCAGCTCGTTCGACCATGCGGAGCGGTCCTGATCAATCAGGTGCATGTATTCGCGGGCAATGGCGTCGGGGTTCAGCATGCTGTCTGGGGCGTCCGCCGGTTCGGCCCGCGCGGCGCTGCGGATCGCACCGTCGATGTTGACCCAGACCACATGGATGCCCTTTGGATGCAACTCGCGCGCCATGGATTGCGCAAGGCCCCGCTGGGCAAACTTGCCCATCGCAAACGGGGCCGATTGGGGAAACCCCTTGACCCCGGCCGAGGCGCCGGTGAACAGGATCGTGCCCCGCCGGCCATCCGACAAGCCTTGCATCAGCATGCGTTTCGCCGCGAAGTGACCCAGAAGGAAGGCACCAAAGGCCGTCACCTCGATCGCCTTGCGCACGGCCTTGGGTTCGAGGTCGGCAATCGGCCCGCGCTGGCGGGCAGAGGGGTTGTAACAGGCGACGCGCAATTCCCCCGGAATGGACTCGACCAGTTCGGCGACACCGTCGGCATTCGTGCCGTCCAGTTCGTGTGTTCTGGCATGGATTTCGGATGCCAAGTCCTTGAGATCGGACGTATCCCGCGCGGCCAGATGCACCGCGTAACCGGCATGGGCCAGTTCCCGGGCAAAAGACGCGGACAGGCCGGTACCGGCGCCGATGATGAGTGCAGAGGATTTGGACGAAGGTTTTGCCATGGCGGATTCTCCTGCTCTCACCATGACAGGTCGCCCGTGCCTGCGCAAAGCAAATGCAGCGGGTCAGCCGCCCAGCATGACCGCTTCGACCCGGCGGTTGCGGTCGCGGCCTTCGGGCGTCTGGTTCGAGGTCAGCGGCGCGAGATAGCCGGCGCCTTCGGCCTCGAGCCGTTCGGCATCTACGCCATGATCCGCCACCAGCCGGTCGCGCACCGCCTGGGCGCGGCGCTTGCTGAGGGCGGTGTTGCCCTCAAGGGTGCCGACATCGTCGGTATGACCGACCAGTGCGATGCGCAGCTTGGGGTTTTCTGCCAGCAGAGCTGCCAGTGTTTTCAGTGACGCATAAGGCCCCGGCCCCAGCGCATCGGCGCCGGTCTGGAAATCCAGATCTTCCAGGATCGCGTGACCATTCAGGCGCAGATCGGCCAGCAACCCTTCGGAGCTGTCCTCGGTTTCGTAAACGACAAACGGAGCTTCGGCCTGAATATCGGCCGGCCCCACGCTGATCACCTGCAGATAGGCGTCAGGGGGATTGCGGCTGATCAGCAGGCTGAGCGCCTCGTCCCCGCGCACCGCCGAGACAAAGCGATAGTCGCGCAAGGCCACGTACATGTCCGGGTTCGGAACCACCTCGGTGCCAAAGCGGAAATCGAAGCCGCCGCATTGGGACGATTGGCAATCGAGCACGATCTCATAATCCTGCGCCCTGATTTGATCCCGCATCGGCGTGAGGATCTGCAGCGTGGTCCGTGACCCCGAGCGAACACGCCAGGTACGGCGATCAACCCTGCCCTCGAACGTGCGGGATGGCACGGTGTTGCCGTCAAACACCCCGACAGGCAGATCATAGCTGTCCAGAGCACTGATCCGTTCGGTCAGTTGCTGCGCGCCGCTGGGCAACGTCAGTTCCTGAGCGGAGACCGGAGCAGCCATCAGGGCAAGACAAAGGGCGAAAGGGCGGATCATCTGAATTGCGAATGATACTCGTCATTGGGCACCATCGCAGTTGCGCTGGCGACGCGGTTGGACATGTTGAAGAAACCCGCCACGTTGGCGATGTCCCAGATATCGCGGTCGGAGAAACCGACATCGCGCAGGCGCTGGCGGTCGGGTTCCTCGATCTCGGCGCTGGCGGTGGTCATCTTGGCGGCGAAATCCAGCATGGCGCGCTGGCGCGCATCCAGAGGCGCGACGCGATAGTTCATCACCAGCATCTCGCCCAGCTTCGGATCGCCGGACAACTGGCGCACCGCCGCGCCATGGGCCACGAGGCAGTAGAAGCACTTGTTGATCGAGGACACGACGACCGCGATCATCTCACGTTCAAGCTTGGAAAGCCCGCTGTCGGCCAGCATCAGGTCGTTATACATCGCCGTGAACGCGTTGAGCTTGGCGATGTCGAACGCGTTGGCCCTGAGTACGTTGGGCACCATGCCCAGCTTTTCCACGCAGATGTCGAAGTATTTCTGCGTCTCGGGCGGCAGCGGGTCCACCATCGGCAGGTCAAGCGCGGTGGGTTGGTTCGGATCGGTCACGATTGTCTTTCTCCCCTCAGACAAGCTGGCGATAGTGATACTCTGCGACAAGGTTCATGCCGAGAGAGCGGTAGAGGGCGTTGGCCCCTTCGTTCGCCTTGGTGCAGATCACGCTAAGGGTCTGTGCGCCGTTGTCCATCGCCCAAAAGGCCGCGCCACGCATGGCCCATTGGCCCAGGCCCTGCCGGCGCTGGTGCGGCAGGATTTCCAGGGCATGCACCATTGCGGTTCCATCATGAATGGCGACAAAGCCGGTGCCGCCGGGCTTGTCGCGGTGGCGCATCAGCAGGCCGGTCTTTGGCCCTTTGGCGCGGTCCATCACGGCCAGCCGCGCGGGTCCGATGCCACCCTGCGCCCAGATCTCACGCATGATCGCCAGCGGTTCCCACAGGGTGAAGACGGTGACGCGGGGGATGGGGATATCGGTGAGGTGTTCGACCGGACAGGCATAGATATTGACCGGATCGAACTTTTCATAGCCGCGCGACGCCAGTTGCGCATCCAGCGCCTCGTCACCGGGACGCAGACAGAACAGGCGTTTTTGACCCAAAGTCTGCATCGCCGCCTCGGCTGCGTCGATATCGGCCTCGGTGACTTCGCCGATCCTGCTGGCCGCGGACACGCGCGAACCGGCCCCCTGCGCCTCGCGAAGCATGAATGGCCCCGACCGCGTGAATCGGACAGCGGGCCAGGTGCCGTCGACGACCTCCGCCCAGTTGATGCTCAAAGCTCAAGCTCCTGCGCCAGACGGGTCATCGCCGCGTCGACGCGTGCACCGTCGGTGCCCCGGATCACGATATTGGCGCCAAAGGCCCCGTTCACCTGGAACGGATAGCAGCCGATGGTCAGGTCGCCAAAGGCGTTGGCCAGTTGCGACAGCGTTTCGGCAATGTCGCCTTCGCCCCGGTCCACCCGCAGGGTCTGCGACAAGAGCGGCGCGCCACCGGTCAGCGTGGGCAGGACGCTGGCCACCATGGCCTGAAACACCAGCGGCACGCCCGCCATCACATGCACGTTGCCCAGCGTGAACCCCGGCGCGGTCGAAACCGGGTTGGCGATCAGCTCTGCCGTGTCCGGGATGCGCGCCATGCGCATGCGTGCGGCGTTGAGTTCCAGCCCGGTCTTTTCGTAATGCGCCTCAAGCAGGGCGCGGGCGTCGTCGCGCACATCGATGCCGACACCAAAGGCGCGGGCGATGCAATCGGCGGTGATATCGTCGTGGGTCGGGCCGATGCCACCGCTGGTGAAGACGTGGTCGAAGCTTTGCGACAACTGTTTGACGGCGGTTTCAATAGCTGCAGGGTCATCGCTGACCACACGCACCTCCTTCAGGTCGATGCCATGTTTTGTGAGTTCACCCGCCAGATAATGCATGTTGGCGTCGCGGGTGCGGCCCGACAAGATCTCGTCTCCGATCACGAGCATTGCAGCGGTTGGGTTGGGCATGGCACCCTCTCCTCTTGAATGACCTTCAGCGCAGGTATAGGCCCGGACCCATGCGCTTTGAAACCCCTCTTGTGCCCGCCCGCCTGATCCGCCGCTACAAACGCTTTCTGGCAGATTGCACGCTAGAGGACGGGCGCGAGGTGACCGCGCATTGCGCCAATCCAGGTTCGATGATGGGGCTGGCCGAGCCGGGCGTTAAGATCTGGCTGGAACCGAATGACGATCCGAAAAAGAAGCTGAAGTTCGGCTGGCGGCTGGTCGATCACGAGAACGGGCATTTCACCGGGGTCGATACTTCGGTGCCGAACCGGGCGCTGAGGGCCGCGCTGGAAAGCGGTAGGGTGGCGGAACTGGCAGACTACCGCACAGTGCGGGCCGAGGTGAAATATGGGCAAAACAGCCGCATCGACTTTCTGCTGAGCCAGCCGGGTCTGCCAGACGCCTATGTCGAGGTCAAAAGCGTGACCCTGTCGCGCCATCCGCGACTGGCGGAGTTTCCCGACAGCGTGACCCAGCGCGGCACCAAACATCTGGGAGAGCTCGCGGCGATGGCGGCGCAGGGTCATCGCGCCGTGATGCTGTATTTGGTGCAACGCACCGATTGCGACAGCTTTGCTTTGGCGGCGGATATCGATCCGGCTTATGCGGCGACATTCGAGGCGGCGCGGGCGACCGGGGTCGAGCGGCTGGTATACGGCACCGAGATTTCTCCAAAAGGCGTCAGGGTGACCGATGCCTTGACCGGTTTGAGCGGACTTGCCTGAACCGAAAGGCGGTGCCGACGATGAGAAATTGGGTATAACAAATTTTGAAAAGCGGGTATATGTAAGCTATCCAATTGCAGCTAGCATGGCGCCGATCCGACAACTCGTGCCCTCCGAAACCGGAGTGTCCAGCCAAGAGCGACGCCATGACCAAGATCGAAGATTATGCATTCCCCAAGGGGCTTGACCTGCTGCGCCGCTGGCAGGCGGAAGACCCGGACGCCAAGGCCGAAATGAAAAGGGTTTTTGATGCCGCGATTGCCGGGGACTTCGACGAGAACTTTGCCATCAAGGCCGATCCCGGCCGTGTCAACTGTGTCGCTTCGGTTCATATGCTGGCGCTGGCGGTTCTGAACGACCTCTATGGCATCGAAACCCGCGAATACTATCACGAAGACCCCTATCGTTACGTGCGCGCCAATCTTGCCGTGACCCGGCTGATGGGGGTGAACAAGTTCTACATCACCTGGGCGCTTTACGCCTGGACCTGCGAGCCGCTGGGCCAGACCATGATGTATCCCGACAAGTTCCCGCCGGGGGCCGATCCGGATGACATTCTGATCAACAAGGAAAACTGGCGTGATCTGAAAACGCCGGATTTCACCACGGGCGCGCCGCTGGCGATCACCAACATCCTGCGGGTGTTCCAGGAACTGACCGGGCTGCCACCGCTGCTGCAGATCTCGGCACCATACAGCCTTGCCGCGGACATCTACGGGCAGGAGCCACTGCTGGCCGATGTGGTGCACGACCCCGATGAGGTGAACGCGCTGCTGGATCATCTGGGCGATGTGGTGCTGGGGCCGTGGATGGACCACCACGTCGCAACGTTTCCGAACGGATGGATCGAGCTGTCCGATGCGTCGGGTTCACCGTTTTTCATCGGGCCGGAGAATTGCAAGAACATGTCAATCCGGTCGATCCGGCACATGCTGCGCGACAAACCTTATGCGAACCGCGTGTTCGACAACAATTATCGCGGCGACCATGTGGCGATGGCGAAAAAGAAAGACCGCAGTTCGCGCCGCCGGGGTGGACGGGGTGGCGGCGACTCAGCAGCTCCCGAACTGGCCCCATCGGAGAATCCGGCGTTGCTGGACCTGACCGAAGCCAAGGTCAGCGTGAACCCGGTTTTCATCATGCGGCTAGCGGCGGATTTGGTCGACATCTCGTTCTATGAACAACAGGCGATCCAGCGGAACATGCCGCTGACCTCGGGTGTCGGCTCGCCACAGATCGACGCCAACAGCATCGAGGATCTGGACGCGGCCAAGCGGAACGCTCGCGAAATGGCGCGTTCGCATGTGGCGGCGATCCGGAATGTCTGCGCCAACGTGGATCTGCCAGAGGACAACCACGTCGGGCAGGCCTGGCCCAGCCATATCTATTTCGAAGACGTGAACCTGCATTCCCAGTTCGATCTGGTCGAGATCATTCTTGAGGAGGTTTATGACTCGGAACCGATCAGGCGGCGCGAAGTCGCACCTGTCTGAGCGGTTCCCGACAGAGTTTTCCAAGGTTGAGCGGCGGGGCCGGTGAGGTTCCTCCCCTGAATGTTCCGCGAATTGTGTCAGGTCAAACGGACGCTAGGCTCAGTGGATGAGATAGCTTTGACCTGACGCTGGTTCGGGCGCTCTGGTGCGGGGGCGAACCGGGTCCCTCGTATCCGGACGGAGAGTGTGCATTCCGCCTGGTTGTCTCCTGATTGTCGCGAGACGCGGATTACACCGGGCGCAGATGGACCCATTTTGCGGAAAACATTGCGACCCCGCGCCCTCTGGCACTTTCTGCGTAAGCAGCGTAAAGAGGGTTTCGCGTGCAACAATTGGAGCCCCGCACCGATGAAGGAACACCGTGGCCGCCTGACCAAGGATGGCATCCGTATCTATGAGACGTCCGACTTTGCCGGCATGCATGCGGCAGGGGCGGTTGCGGCCGGGATACTGGATGACATTGCCGCGCATGTCTTTCCCGGTCAGACCACGGGTGAAATCGACCGGGTCATTACCGAGATGGTCGAGAACGTCGGCGCGAAATCGGCCACCATCGGCTATAAGGGCTATCAGCACGCAAGCTGCATTTCGGTCAATCACGTGGTCTGCCACGGCATCCCCGGCGACAAGAAGCTCAAGGACGGCGATATTCTGAACATCGACGTGACCGTCATCGTGGATGGCTGGTTTGGCGACACCTCGCGCATGTATGTGGCCGGCAAACTGCCCCGCAAGGCGGAACGTTTGATCCAGGTGACCCATGATGCGCTGTTCAAAGGTATCGAGATGGTCCGACCGGGCAACACCTTTGGCGATATCGGCCACGCCATCCAGTCCTTTGTCGAGGCACACCGGATGAGCGTGGTTCGGGATTTCTGCGGTCACGGTCTGGGCCAGGTGTTTCACGCGCCGCCGAACGTGCTGCATTATGGCCGCCCGGGCACCGGCGCCAAACTTGAAGAGGGCATGTTCTTCACCATCGAACCGATGGTCAATCTGGGTCGCCCCGAGACCAAGACACTGGCCGATGACTGGACAGCCGTCACCCGCGACAAGTCACTGTCGGCACAATTCGAACATTCGGTGGGCGTGACCGCCACCGGGGTCGAGATTTTCACCCTGTCACCGGGCGGCAAGTTCCACCCGACCTATTCGTCCAATTCGACGGCTTGATCGCGCAACAGTTTCAGCAGCATCGTTTCACGCCCCCACGGGGTGACGGCATCGTGGATGAACACGGATGAGCGCAGCGGTTTGCGCTCGGGTCCTTGGGTGGTCTCTGCATCCTGATTGAGTGCCCAGAACGGGGCGGTCAAGGCGTGGTCCATGAGGGCAATCTAGCACAATCGGTTCAAAAACCCAAAAGTGCAGGCACGTCGGCCATGTCATGGAAAACTTCGGCCCCCAATGCCGCAAGCGCTTTGCCGTCGTCATGAGGCGCGAAGCCAAGGCAGCGCATGCCGGCGCGCGCGGCTGCGGTTACGCCGCTGCCGCTGTCCTCAATCACCACGCACTCATCTGCCTGCATCTGGAAACGGCTGGCTGCGGCCAGAAACAACCCAGGCTCCGGCTTCGAGACACCTAGTGTATGAGCCGAAAATATCGCGTCGGGATGAAATCGATCCCACAACCCGTTTTGGCCAAGGGTGATGCGCATCTTGTCCTCGCTGCCGTTGGAGGCAACGCAGCAAGAAATGTTGGCGGTATCCAAATATGCCAGCAGATCCGGGATGCCTGTGACCAGCGGCACTCCTTGGCGCAGGAGGGTATATTCTTCGGCATAGACTTGTTCGATCCAGTCCTCAGGCAGAATTGCGCCTAGGCTGAGGGCCTTTTCCTTCACACCGGCCATTGATAAGCCGACAAACATATCCATCGACTGTTCAGCCGTCATGGGTAATCCATGCCGTGTCAGATTGTCCGCCATAATCTGGTTCGAGGCAGGTTCGCTATCCACCAAAACACCATCGCAATCGAAAATCACAAGTTTATGCATTGCTTGTTCCCTTTTATCCCGTCTCGGGCGTAACAGCTGGGAGATCAGGTGCAATCGAACCGCGGGCGAAAAACCGCCCTGACTGTTTCAGGTTGAAATAACCTTCCACATCAACGTGATATGGGTATCTCCGTATTTCCGCGCGTCATGCAGTGTGAAGCCCTCGGGGGCCGTCATGGGCGCATTTTCTTCCCAGACGACCAGTGCGCCATCGGCGATCCACCCCCCGACGACCGCGGCGGCAAGCGCCTTTTGGCCCAGCGCCTTGCCATAGGGCGGGTCGAGAAAGATCAGGTCATAAGGATCGCCCGGATTTTCCTGTAACCGGGTCGCATCGCGGCGGATCAGGTCGGTGCGGTCAGCGCTGCGGGTCAGGTCAATGTTCTTCCGGATCAGACCCTGTGCCACACGTCCATCATCTACGAAAGTCACATGCGCCGCGCCGCGCGACAGCGCCTCAAGCCCCAGTGCGCCGGTGCCTGCAAACAGGTCCAACACGCGCAGGCCGTCGAAATCAATCTGATGGGACAGCACGTTGAACAGGCTTTCGCGCACCCGGTCGGTGGTGGGGCGCAGATGCGCGCCCGCGTCGCCCTTGCCGACCGAGGCCAGTGCGCGGCCCCGGAATTCTCCGGCGATGATCCTCACGCTTTCAGAAGCGCTTTGAGGTCGGTTTCAGGGTCGGATGCGGCAGCCGGATCGGCATTCTTGCCCATGTCGATCAGCCGCTTGCCGACCATATAGGCGCGCGGATCGTTCATCGCGTCCACGGCCACCAGTTGCCCGCCCTTGTAGTACCAGAACGAAGTGGTCAGCCCCTCGCCCTTGCGGGTCACCACCTGATCATAGCCGGTATTCAGCCCGGCAATCTGCAGTTTGACGTCGTATTGGTCCGACCAGAACCATGGCTGCGCGACATAGCCCTTGCCCGCGCCCAGCATGTTCTGGGCCACGACCTCGGCCTGATCGATGGCGTTGGGCACGCTTTCCAACCGGATGCGCTGCCCCTTGTAGGGAAACGAGGCGCAATCGCCCGCCGCCCAGATCGACGGATCGGAGGTGCGGCCCTGCGCGTCGGTCCTGATGCCGTTCTCGATCTCCAGCCCTGCCATTTCGGCCAGTTGCGTCGAGGGCGTGATGCCGACGCCAACAACCACGAAATCCACCACCAGCTCGGTCCCGTCACTGAGCACCGCGCCGGTCACGTTGCCGCCTTCGCCGGTGATCCGCTCAAGCCCGACGCCTTCGCGGATATCAACGCCGTGACCACCATGCAGGGCGCGGAAATAATCGCTGGTTTCCGGGGCCGCCACACGCTGCAGGATGCGGTCGGCCATTTCGACCAGTGTCACGCTGACCCCGCGCTTGGCGCAGACGGCCGCCGCCTCAAGCCCGATATAACCGCCGCCGACGATCAGCGCCCGTTTGCCCTGGATCACGGACGGGGCCATGGCATCGACATCGCCCAGATCGCGCACGACATGCACCCCCTGCAGATCGCCGCCGATGGCGGCGGGCAGGCGGCGCGGGTCAGAGCCGGTCGTCAGCGCCAACTGGTCGTACGAGATCACCTCGTCCCCAAGCGTCACGGTCTTGGCATTCGGGTCGATTCCGGTGACACGCTCGCCAAGGCGCAGGGTGATGTTTTGTTCGGCATAAAAACTTTCGGGCCGCAGGAACAACCGTTCCAGCTCCATCTCGCCCAGAAGATAGGCCTTGCTGAGCGGCGGGCGTTGATAGGGCAGGACCGGTTCGGCGCCGATCAGGGTGATTTCGCCGTCAAAACCCTGTTTGCGCAGCATTGCCACAAGGGACGATCCGGCCTGCCCCGCTCCGATCACTACAAAATGGCTCATGATCCTCCCGCCTTGTCGAATTTCCGTGGTCACATCTGGTTGCCCAGCTATATGCCTTTAGGGAACAATCCGTAAATCCATCAGATAGGAAACCGCAAGATGATTTCAGTTGGGGATACGCTTCCGGGCGCAAAACTCATCCATATGACCGACAAGGGGCCGCAGGAAGTCCAGCTTGCCGAAAAGCTGTCGGGGCGCAAGGTGGTGATCGTTGCGGTGCCTGCCGCGTTTTCGGGGCTGTGCGATCAGGTTCATCTGCCTAGCTTCATCCGGACCAAGGCGCAATTCGACGACAGGGGTGTGGATGAAATCATCTGCCTGGCGGTCAACGATCCGTTCGTGATGAAGGCGTGGGGAGAGTCCACCGGCGCGAGTGAAGCCGGGATCACCATGCTGGCCGATGCCGATGGCGGTTTTACCAAGGCGATCGGGATGGATTTCGACGCTCCGGTGGTGGGTCTGTATGGCCGGTCGACCCGCTATGCCATGCTGGTCGAAGATGGAACTGTTCGGGTGCTCAACACCGAATCCGAACACGGTGTCTGCGACCGTACGGCGGGCGAAGGGTTGCTCGAAGCGATCTGAGCGTTGCGGCCCCTGCCAATCGCCGGGGCCAATCTTTGCCTGTTATCTGCAAACCCCTCAAATTGCTTGAGACCGTCCCGAAATGCTCCGATACTCGGGTTAGCGACATCGGGAGCTGAACTCATGAAAACAAAGTTATTTGTCACGGCCATTTTAACCGGCGGGCTTGTAGCCGCCTGCGCGCCCGCGCCCACGCCTCAGGCTCAGGCCGCCCGGCAGCACGAGATCGCCTGCCTGAGCGGAACGCTGGGCGGCGCGCTGATCGGTGGCGCCATCGGCAATCAGTTCGGAGGTGGCTCGGGCAAGACCATCCTGACCGCAGCGGGCGCTGCAGCCGGCGGCGCATCCGGGCAAAGATACTCGTGCTGAGGAGAGATTTGAGATGAAACAGGGATTTGCAGCCTTGGTGGCCCTGATGCTGGCGTCAACCGCGATGGCGGATCAGGTGGCCGAACTCAACGAGGCCGAACTGAACGCGATAGACGCAAACAACGACGGGTTTCTGTCAAAGGATGAGTTCAACGCTTTTGCGGACTATGCCTTTCAGGCGATGGACGAAAACCGCGATGGCACGCTGACGGCAGCGGAAACGCGGCCGCATTTCGAGATCGGGCATTTTTCGGCCATGGACAAGAACGGCGACAACCTGGTGTCCTCGGGCGAGTTTTCGGATCAGATGTCACAGGATTTCCTGTCCGCGGATCAGGATCAGAACGGCAGCCTTGACTGACGGCGACGAGCGGCGGCACGAAAGGTCTCGCCGCCATGTGATTTCGATGTGATCGGGTTCGCCCTATCTGATGGTTTAGAGAAACCAATCAGGGTGCATCATGACATATCGTATTTCAAAAATCGCCGCCGCCGCGCTTGTGGCAATGACGCCGTTGATGGCCAACATGGCTCATGCGGATGCCAAAGGCATCTTGCCGGTCGATGGCAACAAAATCTGTCAGGGCAACCAGTGCCTGCGCGTCGATGCCAACACCGGGCGCATGCAACTGGCCGGGCGCAAGTCGGTCGCCATTCCGGCGGGCATCGACGTCAGCAGCGGCAATGTCACGCAAGCGGAGTTCCGGCAGATGCTGCAGGTCGCAGGCCTTGCATCCGGTTACGGCGCTGGCCGCCGCTGATACTTACAGCAGGGCGTCCATTTTCCGGGCAAGCTTGGCGTCGAGGGAGCTAAGCCCCTCGACATCATGTGTCGACAGAACCACCTCGACCGTTTTGTAGACGTTGCGCCATTCGGGGTGGTGATTCCATTTCTCGGCCCAGATCGCGGCGCGCGTCATCCAGCCGAATGCCTCGACAAAATTGTCGAAGATGAACGTCTTGGTGATCGCGTCGCGATCTTCGGTCATGGTCCAGCCGTTCTTGAACAGCGGATCCAACAGCGGGCCTCGGGCTTCTTTGGACAAAAGTTCGGTCATTGCTGTTCCTCCGGGTTCGACTTCCTGAACGGGCCATAGTCGGTCAGGATCTCGATCTCTTCGCCGACCGCCTCGCTTTCCGCCTCAAGATACCGGTCCACGGCTTTTGCGAAACCGGGATCTGCAATCCAGTGCAGACTGTGCGTCCGGGTCGGCAGATATCCGCGCGCAAGCTTGTGTTCGCCCTGCGCGCCGGCCTCGACCCGTTTCAGCCGATTGGCGATGGCGAAATCGATGGCCCTATAATAGCACAGTTCGAAATGCAGAAAGGGATGATGTTCGGTACAGCCCCAGTAGCGGCCGAACAGGGTGTCGCGGCCAACGAAATTCAGCGCTGCCGCCACGGGGTACCCGTTGCGCTCGGCCAGAACCAAGGCGACATCATCTGTCATCGTGTCTTGCACGTGATCGAAAAAGGTGCGCGTCAGATAGGGCGAACCCCACTTGCGTGACCCGGTATCCTGATAGAAGGTCCAGAAGGCATCCCAGTGCTCTGGGCGCAAATCCGGGCCGGTCAGAGTTCGGATCGTGCCGCCGAATTCGCAGGCCTGTGCGCGCTCCTTGCGGATATTTTTGCGTTTGCGTGACGATAGCGCGGCAAGAAACTCGTCAAAGTCCCCGTAATCGTCATTCAGCCAGTGAAACTGTTGCGACATCCGATGCATGAGCCCCATTTCGGTGCCGGCCTCGGCCTCGGTTTTGGTGCAAAAGGTGACATGCAGGGACGAGACCCGATTTTCGGCGGCCAACTGAACCGCGCCCTGCACCAGCGCCGACATTCCGATCGTGTCGTATCCCGGACGGACAAGGAACCTGCGACCCGTGGCCGGGGTAAACGGCACTGCGATCTGAAGCTTGGGGTAATAGTGACCCCCCGCCCGCTCGTAAGCATGCGCCCAGCTGTGGTCGAAGATGTATTCTCCCTGGCTGTGCGACTTGGCATACATCGGCGCGGCACCGATCATCATGCCGTCGAGATGGGCGGTCAGGTATTGCGGCTGCCAGCCGGTGCCACGCCCGACAGAGCCGCTTTGTTCCAGCGCCAGAAGGAAACGATGCGTAGTGAACGGATCGACCGGGCGGCCGCCATCGGTGGTTTCAGGACAGGCGCAGCTATCCCATTCATGGGCCGCAATCTGGGTCAGTGACCCGAGAACCCGAACTTCGATCTGTGCCTGATCCATAGAACCTCCGCCCCTTTGTTATCTGTGGTCGTGCGGCAGGGGATCAAGCAGGATGTTCGGCCAGGTACCCTTCGAAGGTGATATTGTCGACAACCTTGCGCGCCTCGGCCTCTTGCTCTGTCGAGCGCACCGTCCAGCACAGGATCGGCACGCCCTGAGCCTTCAACTCGGCCACGCGCGCGCGGCTCAGGTCTTCGACCTCGTGGCTGATGAATGATGCGCGTACTCGATCGAAATCCGGGATATCTCGCAAATGGTTGCAGATCTGTTCCGACAGCGGCCAGTCGGCCGGATCATAGGCGCTGGTGACGATGCCGCGGGGAATCCTGGGGGCAAGACGCGCCAGTTCCGCCACGCTGTTGGGGTTGAACGACATCAGCGCCACCGGGCCGTCATAAGTGGCCAGCGCCCGAACCGCCGCCTGTTCCAGCGGGCCGATGCCGGTGCCCATGGCCCCGTCCTGATCCTTGAACTCGATCAGCAGCGGCACCCGCCCCGCGACGATTTCCAGCACTTCGGCCAGTGAAGGGATGCCTTCGCCCTCGGAGTGCAGCAATCGCACGTCTGACGCCTGGGACGCCGTGAGTTGCCGGATCGGGCCGGGCTGACCGGTCAACCGGCGCAGGTCATAGTCGTGAAATACCATCGCCTGACCGTCAGATGTCATCTGCAGGTCGATTTCGATTCCGTATCCGGCCTTGATCGCTGCCCGGATGGCGGCGCGGCTGTTTTCGGGGCGAGCGTTGGTCGAATCATGAAGCGCCCGATGTGCGATCGGGCGCTTGAGAAAATCAGGCGGCAAGGATGGCGTCATCGAATTTCGAAGATTCCTTCGATTTCGACGGCAACACCCAGCGGCAGGGCGGCGGCGCCCACAGCAGAGCGGGAATGACGCCCTGCTTCGCCCAGCGCTTCGCCCAGGAAATCCGAGGCGCCGTTGATCACCTGCGGTTGCGCGGTGAAATCGCCGGTCGAATTCACGAATCCGGTCAGCTTGACCACTCGCACCAGACGCTCGATATCGCCGTCGCAGGCGGCCTTGACCTGCGCCAGCAGGTTGATGGCACAGACCTTGGCTGCTGCTGCCCCGGCCTCGATTTCCATGTCGGCACCCAGCTTTCCGGTGATCAGCCCGTTTTCGTCCTTGGAAATCTGCCCCGATACGTAAAGCAGATTGTCCACCCGCACGAACGGCACATAGTTGGCCGCCGGAGCGGGCGCGTCGGGCAGAGAAACGCCCAGGCTTTCGAGTTTTGCTGCGATGCTCATGAATCGCTTCCTCCAGTTTCCGAGTCCGGCGGACGCTAACCGGGAACATCCAGCACGAAAAGCCCGAAACTCGCCTTCTTGCGGTCCAATTGCGCCAATACCATGCATTGCGCAGCGGGCGATACGCCGAAAACCACCCAATTCCCAAGCAAACGTGACCGACACTTTACGTTCCGCTGTACCGGCGCTAGATGCTTTGATGTTTCAATTCCGTGCCGCGTCCACTATGTGTCACCCAAATTGCGTCGCTCAGGTTGACGACCGTTTGAAAAACCAGTTTTGCCAGGCCTCGCCGTCGTGGAGTACAGAATAACCGTGTTGACCCGCCTGATTTCCAAATTCCCGTTTATTCTCGTGGCGGCAGTCGGTCTGACGGCCTGTGCCAAGGCGCCGGACGAGGCTGCGACGCGCAATGGCATTCATGATCCGTACGAAAATACCAACAGGTCGATTCATGAATTCAACCGGGGTGTCGACAGGTTCTTTTTCCGCCCGGCATCCAAGGGCTATGTCACGATCATACCCGAGCCGATGGTGACCAGCTTCAACTCGTTTGCGGAAAACCTGTCGATGCCGAGCAACGCGGTGGATTTCCTGCTGCAGGGCAAACCCAAGGAATCCGGCATCGCGCTGTTGCGGTTTCTGATCAACTCGACCGTGGGTTTCGCGGGTCTGGCCGACCCTGCCAGCGATTTCAAGATCCCGCGTGTGGACACCGATTTTGGCGAAACCCTGCATGTCTGGGGCTTTGGCGAGGGTGCTTACGTTGAACTGCCGCTTTATGGCCCCTCGACAACGCGGGACGCGGTGGGCGTGGTGGTCAACCTGTTCACCAACCCGATTGATTTCGCGCCGACCCGGCCCGCCGACAATCTTGGGCTATATGCCGAGGTGGTCCGCCGCATGGGGGATCGCGGGCGGTATTCGGACACGGTCGACTCGATCCTGTATGAAAGCGCGGACAGCTATGCGCAGGCGCGCCTGATTTATCTGCAGAACCGCCGCTTCGAACTGGCAACCGACGACGAAGATGCCTATCTGGGCCTTTACACCGATCCCTATTCCGAAATCGGGCCGGACCCGTCGGACCCGACACTGGACCCTTATGAGGACCCCTATGCCGAATAACTGGATGAACCGCCGCGCTTTCCTCACGTCCGCCGTCGCAGGCCTTGGAATGGCCGCAATGCCGCTGCCCGCATTGGCCCTGACCGAAGCGGGGGCAATGCAGTTGGTCAACAGCGTCGTGACCGAAATCAACAGCGTGATCGACTCGGGCAAGTCCGAGCAGGCAATGCTGCGCGATTTCGAGAAGATCTTTGTGCAATATGGCGACGTGCCGATCATGGCGCGCTATGCGCTGGGGGCAGATGCGCGCAGCGCAAGCCCGGCGCAGCTGAAAAAGTTCACCCAGGCGTTTCAGGGCTATATCTCGCGCAAATACGGTCGCCGCTTCCGCGAGTTCATCGGAGGTGAAGTGACGGTCAAGAGCGCCCGCAAGATCAAGGCGGGATACGAGGTGCGCAGCACCGTCAAGCTGCGGGGCGAAGCGCCGTTCGAGGTGACGTTCCTTGTCTCGGACAAATCGGGGCGCGACAAGTTCTTCAACATGTTCATCGAGGGCGTCAACGTTCTGTTGACCGAACGCACCGAAATCGGTGCGATGCTGGATGCGCGCAAGGGCAATCTGGATCAACTGATCCGGGATCTGAATTCCGCCGGATAAGGGCAATCCAATCCGAAAAGCCCGAAACCCCGCGCGCCTGGTCAGGCCGTGATCCGGTTTTCAGACCCTGATCGAAACCATTGCACACAACCCCCAGCCGACCTCGCCCCGAGACGGCCTATCTCGTCGATGAAACCAGTGTGAACGCGTAGGTGCCAACGAGTTTAGTCTGCGAGTCACACAACCAACTCTGACAGTTTCCGGCGCAATCCAAACACCAAATCAGGATTTCGATTGACAGCCGCGCACAAGAAAAACCCGCGCCATTGGCGCGGGCTGCCGAAGTTTCCGGGAGGGAGACATTACCAGTCCATAGGACCTTTTTCGGCGAAGGCGTCGACGAGGAAGTCGATGAAGGCCCGCACTTTCGGCTGCGTGAACCGGCCGGGCGGGTAGACGGCGTAAATCCCCTGCACTTCATCGGGCAGCGAGGGCATGGCATCCTCGACCAGCCCCTGTTTCAGCGCGTCCGAATACAGGTAGCTGGGCAGATAGGCGATCCCCAGCCCCGAAATCGCGGCATTCAATAGCGACTGACCGTCGTTCACACTCAGCCACCCTGCGGTGCGAACCTGCCGTTTTTCTCCCGACGGCGCGGTCAGTTTCCAGACATTGCCTGACGACTGGCTGGAATAATGCAAAAGTTTGTGTTCGTTCAGATCGTCGATCTTGGCGGGGCGGCCATATTGTTCGATATACCTTGGCGACGCGACCATGCGCTTGGTGGTTTCGGTCAGCTTGCGCGCCCGCAGCGTGCTGTCTTCCAGCTCTCCGATCCGAACCGCAACGTCGAACCCTTCCGAGATCAGTTCGACATAGCGGTTGTTCAGCACCATGTTGACGGTGATGTCCGGATAGCTGGCCAGAAAACTCGACAATACCGGCGACAGGTGATTGACACCGAAATCCGTCGCCACGCTGATCCGCAGCAACCCCGAAGGCGCCGACTGCATCGACGTGACCAGCGCATCGGCCTCGCCCGCATCGTTCAGAACCCGGCGGGCGCGGTCATAATAGGCCAGCCCGATTTCCGTCGGCGACACCCGGCGCGTGGTTCTGTTCAACAGCCGCGCGCCCAGCCGCGCTTCCAGGCTTGAGACATGTTTGGAAACAGCCGATTTGGAGATGCCCATTTTCTTGGCGGCATCGGTAAATCCCCCCTGATCCACCACATTGGCAAAAGCTTCCATTTCGGTGAGTCGATCCATACCGCTACCCCAAGTCTTCGTTCTTTCGTTCCGTTCTGACGCCAAATCTGGGCGAGATCAGGGCGACGAAGGGATAATATCGCGAATTTCACACGGATCGTCGTGAATGCGGAAACCCTCGAATTTGACGGATCACATCCGGTTTCACGGAAAATTCAGAACGATTGTGGCTGTTTTGCGGCTGAAACGGTCTATCTGCTGGCTTGTTTTGATTTTGAGCCCAAGAGGTAAACCATGAAGCTCCTTGTTGCGTCCATTTCGGCCGGTCTGATGGCAACTGCGGTACTTGCCGGCGGCGACACGCCGTCAAACCCTGATGCGTCGGTCTATTTCGCGAACCTGTCCGACGGCGATGCTGTAACCTCTCCTGTCACGGTCGTTTTCGGCCTGAACGGCATGGGCGTCGCCCCGGCCGGAACCGAGGCCGACAATACCGGCCACCACCATCTGCTGATCGACCGCCCGCGCTTTGGCGAGGGCGAGGACGGGGCCGAGGAACTGACCTATGGCCTTCCGGTTGATGATCACCATCGCCATTTCGGCGGCGGCCAGACCCAGGTAACCATCGACCTGCCGCCGGGGGACCGCACCCTGCAACTGGTGCTTGGCGACCACTCTCACGTCCCCCACGCCACCCCGATCATGTCCGAGGTCATCACCATCACGGTCAAATAACCGGTAGAATCGCCAGCTTCCCCTGACGCAGGGAATGCCCGGTTCCAAACAACGTATCCGGGCTTTGCCCTGACCTCTCCGGCGCATGGATAAGTGAGGTTCCGCTGTGCCGGGCGGAGCAGTTGTTGAAATTGTCAATCTCGATGCTCGATGTCCGCTTTTTTCAAGTCGTCAACTCATAGGCCCATGACAGTACCAGCTATATGCACCAAAGAGACTAACCACCTTCAAGCATGTTGTGTCGTAGGTAATCGTCTCGATTCTGTCGGGTTTCGTCATGTAACTCCCCAGTCACCAGCCGATAGAACAGCCCTTTCAGTGTGGCATTCAGGGGCCAAATATCACCTATGCTGAAGAACGGTATTGGTTCCGCGCCGTACTTGCCATCAGTGTGAAAGTTGCGCACTCGGTCAGAGTAGTAATCCTCAAAGAATTTTCGCTGGGTGTACGGCACACCATAAATCTCATCCATGTACGCTTGGGCATCATACGAACTAGGGTTTTTGGCCCCCAAGGTTGTCAGTTGCCGCAATATCCTGCTGTAAGCCGCGTCCAATGCAATCGTGCGCGGCGGCAGAGCGTGGAAAAATCCGAAACGGGAACGTCGGTCTGCATGAGCCGCAGCAAACTGCGGACAAAGCCCTGCGTTTGGCGAAGGGGTAAGCCGAACACGACGCGCAGGGTCAGGCAGGTCTCAATTGCCAGATCAGAGTAGTGTCGCTGACCACCACGTTTCCCTGACCTTGGCGCGCACCACCCGGATACCGCATCCTCGCTGAACCAGACCGTATCATCACCACGCTGGCGAAGCGCCTCGTTGTACTCAGGCCAATTCGTGACCCGGTACTTGGCCTTCTCAAATTTATCCCGCCGCGACACATTGAATTTGAAAGGCATCCCGCCATCCCGTCGTTAAACCAAGAAACTGGCTACGCTGATGAAACGATCCGTGCAACACAGTCGTTCGCAAGGAAGTGCCCGGCCATGTTGCCGATCGCCCGCAGGCCGCGATCTGGCGCGAGGCGATTAACCTGGTCGTCTCGGGCGTTGCCTCGGTCGAGGATGTGGACAAGGCGGTCTGGGCCGGGCCGGGACTAAGATGGGCGGCGATGGGGCCGACCATGCTGTTCAACCTTGGCGCCGGCGAGGGCGGCCTCAGATCGTTCTGCGACCATTTCGCGGACACGTTCAGCGGTTGGTGGGATGATCTGGGCCAGATCTATCTGACGCAGGACGTAGCCCGGCAATTGACCGAAGGTGTCGAAGCCGAAGCCCGCGGCATGACGCCTGGCGAGCTGTCGCAACAGCGGGATGCGTTGATCGTCGCCATGCAAATGGCCATCGCGGGGTTGCGCTGAAAAACCGGCGACGCGTGCCTGATCGTCACGCAAAGCTCCCCTGACAGAACCAGCCCGGAGACATGGCTCCGCCGTGGCCATAGAACAGCCACAGCCGGTCGCCCTGTTCGGTCACCACCACCCAATAGTCGCGCACGCCGCTACGCCAATCGGGGTCGTCCAGCCACCATTCCGGCGCGATGCGCTCGGGGCCGGTGGCCTGAGCCAGTTGCCAGTCCCGCCCGCGCCAACGAAACCGGTCGGGTATGGTGGGACCGTCCGGGGCCGTCACCGGTTCGGGGCGCCACATCAGCAGGGGGCGCGGGCGCGGGGGGGAGGGCCAGTCGCGCGCGGGTTCGGACCAGGCCGCAGCAAGGATCTGGGCGGATTTCTCGGGGATGTGGGACGAGGCAGGGTGGCGGCGGGTGATCGTCTCCAGCCCCACCCGCGCGCCCAGCTTGGCCGTAAGGTCATCGACTGCGGTGTTGCCCGCCAGCCGGTCGCGCACGGCGCGGTTGGCCTCGGCATGGCCGGTGACGGTGCGGGCATGGACCGGTTCGGTCTGGACCGCCTCTAGCCGCAGCATGTCGATGCCATACCCCGCGTCGATCCGATCGACCTTCATCTCGAGCAGGGGGCGGATACGGTGCGGGTCGAAACCGGGCCGCGCCAGCCCGATCTCGACGATTTCGGCGGCCTGATCGGTGCGGTGCGCCTCGAGCCGCAGACCACGCAGGCCGCGCCCCTTTTCCTCGAGCCGGGTGCAGAGCACAGGCAGCATCCGGTCGATGGCGGCCATGACATCCTCGTGCAGCCCGATCGGATTGGGCAGGGTCATCCGCACCGCGAAATGATGCGCCGGACGGGCGGGCGAGACCGGTTCGGGCGCGCTGCCCATGGCCTGATCCAGCCGCAGCACCAGCCCCCGCCCGAACCGTCGCGCAAGGCTGGCGCGGGGCTGGCCCAGCAGATCGCCGATCCGGCGCAGGCCCAGACGGTTCAGTTGGGCGACGGTCTGATCCTCCAGCCTGAGCGCGGCCACCGGCAACGGGCTGAGCGCACCATAACTTTGCCCCGGCGGCGCGATCCGGGCACCGCCGCCCGACGCCGACACCTGCGGCGCGGCGCCACCGCGGGTCCAGTGCCGCCGTTTTCCGGCGCGGGCGCGGGTGGCGCGGGCCTCCTGGCTGATGGCGTCGCCGTTGCGGTTCGACGCGACCCGCTGCCCCGCATACCGCGCCAGGGCCCAGGCCGCGCCCAGCGTGTCGGCGATACCCGTTTGCACGCCCAGCCCCATATCGGCGCAGTCGGTTTCGATGACGTCCAGCAGCGCCTGTTCACCTCCGAACAGTTGCGCGCAGCCCGACAGGTCGATGACCAGCCCGTCGGGCGGTTCTTCGGCCACCCAGGGGCTGAACTTTCCCGCCCAGCGCCGGAGCGCGGCCAGAAACGCGGCCTCGGCGGGCGCATTGCGGGGGCGGGTGATCAGGACCGCGCACATGGCATGGGCGTCACGCACCGGCTGTCCCACATGCAGACCGGCGGCCTGCCCTTCGGCATTGAGCGAGGTGATGACCTGCATGTTCGCCTGTTCGGCCACCACGGCCAAGGGGCCGGATTGCAGACCGCGCGCGGCCCGCACCAGCCGTTCCGCCCCAAGGCGGGGGAACCAAAGCGAAAGTATTCGGCGTCTGGACATCCGGGCAACAACAAATGTTCTTTGTTTGTTCTTATTCGGGAATCATCCACCGAGTCGAGAGGGGCCTAGCCGCAGGTCAGCCGCTGAATGATACCGCTGTCATCCACAAAAACATTCAACCGGTCGATGCGGTAATCCTGCGTGGCGATGCTGTCGGGCTCCAGCACCCGCGCCTTGTCCGGCAGGCTGGCCTGAATGCCGGATACCGGTTGCCCTACGGCGCCGGCAAAAGCTTCCCCGTCGCAAAAGGCCAAATCGACCGGGGCCGGTTCTGGTGCAGGGTCGGGGTCACCCGTATCCACGGGCTCGGTTCCTCCGCACGCGGCCAGCAGAGGTAAAACCATGAGAAATCGGTACATTGGCGCTCCTTCACGCGGTGATGTCGGTTCTGTGTGATCTTATTGCAAACCGGCCTGCGATGAAACGAGTGTTGAAGAATCCCTGTAATTGACGCAGGGTCGTGCGAAATTAACAGGGAGAAATTGCATCATGCGTACCCGTGCCGCTGTTGCCCTTCAGGCGGGCAAACCCTTGGAAGTGATGGATGTGAACCTCGAAGGACCCAAAGCGGGCGAGGTACTGGTCGAGATCAAGGCCACCGGCATCTGCCACACCGACGAGTTCACCCTGTCGGGCGCTGACCCCGAAGGCTTGTTCCCGGCCATTCTGGGCCACGAAGGCGCGGGCGTGGTGGTCGAGGTCGGCCCAGGCGTGACCAGCCTGAAGCCGGGCGATCACGTGATCCCGCTTTACACGCCGGAATGTCGCGAGTGCGAATACTGCCTGCATCCCAAAACCAACCTGTGTCAGGCGATCCGGACGACCCAGGGTCAGGGCCTGATGCCCGACGGCACCTCGCGCTTTTCGACGCTGGATGGCGATCCGATCCTGCATTACATGGGCTGCTCGACCTTCTCGAACCACACGGTGCTGCCTGAAATCGCGCTGGCCAAGGTGCGCGAGGACGCGCCGTTCGACAAGATCTGCTATATCGGCTGCGGCGTGACCACCGGCATCGGCGCGGTAATCAACACGGCCAAGGTGGAAATCGGCAGCCGCGCCATCGTGTTCGGTCTGGGCGGGATCGGCCTGAATGTCATTCAGGGCCTGCGTCTGGCCGGAGCAGACCAGATCGTCGGCGTCGACCTGAACCCCGCCAAGGTGGAAATGGCCACCAAGTTCGGCATGACCGATTTCGTGAACCCGTCCGAGGTTGAAGGCGATCTGGTGCCCTATCTGGTCAACCTGACCAAGGGCGGTGCGGATTATACGTTTGATGCCACCGGCAATGTCGGCGTGATGCGCGCAGCACTGGAATCAGCGCATAAGGGCTGGGGTGAATCGATCATCATCGGCGTGGCGCCTGCGGGGGCCGAAATCTCGACCCGCCCGTTCCAGCTGGTCACCGGCCGTTCGTGGCGCGGCACCGCGTTCGGCGGCGCGCGAGGCCGTACCGACGTGCCCAAGATCGTCGACTGGTACATGGAAGGCAAGATCGAGATCGACCCGATGATCACCCACACCATGGGTCTGGACGACATCAACAAGGGCTTTGATCTGATGCATGCCGGCGAAAGCATCCGGAGTGTCGTGATTTATTGATCCCGCTTCGGGCGGGTGGTGAGGCGGGCGGAAACTTTCGCCCGCCTCTCTTAATGGGAAAAATCACTCTTAACTCTAAACCATTGGTTGATCTGGGGAATTGAAGTGATTGAAAAACGAAGTGACCGACTGGCTGTACTGATAGACGCCGACAACATCGCCGCTAAACACGCGCAAGCCATCTTTGACGAGGTCGCTTCCCTCGGCGAAGCCAGCATCCGACGGATTTATGGCGATTTCTCCAACGGATCGCCACAGGGTTGGGACAAGGAAACGCTGGCGCAGCATGCCATCGTTCCACACCAGCAGTTCGCCAATACGACTGGCAAGAATTCCAGCGACATCGCACTCGTCATTGATGCGATGGACATATTGCACTCTGCCCGATTTGACGGATTTGTGCTGATCTCTTCCGACAGCGATTTCACTCGCTTGGCGAGCCGCATCCGGGAACAAGGTCTGAGTGTCATCGGAATAGGAATGAGGAAGACGCCCGCAGCATTTGTCGCGGCATGCAAACGCTTCATCTATATCGAGAACCTGGAGCCAAATGTCGCGCCCGAGGCCGCAAACGATAAATCTCCGGCGCAGAAACCGGACTTGAACAAAGCTTATCAACTTATACGAAATGTCGTGCTCAACACGAAGGAGCCGGATGGTTGGGCAAGTCTGAGCTATGTCGGCAGCGAGCTGGGCAAGCGCTATCCCGATTTCGACGCGCGCACCTTTGGTTTCAAAAGATTAAGCGACCTAGTACGCGCAATCGGTCGTTTCCAGGAAACTGGGGACAACGGTGGTTTCAAAATCAAGACGCGCGATGACTGACGCTCTTTGTCCAAGCGCACGCCTCAAGACAGCGTAATCGACAAGATCCCCAGCGCGATTAAGCTGGCCCAGCCGATGCGGTGCAGAAAGCGGGGCTCTTTCAGGATTGCAGCGGCAAGGATCACCGAAACCGGAATCGACGCCTGCCGTACCGCGCTGACCGACGCGGCCTCAGCCCCAAGCTGAAAGGCGGTCAGGATGAACAGGTAAGACAGATAGGACGCGATCCCGGCAAAAATGATACGCCCCGGCGCCAGCGTCCAGCCACGCACGACCCCCAGAAACGGGGCCGACAGGTGGCGATCCTCCCACGCCCTGATGCCGGCAAGCAGTGGCGTCACCAGAACATAGGTATAAAACAGGAAAGGCGCCGGGTCGGCCTGTCGCATTGCATTGGCATCGCTCAGCGAATAGGCCGCAGAACCCAGCATCGCCATGACCGCCAGCGCGAACGCCTTGTGATCGTGCAGCAAACCGCCCGGCGATTTCTGGATCATCAGGCTGCCCAGCAGAACCAGCGCGATCCCCAGCAGGGTAAGCCACGAGTATTGCTGATCCAGCGCCAGCCAGCTGAAAGCGACAATGGCGATCGGCGAGGACCGGATGATCGGGTAATAGACCGACAGGTTTCCACGCCGCAGGGCCGACAGGGTGCCGTAATAATACAATGTCAACCCAAGGGCCGAAATCACCACAAAGGGCCAGGTTTCGCGCGGCAGACTCAGGTCTTGCCCGGTTGCAAGCGTATGTACCGCCGCCAGGATCACCCACGTCGACGACACCCCGACATAGCACGACACCGGATGCGCCGCCCCCTTCAGTGTCAGGTCCCGCAGCGGGTGAGTCACCGCCGAGATCAGGACAAGGGCAATCCAGTACAGCTCCATACCTCAGGTCTGGTGCAGGGGGTTGCGCTGCAGGAAAGTGTTGAAATGCACCGTCAACTGGTCATCCCCAATCTGCACCACACCATAGGCCGGAGGCTCGTCACAGAATGCACCGTCGACGCTGGCCGCGTTCAGCGGGATCTGGTGGTTGAGGCTGGGCAAGCTGGTGAATGGGATACCACGCCAGTTCACATAGGTCATGCGATGCACATGGCCAAAAAACACGTGCCGGATGTTGCGCCCGTGCTTAAGGGTTTCGGCAAACGCGTCGGCCTCGACCAGCCGGATTTCGTCCACAAAAGGGATGCCAATGTCGAAGGGCGGGTGATGCAGGAACAGATAGGTGGGTTTGTTCCCGGCTTGGGCAAGTTGCGCCTTCAGCCAGTCCAGACGGTCGGGGCAAAGCCGCCCTTCATGCACGCCCTGCCCGTCCTTGGTGGAGTCGAGGAACAGGAAAACACCCTGGTCTGTCTCGTGCCGGTGCTGGACAAAGCCGTTGGCGTCCTTGGGATGGTCGGGGAAAACCGATTGGAACACAGCCCGATCGTCATGATTGCCGATCAGCAGAAAGCAGGGCAGCGGGAAAGCAGCCAAACGCGCCTTGAGCGCCTCATAGGCCTCAGCCTCGGCAAATTCGGCCAGGTCGCCCGAAATCACGCAAAAGGCAGCATCGGCGTGCCACTGTTCGATGTCGTTTAGACAGGCGTCCAGCCGTTCGGAAGGCACACCGCCGTTCAACGGGCCGTCCCCGCGAACAAGATGGATGTCCGTGATATGAATGAACTTCATCCGCATATTTCCCTGTGATCTGCATACTGGACATTGACGATATCCAACTGTCGCACAAGGCTTGACAACCAGTTCGGTGACCTTCTCGCCTGAACGCGACATGTTTCACGGGTTCGGTTTGGCTTTGACGACCGGCGTCATGTCCGGCGCGACCGAGAGAACACCTGAGGTATCTGGTTCTCGATGATAGAATGGCCGCTCAGACCATTACCTTTTACAGTGAGAATGCTGGAAGCGGTGGTCGAAATCGTGACAACGATGCATACGATCTTTCCAAGCCTCCACGGATCAAAAGCTAAACAGGCGGGATTGACCAACTGGTAATGCAGATCAATTGAGGATGGCGACGTATTTCAAGACGCTTTTTTCGCCCCATACCGAGCCATGAAGGTATCGACAGCCTGCAGGGCTACCTCGTCGATCTCTTCCTGTGAAAAACGGCTCTGGATGCCAAAGGCCGCGCGCATCCACAAGCGGGTTTTGCACAATTCCGAAAACTGCTCGGCGGCGATCTGGACGTCGTCGATCACCAGTTCTCCCTTGGCGACGGCCTTTTCCAGATATTCGGTCATCTGGCGTTGGCCGTTCTCGGGACCGGCCGCATAGAAAGCCTGTCCAAGCTCGGGGAAACGATCCCGTTCGGCCATGCAGATGCGGAACACCTTCTGCGCGAAATCCGACACCAGAAACCCGGTCAACTGCGTGGCCGCGATAGTCAGGACCTCGCGTGCTGGCTTGGATTCGTCGATCATCGACAGAATGCGTTCGGACATCAGGCGGCACTCGGTCTGCGCCACCTCCATGAACAAAAGCCGCTTGTCGGGGAAATAGCTGTAGAGCGTCGCCTTGGAAACACCCGCCACGCGCGCAATGTCATCTACGCTGGCGCCTTCGAACCCGTCTGCCATGAAAACCTCGCGCGCGCCTTGCAGGACCTGATCGAATTTTCGACCGGTGCGAAGGATTGCGGCGCTCTGAGTCATGGTGTCCCCTGCGATATTCGGTCTATCAAATGTATAAACCGTTCAGTTCAGTTTCAACGATTCGCCGAAGCAGTTGCATGATCTAGCGCAATTACTATCTTAGAACCGTTCTAATAATGAGGCAGGCAATGCGATTTCTTACTCAGCGCAAACACTTCCGCGACCTGTCCGAGCAAGAGGTCATCGCGCTGGCCATTTCGTCGGAAGAGGACGATGCGCGCATCTATCGATCCTATGCCGAGATGCTGCGCGGCGACTATCCGGCGACCGCCAAGATATTCGACGGGATGGCGGCGGAGGAAGACCAGCACCGTGCCCGCCTGATCGCCTTGCATGAGTCGCGGTTCGGCCCGGTAATCCCGCTGATCCGGCGTGAACACGTGGCGGGATATTATGCGCGCCGCCCCGTCTGGCTGGTAGAGAATTTGGGTATCGACCGTATCCGGACCGAGGCCGAAGCGATGGAGCGTGACGCCGAGCGGTTCTATCTGGCTGCGGCAAAACGCACGTCGGATGCCGCAACCCGCAAGCTTCTGGGCGATCTGGCGGCGGCAGAGGCCGGGCACCAGGCCACCGCGTCGGAACTGGAGCAAACGCATCTGGATGACGAAATCCGCGCAACCGAGGATGCAACCGCGCACCGGCAATTCGTTCTGACCTGGGTGCAGCCGGGTTTGGCCGGGTTGATGGACGGGTCTGTGTCGACGCTGGCCCCCATCTTTGCCACCGCGTTTGCCACCCAGGATACGTGGACCACGTTTCTGGTCGGCGTCGCTGCCTCGGTCGGGGCGGGTATTTCGATGGGCTTTACCGAAGCAGCCTCGGACGATGGGGAATTGTCGGGGCGCGGGTCTCCGGTGAAACGCGGCCTTGCCTCGGGCGTCATGACCACGTTGGGCGGATTGGGTCACGCTCTGCCCTATCTGATTCCCGAATTCTGGACCGCGACAACCATCGCTGTGATTATCGTGTTCTTTGAGCTGTGGGCAATTGCGTGGATTCAGAACAGGTATATGGAAACGCCTTTCTTCCGTGCGGCGTTCCAGGTGGTTCTGGGTGGTGCACTGGTTCTGGCCGCCGGTATCCTGATCGGCAGCGGGTGACGCACGGACTTGTTAATCGGTAAAATCATGTTACCAATTTCACCATGGTCGAGATATTCCTGCGCACATTACCCTTCTTTGCGATCATCGGCCTGGGATACTGGGCCGGGCGCAGCCGATTCTTTACCGAAGACGCCACGGCCTATCTGACCAAATTCGTGTTCTATTTCGCCCTGTCGGCGATGCTGTTCCGGTTCTCGGCCACCCTGCCCTTTGCCGAGATTTTCGATGGCCGGCTGATAATTGGCTATCTGATCGGCACCGCCGGCGTTTATGCGCTGGCGACGCTGGTGGCCTATCTGCGCGGGCTTGATGTGCCGACAGCGGCGGTCGAGGCGCAATGCGCCGCCATCGGCAACGTGGGTTTTCTGGGGCTTCCCATGATGGCCCTGTTGTTCACCGAAGCCGCGATCGGGCCGATGATGCTGGTCCTGACAGTCGATCTGGTGGTGTTTTCGTCGCTCATCGTCATCCTGATCAACGGCGGGCGGGACGGGAAACTGACACTGGGTACCCTGCGGCTGATCGGGGTCGGCCTGCTTAAAAACCCGATGATCGTGTCGATCAGCATCGGCCTTCTTTGGTCTGCCATCCGGCTGCCGGTTCCGGCGCCGCTGGAAAACTTCCTGACCATTCTGGGTGGCGCGGCGACGCCCGGCGCGCTGTTCGCCATCGGCGCGTCACTTGCCAGCAAGTCGGCCGAGCGGGTTCAGATCGCGGGCTGGCTCAGTTTCTGTAAACTGGCCGTCCATCCCGCATTGGTCGCGGTTGCGCTGTTGTGGCTGATCCCGGTCGATCCATTCGCCGCCACCGTCGCCATCGCCGCCGCCGCGCTGCCGGTGGCGGGCAATGTCTATATGCTGGCGGCGCATTATGGTGTCGCGCCGCATCGGGCCTCAGCCGCCATCCTGATCTCGACGGTGCTGTCGATCCTGACGGTCCCGGCGGTAATCGCCTGGATCACCTGAGGTCAAAAACGGATCACATAATCCTTGCGTGTGGTTTCGATCACCTCCCAAGTGCCCCTGAAACCGGGGCGCAGGATGAAACTGTCGCCGGCTTGCAGCGGATATTCTGTCCCGTCATCGCCGGTGATGATCGAGCGGCCCTCCAGAATGCGGCAATACTCCCATTCGTCATAGGATATCCGCCATTTGCCGGGCGTTGACTGCCAGATGCCACAGTACAGGCCATCGATTTCTTCCGCGTTCCATGTGGTGAAAACGGGATCGCCAAAGATCACCTTTTCGGGAGCCGGACGTTCGGTTTCCGGTTCCACAGCATCGGTCGTCAGTTTCAGAAAAGTGCTCATGTTCGCGGCCCCTTGCGGTCAACTTGAATTGTTTCACCGTTTTTTTGGCGCATGTCCAGCGCGGCAGCGCTTGCCATGTGGGACAGTTTACCCGGGTTTCTGCCGCAAAAAACGGCAATCCTGCCGCGCACCCGCTGGACCCTGCGGCCATCAAAGGGTAGCGATAGGCCAACTGAATAAGGAGCCCGATTATGGAAACCGTTTCCGAGAACAAGGCCTTTGGCGGCGTGCAGGGTGTGTACCGGCATGCAAGCGCCGCGACCAGTTGCGACATGACCTTTGGCTTGTTTCTGCCCGCCGAAGCCAAGGATGGGCCAGTTCCGGTTCTGTGGTATCTGTCGGGCCTGACCTGCACTCACGAAAACGCCATGACAAAGGCGGGCGCGCAAAGCTGGGCCGCCGAACAGGGGATCGCGTTGGTGTTTCCCGACACCTCGCCACGCGGCGAAGGCGTGGCCGATCATGAAGACTACGATCTGGGCCAGGGGGCAGGTTTTTATGTCAACGCCACGCAAAAGCCCTGGGCGCCGCACTTCAATATGTGGACCTATGTGGCCGAGGAACTGCCCGCGCTGCTGACCGAGCATTTCGCCATCGACGGCGATCGGCAGGCAATCACCGGGCATTCGATGGGCGGGCATGGCGCTCTGACCCTGGCGATGAACCTGCCCGGGCGGTTTCGCTCGGTCTCGGCTTTTGCGCCAATCTCGAACCCGACGGGCAGCAACTGGGGCCGCAAGCAACTGAGCGCCTATCTGGGGGATGATGAGGCCGCGTGGGCGAAACACGACTCTAGCCTGTTGATGAAGGAAAAGGGCTTTGACGGGCCGATCCTGATCGACACCGGCACCAGCGACCAGTTCATTGACCTGCTGCGCCCAGAGGCGCTGGCCCATGCCATCGCCGAACGCCGCCAGCAGGCCACCAATCGCTTGCAGCCCGGATACGACCATTCCTATTTCTTCGTGTCGACCTTCATGGAAGATCACATCTCATTCCACGCCGAAGCGCTGTATGGGGAGTGAGCCATGAGCAAGTTCGACTATGATCTGATCATCATCGGCTCTGGCCCCTCGGGGAAATCCGCGGCGATCCAAGCGGGCAAGCTGAAGCGCAAGGTTCTGGTCATCGACCGCAAGGACCGGCTGGGCGGGGTATCAGTGCACACCGGAACCATTCCGTCCAAGACCCTGCGCGAAACGGTACTGAATCTGTCGGGCTGGCGCGAGCGCAGCTTTTACGGGCTGGCCTATCGCGTCAAGGATCAGATCAGCGCCGACGATCTGAAGGGACGTCTGCACAAGACGCTCGATTATCAGGTCGACGTGCTGGAACACCAGTTCAACCGGAACCACGTGGAAACGCTGAACGGACTGGCGAAATTCATCGGCCCGCACGAGATCGAGGTGACTGCGGACACTGGCGAGACGGCCCGGTTGACCGCCGCCAAGTTCCTGATCGCGACCGGAACCCAAACCTATCGGCCCGACTATGTTCCGTTCAACGGCAAGACCGTCGTGGACGGCGATGAATTTCTTGAAATGGATGAGATCCCCCGCTCGCTGGTTGTCATCGGCGCGGGTGTGATCGGGGTGGAATATGCCACCATGTTCTCGGCATTGGATGTCCGGGTGACGCTGATCGAACCGCGCGAGACCTTCCTGGATTTCATCGACCGAACCCTCATTCAGGAGTTCACCCACCAGATCCGCGAAAACGGTGTCGATCTACGGCTGGGTTCAGCGGTTGAAAAGATCGAGGATGCGGGCACCCATGTCGAAGTCAGTCTGGCCAACGGCCGCCACGTGCGCGCGGAAATGCTGCTGTTTGCCGCCGGGCGCATGGGTGCGACCTCGGCCCTGAACCTCAAGGCTGTGGGGCTGGAAACCGACCACCGCAACCGGTTGGATGTGGACCGCAAGACCTATCAGACCGCCGTGCCGCATATCTATGCCACTGGCGATGTGATCGGGCACCCCTCGCTGGCCTCGACCTCGCTGCAGCAGGGGCGCGTTGCCGCCTGCCACGCGCTGGAGACACCGACCCTGCCAGAAAGCCCCTGGTACCCTTACGGCATTTACTCGGTCCCCGAGATGTCGACCTGCGGCATGTCCGAAGAGGAATTGCAGGAACGCGGTATCCCCTATGAAGTGGGCGTTGCACGGTTCCGAGAAACCTCGCGCGGGCATATCATGGGATTGGAACACGGCATGCTGAAAATGCTGTTTTCGCTCAAGACCCGGCGGGTGCTGGGGGTGCAGATCGTGGGCGAAGGCGCAACCGAGTTGATCCACATCGCTCAAGCGGTGCTGAACCTGAAAGGGACGGTAGATTACTTCGTGCAGAACACCTTTAACTATCCGACCCTGGCCGAGGCTTATAAGATCGCCGGTCTCGACGCTTTCAACCGCATGCCGATCCCGGAGGAGTTCAAGGTGCGCAAGAAGCCGGTCGCAGTCAAAACCGAATCCGAGGTGGCGGAGAAAAAGGCCAAAAAGGCGTGACGCTTTACGTCGATGCCGACGCCTGCCCCGTCAAGGCCGAGGCCGAGCGGGTCGCGACGCGGCATCGGTTGCCTATGATGCTGGTATCGAATGGCGGGCTGCGCCCATCGCCAAACCCGCTGGTGCAGGTTGTGATCGTGGCCGAAGGCGCGGACGAGGCGGACAAGTGGATCGCCGAGCGCTGCGGCAAGGGGGATGTGGTGGTAACCTCTGACATTCCGTTGGCGGCAAAATGCGTCGAGACGGGGGCGCGGGTTCTGCGCCCCAATGGCGAGGCGTTCACAGCCGCCAATATCGGCCAGCAACTGGCGATGCGCGACCTGATGGCCGATCTGCGCGCCGCCAACCCACTTGGGGCTGGCGGCGGCGGCAAGGCGTTTTCCAAGGCCGACCGGTCTCGGTTTCTGGACGCGCTGGAACGGGAAATCAGGACAGCGCAGCGGAGCTAGGCAACCATTCCACAGACTTAATGTTCGGGGTCATTTGGTGGCACGTCCAACCCGGCCTTTTCCAACCCGTCCATCAGGCGCTCGATAAAGTCACCCGGCATTCCGCGCGCGCGGTAGGGTGCCCGGGGGTCATCCAGGAACTCGGTGTGTTGATCCGTCAGGACAGCCGCCGTCTCTCTGGCTTTTTCGTCTTCTCCGTTCATTGCATAAATGGCCGTCAACGTGGTCAGGCTCATCGGCCCACTTGGCGTTCCCATGCTCAAAAGATGATTGCGAGCCGCTTCGTAATCACCTTGGGCATAGGCATGCAGCACCCAAGCGTTGTCATATCCGGGATGGAGCTTGGGGTTGAGTTCGCGCGCGCGTGAAATCCAATCTTTGCCCGTCTCCCACTCTCCGGAATAGGCCAGAAAGATCCCGAGATCGGCCAAAATCCAGGAATCATTGGGGTTCAGTTCGATGGCCCTGTTTGCATGGTTCATGAAGACGGCTTTGTCATCACCGACCATCTGACTCAAAATCGCCAGCGCGTAATAGGCATCGGGGTTGTCGCGGTCTTCTTCCAGCGCCCGGTTGGCTGCATCGCGTGCCAGCTGCGCCCAATTCGGAGCGGTATCAAGGGACCGTTTCTTGGATTCCAGATGATTGAAAGCCAGTCGCGACCACCCCAAGGAGAACCCGGGCTCTTCTTCGACGGTTCGCAACAAACAGTCACGCGCCTTGCGGTGCGCCTCCAGGCTGAATGTCTGGTAGAACCAGAAAGCCAGCAGATAGCATTCATACGCTTCAAGGTTTTCCGGCGCCTTGTCGCGGATCGCCTGCTGGACGCTGGCCTGAAACAGCGGCGCGTCGCTTGAACCGACCTGCGCCGCAACCTTGCTGGCAATCTCGATCTGTATGTCCAGCAGGTCCTGCACACTCAAATCCCGGTCAAACGGACCGGGCGCAGGCAACTGACGGCATGTCTTTGCATCTGTAAAAGTTGTGGTGATCCTCAGGTGATCCTTCGACCGGCGAACCGTGCCTCCCAGGATATAGTCGGCGCTCAGCTCATCCCGGATCACGTCGCAGCTTGGGTCGTCGCGATATGCACTGCTCGCTTCTGGCGCAATCACGAACAGGTTCGATGATTTGGACAGCATCGCATTCAGGTCGCGCGTCAGCCCCTGGCCAAAGAAAGCTTCCTCAGGCGCGCCTCCGACATCTTCAAAGGGAAGGATCGCAATCCTGGCGCCGGTGGGCAAACCGGGATTGTCTTCGTCGTCGCCCCCGAACAAGAACACCAACCCAAGCGCTGCGGCGGCCGCTGCGCCCGCAGCGATCCCCAAGCCTTTCCGCGCCCTGCTGAATTTCGCTTTCCTAGCTGCCTCAGGTGGCCACGTCCAGACCTCAACAGGCTGGGAAATGTTCTTCAGCACATGACTGCCCGAATTGCCAAATGTGACATCAACCTTGCCGGCAATCTGCTCTGCGACCGGCTGCGAGATGCAGATGCCACCGGACGGGGCCATAGTTTCGAGCCGGGCGGCAATGTTTACCCCGTCGCCCAAAAGGTTGTCGCCATCCGCCATGACGTCACCAAGGTGAATGCCCATGCGAAGGCACATTCGCTTTTCTTCGATCAAAGTGTCGTTCCGGTTACCGATTGCGGCCTGTACCCCCACGGCGCAACGAACCGCTTCGACCGGGCTGGCGAATTCGGCAATGACACTGTCGCCAGCGCTTCCGAATATGCGGCCACCATGTCTGGTTACCTGTTCGCCAACAAGGCGCTGGACGGATTTCAAGGCGCTGACCGTACCTTCCTCGTCGCTTCCCAATAGGCGCGAGTATCCAACAACATCCGCGGCCAAGATGGCTGCCAGCCGGCGTTCCATTCAATCCCCCCTGAAATGAAGCTAATACTGAAACTACTCCCCGTCAAAACTTGACCGACGTAGACAGCAAAGCCGTTGGCAGTTGGCGCTTGCACATCCACTTGCGAATTGGTTCATTCGCCCTGCCCCGTTTCTGACAACCCGACAGGATGAACCCGATGCCCGTAAACGCCGTCATCTTCGACATTGGCAACGTCCTGATCGAGTGGCAGCCCGAACGATACTATGACCGTGTGATCGGCGAAGCCCGGCGCAAGGCGATGTTTGCCGAAGTCGATCTGCATGGCATGAACGATCTGGTCGATCAGGGGCATCATTTTACCGAAACGATCTATGGCTGGGCCGAGAAATACCCCGGCTGGCGCGACGAAATCCGCATGTGGCATGACAATTGGATTGAACTGGCCGCGCCGGAAATCCCGCATTCGGTCCGGCTGCAACGGGCGCTGCGGGCCAAGGGCGTACCGGTGTTCGCGTTAACCAATTTCGGAGTGCAGAATTTCGACTATTCCTGCACGGTTTATCCTTTTCTCAACGAGTTCGACCGGCACTATGTCTCGGGCCGGATGCAAAGAGTGAAACCGCATGCGCCGATCTATGAAATGGTCGAACGGGACTGCGGTTTGCCGCCCGAAACCCTGCTGTTCGCAGACGACCGCATCGACAATATCGAAACCGCCCGCGCCCGCGGCTGGCAGACGCACCATTTCACCGGCCCGCAGCGATGGGCCGAGCGTCTGGTGGCCGAGGGGCTATTGACCGAAAGCGAGGCCACATGACCATCACACAGATCCCTTTTGCCGAAGGCGAGGCCAATCTCGACTGGCTGGAACTGACCGAGGCGTTGGCCGCCGGCCACAGACTGCCAAAGGCAGAAATTGGCGATACGCTGCTTTATCGTGATCCCGACACCCTTTTGTCGCGGGCAGCCTGGATTGACGGGCTGGGCATGGCGGTAAAGACCGCGAACATCTTTCCCCGCAACCCCGACCGTGGAGAGCCGCTGATCAACGGTGCCGTCAATGTCTATAGCGACCATGACGGCTCCCTGTCGGCGCTGGTCGATTTTCATCTGGTCACCAAGTGGAAGACCGCTGGCGACAGCCTGTTGGGGGCTCTGCGTCTGGCCAATCCGGACAGCCGTGAAATCCTGATCGTCGGCGTCGGCGTCGTGGGGCAATCCCTGTGCGAAGCCTTTGGCGCCGCCTATCCAAGGGCCCGGCTGCGGCTGTGGAACCGGACCTTGTCTAAGGCCGAGGAACTGGCGGCATCGCTGGGCGGCGTCGATGTGGCCGCGGATCTGGCCGAAGCGGTGAACCGGGCCGATATCGTGATTTCGGCCACGATGTCCTCGGACCCGGTGATCCAGGGAGAATGGCTGCGCCCCGGGCAGCATCTGAACCTGATCGGCGCCTATCGACCCGACATGCGCGAGGCCGATGACGAGGCTTTGCGACGGTCGCGCATCTTCGTGGACAGCTTTGACACCACGATCGAACATATCGGTGAGATCAGGACACCGCTGGCCGAAGGGGTCATCACGCGTTCGGACCTGTTGGCCGATTTCTATGATCTGGGTGCCTTTTCCTATGAACCGGGCGCAATCTCACTTTTCAAGAACGGCGGCGGCGCGCATCTGGATCTGATGACCAGCAAATACATTCTGGACAAGTGGCCGGGGTGATCAGGCCAAATGCGCCTCGCCGGTCCGGTTTTCGCGGATCGGCAGGTGCACGATGGCGCTGAAGGCGCCGACCCCCACGCCGACCCACCAGACCATGGTGTAGTCGCCATAAAGGTCGTACATCCGCCCACCCAGCCAGACGCCCAGGAACCCGCCAAGCTGGTGGCTGAAGAAGACGATCCCGTAAAGCGTACCCATATAGCGCAGTCCGTAAAGATGCGCGACCAGCCCCGAGGTCAGCGGCACGGTAGCAAGCCAGAGCGATCCCATAACCACCGAAAAGACGATGACCGATGTCGGGGTGACCGGCAACAGGATGAAGGCTGTGGCCGCGATAGTGCGCCCGGTGTAGATGCCTGCCAACACATACTTTTTGGTGAAATGCTTGCCCGCCCACCCGGCCGCCAGGGTCCCGGCAATATTGGCGAGGCCAACCAGCGAAATGGCGACTGCGCCGAGCGCGGATGTCGTCGTGATCCCCATCGAATGCAGTACGCCGCCCGGCTGGATCGGGCCGCACATCTCGGTCACGAAAGCGGGGAAATGCGCAGTGATGAACGAAAGCTGATAGCCGCAACTGAAGAACCCCAGAAAGATCATCGCATAGGACGGGTCGCGCAGCGCCTTCATCAGGATGTGGCCCATGCTTTCTTCCAGTTCCTGCCTGCCGACCGGGGTCGGCGCACGCATGAAGGGCAGCGTCAGGACAAGCGCCAGAATAAGCGCGGCAAAGATCACAAAGACCTGCTGCCACTGAAAATGACCCAGCAGGAATTCGGCAAAGGGCGCGCCCACCACCTGCCCGGCGCTACCCGCCGCGGTGACGACGGCCAGGGACATCGACCGGTTTGCATCCGACGACGCCCGCCCGACCACGGCTAGAACCACGCCGAACCCGGTTCCTGCGATGCCGAAACCCACAAGCCAAGCGTAAAGCTGCATCTCGATCGGCGTCACGGACCAGGCCGTCAGGACCATCCCGGCAACATAGGTCAGCGCGCCCATCACGATGGCGCGGCGATCCCCGATCTTCTCGGCAATGGCGCCAAAGATCGGCTGCCCGATGCCCCAGGCGAGGTTCTGGATCGCGATTGCCATGGAAAAGTCGGCGCGCAGCCAGCCGAACTCTGCCGCGATGGGAATCTGGAACACACCGAAAGAGGCACGCACGGCAAAGCTCACCATGATGATGATGCAGCCGACGATCAGGACAGGTGTCAAAAAGCGGGTAGAACGATCCATCAAGAAGTCCCGGTTGGTTGTTCCGGCGACGTTAGCGGGAAAACATGCGGGGTCAATTCAGGATATTTGGCCATGGGGTTAAGGGAAATTGATATGACGCAAGGTTTTCCCCGCTTTCCAAGGCGGCAGACGGAAGGTATGCCTCAGGAATGTTTGACGTGATTTCGCTATATTCCGACCGCGTGACCGAAGGCATTTTGCACGCGGACGACGCGCAGGAGGCGGTGCTGCCTGAATTCGAACGCATCCGTTCGGAGCTGGCAAAACCGGTCAAGCGCGGACTGTTTCGCAAACCGCCCCCCCCGCCCAAGGGCTTGTACCTGTGGGGCGGCGTCGGGCGCGGCAAGTCGATGCTGATGGACATGTTTGTCGAAACGTTGGGCGACATCCCGTCGCGGCGGGTGCATTTCCACGCTTTCATGCAGGAAATTCACGCAAAGATGCATGAGGCGCGGCAACGCGGAGTCGAGGACACGCTGGCGCCGGTGGCGGCCGAGGTGGTGAAATCGGTCAAGGTTCTGGCCTTTGACGAAATGCAGATCACCGACATCACCGACGCGATGATCGTGGGACGCCTGTTCGAGTTCCTGTTCGACGCCGGCGTTGTGGTGGTCACCACCTCGAACCGGGTGCCGGACGATCTGTACAAGGACGGTTTGAACCGGCAATTGTTTCTGCCCTTCATCAAACTGATCAAGGAGCAGCTGGTGGTGTGGGAGATGGTCTCGCCCACCGATTACCGGCAAAATCGGCTGGAGGGCGCGCCTGTCTATTTCACGCCCATCGGCCCCGAGGCGCGGGAAAAAATCCGCGCGGTCTGGCGCGATTTGTCGGGAGGGCCCGCAGAACCACTAGTGCTGCACGTCAAGGGGCGCGAGGTTGTTCTGCCCGCCTTTCGCAACAGCGTGGCGCGGGCGTCGTTCTATGACCTGTGTGGACGGATGCTTGGGCCGGGCGATTACCTGGCGATTGCCGAGGCGGTAAAAGTTCTGGTGCTCGAAGATATCCCTCGCCTGTCGCGCAACAACTTCAACGAGGCGAAACGCTTCGTGACCCTGATCGACGCCTTGTACGAGGCCAAGGTGCGGCTGATCTGTTCGGCGGCGGCGCAACCCGAGATGCTGTATGTCGAGGGCGAAGGCACCTTTGAGTTCGAACGCACCGCCTCGCGTCTGCGCGAAATGCAGGCAGAGGGCTGGGGGGCCTAAGGGGGCGCTGCCCCCGCCGCCTTTGGCGGTTCAGCCGTTTTCACGCAGGATGTTGCCCGCCAGATAGAGAGAACCGCAAATCAGCACCCGGGCCCGGGAATCTTTGGCTATGATCGCGTTCAGGGCCTCACTCACGCTGACTGCGGTCGCGGCCGCCAGATTGACCGACCCAGCCGCCGCAGCAGTATCTTCAGCACTGAGCGTGTTGGCTTCGCCGGGGATTGAAACGGCTATGAGGCTTTGCGCCTGACCCGCGAGCGGGTGCAGATAGCCGGTAACATCCTTGGTGTTGAGCATGCCACAGATCAGGTGTGTCGGGCGCGCAGGCAGTTTTGACAGCAGGTCCGCCAGCGCAACACCGGCGGCGGCGTTGTGACCACCGTCGAGCCAAAGCTCGGCTTCGGGCGCGGCCTCGACCAAAGGGCCGGTTTTCAGGCGCTGCATGCGGGCGGGCCAGAAGGCATTTGTCACTGCGGCCTCATAGGCCGCATCGCCCATGTCCAGATGGCGCAGCACGGCAAGCGCCGCGCCGGCGTTCTGAACCTGATGTGCGCCCATCAGGTTCGGCAGCGGCAGGTCGCGCAGGCCGGTTTCATCCTGATAAACCATTCGCCCGTTTTCTTCGTGCACATGCCAGTGCTGGCCATAGGCGATCAGCGGCGCGCCGAGCCGGGCGGCGGTAGATTCGATCACCTCCATCGCCTCGTCTGGTTGTGGTCCCACGATGCAGGGCACGCCGCGCTTGATGATCCCGGCCTTTTCCGCTGCAATCTTGGCCAGCGTGTTGCCCAGATATTGTTCGTGATCGATCGAGATCGGGGTAATCACGGAAACTGCCGGTTGGTCGATGACATTGGTTGCATCAAGCCGCCCGCCAAGGCCGACCTCGAGCAGCGTGAAATCCGCCCGCGCGCGGGCAAAGGCCAGCAGGGCCGCACAGGTGGTGATTTCGAAATAGGTAATGTTCTCGCCGCCATTGGCGGTATAGCATTCATCCAGAACCGCCGTCAGGTCGGGTTCGGAAATCAGCTCACCAGCAACGCGGATGCGTTCGTGAAACCGCGCCAGATGCGGCGAGGTATAGGCATGCACGCTGCGCCCTACAGCTTCCAGCCCGGCGCGGATCATCGCCTGGGTCGATCCCTTGCCGTTGGTCCCGGCGATGTGGATCACCGGCGGCAGCTTGTCTTGCGGATTGTCCAGCGCCGACAACAGCCGCCAGACACGATCCAGCGTCAAATCGATGATCTTGGGATGCAGCGCCATCATCCGGTCCAGGATGAGGTCGGATGTGGGCGCGTTCATTTCTCGGCTTCAGCCTCGGCTGGGGCCGCCTCGGCCTTGGGTTCCTGGACATCCGGCGAGGGCAGATCACCGGCAATCGCGGGCGGCAGATTCAGCAGCATGCGGGTGATGGTAATCAGCTCGTCCCGCATCTCGGTGCGCTTGGTCACCCGGTCCAGCATGCCGTGATCCAGCAGGTATTCCGCGCGCTGGAACCCTTCGGGCAGTTTCTCGCGGATTGTCTGTTCGATGACGCGCGGCCCGGCAAAGCAGATCAGCGCGTTGGGTTCCGAAATATGCACGTCCCCCAGCATCGCGTAAGAGGCGGTGACGCCACCGGTAGTGGGGTGGGTCAGGACCACGATATAGGGCAGGCCCGCCTCTTTCAGCATCTGCACCGCGACGGTGGTGCGCGGCATCTGCATCAGGCTCAGGATACCTTCCTGCATCCGGGCGCCGCCAGCAGCCGAGAACAGGATCAGCGGGCGCTTGAGTTTCACCGCCTCTTGCGCGGCGGCGATGATGGCGTTGCCCACGAACATGCCCATCGAGCCGCCCATGAAGCTGAAATCCTGTGCGGCGGCGATGATCGGCGTGCGCCCGATCTCGCCGGCGGCGACAAGCATCGCCTCTTTCTCGCCGGTTTTCTTCTGCGCCGCCTTCATGCGGTCGGGGTATTTCTTCTGATCGCGGAAATGCAGCGGATCTGCGGTGGGCGCAGGCACGGCAACCTCGGTAAAGATGCCGCCATCGAACAACGCCCTGAACCGGTCGCGCGGGGTGATCGCCATGTGGTGATCGCAATGGGTACAGACGTTCTGATTATCCGCCAGCTCGCGGTGGAACAGCATCGTTCCGCACTCGTCGCATTTCTGCCAGAGATTCTCGGGCACTTCGCGACGCGAGAAAATCGAGTTGATCCGCGGACGGACGTAGTTTGTGATCCAGTTCATGACAGAACCCTGATTGTACTGCGTTCAGGTCACATAAGACCCTGCGTCAGGAAATGCAATCAACGCCTGATGGCAATTCGGGCCGCCAGCCAGGCCGTCAGCATCATTGCGAAATCGACATAAAGCCAGTCACGCAGAAACTCGGTATCCGACATCTCGTAGGGAATCAGGAACAGGGCCAGACCGTCCAGACTGCCCGGCAACGCGACGAAGAGAAGCGCAATCACGTTGTTGAACAGGTGCAGCGCGATTGCCGGTCCCAAGGTGCCGGCCCGCGCCGTCAGGTCGGCCATCAACAGCCCGAACACACCGGACCACAACGCGATCAGAACCGCGTTATCCCCCGCCTGCGCGGGCAGGTAGTGCCCCATCGCAAACAGAACCGACGGCACGACCATCCAGATCAGCGGCGACCGAAAGCGCGCTGCCAGGCTTTGCTGGATGTAGCCGCGGAACAGGATCTCTTCGGCCCCGGTCTGGATCAGGACGGCCAAAAGGGAAAGCGGCAACAAGATCAGCCATTGCGCGAATGGCAGGTTCGGCTCCAGCGGTGTGCCCATGTCATAGGGCGGCAGCACCAGAATGACACCGCCCAGAATCACAAGCACGCGCAGCGCTTGGCGGAATTGGTGGACGGTTTGCCGAAATGGGCCAATGACCGAACCAAGCGAACGGTGTTGCATTTGCCGCACGGCCAGCACGACCCCCAGTATGACGAACCCGAAACTCGCCAGAAGCGTGATCATCGGCCCCGGTGCGGTTCCGGCCAGAAAATCCAGCACCCATTTCTCGGACATTGAGATGCTGACAAGGGCGAACAACGCCGCGTTCAGGGAAAACACTACAACCGCCACCAGCGTCAGGCCCACCAGCACCCGCCAGATCTCGGACCGGGGACGAACCGGCAAGACAAGCTGGTCATGGGCCGAATAGGCCGGACAACCGCCTTCACCGCCCATTTATGGCGTCCATATCTGCGGCAGGAGCGTTGGTGGCGCCGGATTCGGATCCTCCGAACTTCTCGACACGCAACCGGTCGGCCACATTGACAAGGTGCCCGGCCACCGTTTCCAGCAATTGCACCGCCACCGACGAGTCATTTTCTACCACCGCGCGGAACTCCTCGGCTCCGATTCTCAGAAAGCTGCTTTTTTCCTGCGCGATCAGGTCGAATTGACGGGGCAATCCGGTGATGATCGACAGATCGCCGATCAGGCGGCCCGGTTCTACCGTCGAAATCGTGCGGGTCTGACCCTCGTCGTCCTTCCAGCTCAGCAGCGCGCGCCCCTCCAGGCACAGATAGGCGGCATCGGCGGATTGCCCGCTCGAAAAGATCACTTGCCCCGCAGCCGCGTCATACCATTGCGCGGAAAACGCCAGCAGCCGCTGGTTGCGTGCATCGATCTTGGCGAACAGCTCGGTCGAGGCGATGATGTTCAGCTTTCGGCTGAGATCGGCCGCCGCACCTTCGCCCAGTTCAAGCTGCGAGCGTGAAACCCCATCGATGCGACCATCCTGGATTTCGATGAACAGGTCATAAGCCTCGGGATGGGCAAAATGGTCTTCCATGAAGATCATGATCGAATCGGGCAGCAATTCACGCAATTTCTGCCGAGTGCGCAGTCGGCTTTCGGAATCGTGGCTGGCCAGAGCCTTGTCGAGGATCAGGATGTCGGGCCGCTTGATCCCCGCGCGCGAGAATGCCGCGCGTTCCTGAAACACGGTCGGCAAATTGGTGCCCCCCAGGCCAGAGGGCAGATCATAGATGATTGCGGCCACGCGGCGGCGCAGCCCGGCCTCGTTCAGGACCTCAGCCACCACATCCTCGATCTCGTCCAGACGAGCGCCGGCCATGATGGACACGCGGCCGTACAGCGCGTTTTCCATGACGGTGAGGCGCGGCACATACTGGTCTGGCGAGACCGGAACAAACAGCCCCTCCATCGCGTTTCGCAGTTTTTCCGCCTGTGTCCGGCGGATCGAGAGGATCTTTTCCTTGTACTCTTCCGGAAAGCTGGGGCCGATCTGTTCGGCCGTCAGCAAGAACGGGACGGTCAACAGCAGGGCGCGCTCGGACTCATCCAGTGCGCGATCCCCACGCGCTGCCCGCCGCCCGGCGATGTCGAGCAGACGGTGATACATTTCGGGTTCCATGCCCAATCGCCGGAACAGCGGGTGATCGGTGTCGTCACGTCCGAACGTCTGCTTGAGGGCCTCGATGACGCCCAGCGCGATATCCCGCGCCTCCTCGGCCAAACCCTGCCCGCTCAGCATTTCGATAAAGCGTTCGTCGCCCGCCAGAAGTTCGGGCGCGATGTTTCGGGTGGGGGCCGCAAAAAGCAGGTTGCCACCCAACGGAACGGCGGGGTTGAACCGCTCGGGATGGAAGCGATGCACCAGATCGGAAAGGCCGCTGGCGGCGATGCGCTCTGCGATCTTCGGGCGCAGATCGACCACCGCCTGCGCCAACTCCGGATGCAAGTCCGGATCCAGGCGCGATCGCAGGGTGCGGCGGAACATAAACTCGTCAATCCCCATCGCCTCGACCAACTGAAACCACCAGTCACGGATCTGCTCGCCATCCTCCAACCCGGCGAGGCCCGGATCGGTCCAGTCCATATCCAGCGGATCGGTGCTGTTTCCAGCGCGTTGCGCCTCGGTCTGGGCTCGGCTGAGTGCACTCGATCCGTCATCCCCCTGATGATGCGGAGATGTCCGCAGCGGCATCAGAAGGTTGTCGCCCAATGTTCCATCAAACAGGTAGGGGCGGGAATGGGCATAACCGACACGGGCCGCAATCACGGCCTGATGCAGATCGTTGAGCTTGTGGCGGGCGACAACAACCTCGCCATGCGAGGGCAGAACCTCGCGGGTCAGAAGATGCGCGATCGCCTGCCGTTCGGAGGCCCGTGACGACTGGATTGCCACACGTGCGCCGGGCGGAATGGTCAGGTTGATGTCTTCGAGGATGATGTTGCCATCCTGATCCTGGACCGTTACCTCCCGCAGTTCGACCGCGCCGCGCAAATGCGGGATTTCCTTTGGGCGACCTTCGAACAAGTGTTCGGGGATCATGTCGCGGGGGGCAAACCGTTCGGTCACAATCTGCCAGCGCAGTGACATGTCCTGCACCTGATTGTAATAGAACAAAAGGTCTTTCCACGGCCCCGACAGATCCTTGTAGGCCGCCAGCGCCGCCACCAGCGCCCCCACGGTGATCTGGCCCTTGATCGCAAGATATCCGCCGACCGAATAGAACAGAAACGGCGTCATCTGCGAGATCAGGTTGTTGAGGAACTTCATGAAGAACTTCTTCTGATAGATCCTGAACCTGATTTCGAACAACCGCCCCAGCCGGTCGGTAAACTGCGCCATCCGGTATCGCCAACCGCCATTGGCGCGCAGGTCGCTGATGCCGGCAGCGCTTTCACCAATTTCGGAACTCAGTCGCCGGACTTCCTGAATCCGGTCCTTGTTAAGCAGGTTGATCTGGCGCTGCAGCATCGGGATCAGCCAGGCCTGCAACGGGATCAACGCCACCGAGGCCAGACCGAACCACACGCTTTGCATGAACAGGAACGTGACGATGGTCAGCATCTGCCCGGCCTGGAACACCGGCTGGGCAACCGCATCGCCCATCAGCCCGCCCATCGGTTCGGCCTCGGATGTGATCATCGACACCAGTTCTCCCTGACTTGTCGTCGCGAAATAGGCCTTGGGAAACCGCATCATCCGCCCGATGAGCGTATATCGCAGACGCCGCAGCATACGTTCGGACAACACACCTTTCATGGTGTTGATGCGCATCTTCATCAGGCCGCTGACCAGAACGGTGGCCAGGAACGCAAAGCACAGAACCAAAAGATACTGCACCTGAGTCAGCGTCACGCCCCAAAGCTCGATCGTGGCGCGGGTCGACCCGATGGCGTCATTGATGATCCGCTTGGGCAATTCCAGCGAGGCATAGAGGAACGGAAAGGACATAACGGTCAGCGCCAGCAGAACAAGCTGCTGCCGTTTGGAATACTTCCAGATGAACGCGAACAAACTGGGTTCCATACCCCGGTCCCTCTGCTGGCTGGAGCAATCCGCGGCGCGCCGCGAAAAACCCACTGCTACCGGGACATTGACGGTAAGCACTGCCCCACTCGATTACAAGAACACGCACGCTTCCCGGAACGGTTCACGCAAGGTTTCAAATTGACGAAATAGCACCCGCCATGCCCGGATCAGAGTACAGAATTTCATTTACCGGTAAATTTTCCGCGCATTGTCTTTATCTTGCCAATGTTCTTTCGCTAAAGAGGAGCCAATCATCCACTCAACGGACAGGCGATGGACAGGTTGCTGGACCGAATTTTGCACAAACAGGCGATGAAACGCTGGCAGGCCGCTGCCAACGGGTCCAAGAGCGCCGATCTGACTGAATTGCGCAGCCAGCGCAACCGCGCCCGAGCCCTGCGCCGCAACCTTGACGAGCTTATCCAGGTCGCGGACGGACGCCTGGCGCGTCCGCGCCTGGGCAGCAATCACTTTCCCCGACCGCACGGCACAGAATGGGCCTGGCGACCCAATCTGTGGCGCGGCCCGATACGCAAACCGGGACTATCCTCGGCGGCAAAACGCGAACAGATCGGTGACGATGTCGCCCTGTTCCACGACTGCCCGCTTTCCGAAATCACCCTTCGCCAGTTGCGCAACACGAATGAAGAGGATTTCGCGCCGTTTGGTGTCTGTCTGGAAGTGTTTGAGTTTCAGGGGTCGTTTCTGGCATTGGCCATCGATCTGCCGCCCGAAGCCATGCAAGGGCTGACGCGCGCTCACATGATCCGCATGGATATGATTGTCGAAGCAGAACGTCCGGTCGGGATAATTGCTCGGCTCAACGTTCAACATGGGCCGAATACCGGGCAGGTGTCTCAAGAGCTGACCACCGAGACGCGCGCAGCAAGCGCCGAATTCGATCTGGCCTATTCCGATATGAACGAAAAACGGGTTGAAAAGATCTGGCTGGACCTGATCATTCAGAATCCGGAATGGAACCAGATCGTTCTGCGCGACCTGACACTGTGCCGCCATCACCGCGCCGATCTGTAGTCGAGGACTGACATGAGCCAGTTGACCCTGACGAAACTACGCCTGGAAAACGGGATCTGGGATGGCCTTGTGACCGGCGCTACCGAACCGCCGCGTCTGGATGTCCGGCATCTTGACCAGCCCGTCGATGGGGTGTCCGTGACACAGGACGGGTCCGGATGGGCGGTTCGAATACCGGTCCCGGCGGCGGCCGTGACCGAAGGCGTGAATTGCATCCTCATCTTTGACACCGAGACCGGCGCCAAACTGGGCGATATCACCCTGATTGCCGGAGAACCGGCAGCAGATGACCTGCGCGCCGAGATCGAGTTGCTAAGGGCGGAACTCGATACGCTCAAACGCGCATTTCGCCGCCATTGCACAGAGGCGTAATCCGTCTTTCGGCAAGTTTGAAACCGCAGGGGCTCGAGGACAATCGAGCCAAAATGCTGGAACACGTGTAAATTCGCAATTCGGAGCAGATTATACGTGCATCCAAATATTCCCCAGAAAATCAAATTTTATGATATAATGTCTGAGTTTTTCAGCTCAGGCTTAATTATGATCAGCTTAAAGAAGATATTTATTGTCTGGCTCTTCGGAATTCTGCTCTCGGTTTCCCTGCAACCGAGACATGCGTTTGCGCAGGTGCCGCCACACAATCCCGGTGAGATTTGTTTCACGGCCTATTTCTGGTGCTGGGCTGATTATCCCGGCCCGCCAGGAGCTTATTGCGAGTGTTGGTATAACGGCGCCTGGTATCCGGGTTATCTGGGGTGAAATGTCATGGCGAACCAGGATACCCAAAGACCATATGAATCCTCGGAACGTACTGCCGTCCGCGAATTTCTCAGGGATGCAAGGCGGGTTGAAAATTACGCCACCTGCTGCGGATACCTGAATGACGACAAGTTCCTGCTGGCGCTCGAAGCCGCGCACAGGGCCGAAAAAGAAGGTGGGCTGGAAATCGACTCCGAAGCCTACCGGACGCTGCGGTCGGAATTCAACAACGTGATCCGCAGCATCTATCCCGTCACCCTGCTGGACCTGCGGGAATGGAACCCGTTTCAAAGCCGCCAAAGCGCCCGGGATATCCCTTTGCCCTCGCGCATCCTGCATGGAACAAAGAAATGGTTCACCAATCTGACTATCGCGGTGGGCGCATTGGTGCTTTTTGTTCTTACCGGGTTTTACACGGTCTGGGCGCAACGCACCGAATTGCTGATCAGCGAGATTCAGGCCATTGAAAAACAGGATTTGGTGGAACTGGAACGCACCTATCTGGCCTGGCTGATCGGACGTTTGGAGAACAATGGCAGCCATGACAGCCAATGGAATTCAAGCTGGAGCGAGGGGTCGTCTTATTTCGACAAGATCCTCGCCTTCGAGGAAAAGGTCGAAAAGCTGCGGCTGGATGTTCAAAGGGCGGAACAGGAAACCTACCCTCTGCAAAAGACACTGGGCCGGGTCGCTGACTATACCTGTTTTGAACAGGGCGCGGTTTCACCCGGTCCAAGCAACGCGTCGCCGCGTCCGCAAAGAGCGTATCGCGCGCAGTGGCTCAAGATCTTTTGCCCTCAAACCAATACCGCGACGCCATATTTTCAAGGCGGCACGTCGGCACCCGTACAGGTCTCCGCCAACGGAGAAATCGCACCACAGGCCATTCTGGACTACTTCGCAGTCATGAGAGAGACTTTCAGAAGCGTCTCGAACACGGTCGACCTTGGTCAACGCGGCGCGTCCGTTTCCCGATCCGCAAAGGCGGTGCAGGCCGAACCTGCCTCGTTCTATGCCGGGTCCGGCATCGATTTCACCGCACCTCTCCGACCGGATCAGTGCGAGGACGAGGTGAAAAAGATACTGGCCAATATTTCGGGTATGCTGGCAACGCAGGGCGCCGAGTCAAGACGCGTTGCAAGTTCGCTGCAAAATCCCGAGATCCTGTTCGATATCACGTTGCGCACCAAGCTGATCCAGTTCATCCGCTGCGCCCGCAAGCAGGAACCCCTTTCACCGTTCCATTGGCTGGGCTCGGGCAAATCGTTCAAGATCGACAACACGTATCAATTGCAACGGGAATACCGCGTGGTGTCCAAATGGTGGCTGCCGTCGCTATACGGCGCGTTGGGGGCCATGGTTTACACGCTGGGGTTCATGCTCAGCCGCACCAATCCCGATCCCAAGTTCTTCCGCTCGGTCGTGCGCTTGATGATGGGATCGCTTGCCGGTGTTGCCGTGGTCAATTTCTTCACCCCCGAGGTGGCCAACATGATCTATGTGCCGTTCAAATCGATCGGGCTTTTGGCGCTGGCATTCCTTGCGGGGTTTTCGATCGAAGTGGTTCTGGCGCTATTGCGTAGCATCATCAACCGTTGGAGCGAGCGGGTGTCGACCGTTGGCAGCGGGGCGCATTGATTGCAGCAAAAAGGGCCGCTCGATGGCGGCCCTTGTCAAGAATTGCCTTTTTATCAGTTCTCGGCACCAAAGGCGGACAGCCCTTTCAGAATGTCGATTGCATAAGCCAATTGATAATCCTGCTCGCGCAGTTCGGCGGTTGCCTCCGCCTTTGCACGATCTTCCTCGATCTGGCGGACTTCGTCCTCGGAAAGGCTGTCATTGTTCAGACGTCCGCGCAGGTCAGCCTCGGAGCGGGTGCGCGGTTTCTTGTCTTCCTCTGCCTCTTCCGCAGGCTGGCGGCGTGGCTGTTCGACAACAATATCCGGGCTGACGCCCAGCGCCTGAATCGAGCGACCCGACGGCGTGTAATACCGCGCCGTGGTCAGGCGCATCGCGCCATCGCCACGCAACGGCATCACCGTCTGGACCGAACCCTTGCCAAAGCTCTTGGTGCCCACGACAATCGCCCGGCGGTGGTCCTGCAAGGCACCGGCCACGATTTCCGAGGCCGAGGCCGAACCGCCATTGATCAGCACCACGACCGGCTTGCCCAGCGCCAGATCGCCGGCGGTCGCGTTGAACCGCTCGCCATCTTCTGGGTTACGGCCACGGGTCGATACGATCTCGCCTTCTTCCAGGAACGCGTCCGACACCTTGATCGCCTGCGTCAGCAACCCGCCGGGGTTGTTGCGCAGATCCAGCACGACGCCGTTGATCTTGTCGATGCCGCCCGCTTCCTCGATCTGCTTGTCCAGCCCTTCCTTGAGATTCGGATAAGTCTGATCGTTGAAGGTCGTCACCCGCAGCACCACGCTGGTGCCTTCGGTGCGGGCGCGCACGGCGGTCAGCTTGATCGTGTCACGGATGATCGTGACATCGAACGGCTCAGCCTCGCCTTCGCGAACGATGGTGATCACGATTTCGGACCCGACCGGCCCGCGCATCAGGTCAACTGCCTTGTCCAGGGTCAGGCCCAGAACGCTTTCACCGTCGACATGGGTGATGAAATCGCCCGCCTCGACCCCAGCCTCGTCCGCCGGGGTTCCGTCGATCGGCGAGACAACTTTGACAAAGCCCTCTTCCTGGGTGACTTCGATACCCAGACCGCCGAATTCGCCGCGCGTCTGCACCCGCATCTGTTCCGCGTCATCGGGCGACAGATAGCTGGAATGCGGATCCAGCGATGTCAGCATGCCGTCAATGGCCGCTTCGATCAGTTCATTCGCCTCGACCTCCTCCACGTACTGGGCGCGGATACGTTCAAAAATGTCGCCGAACAGATCAAGTTGCTCGTAAACTGTTGCGTTGTTCTTTGCTTCCTGCGCCAGCAGAGGACCCGCGATCTGCGTTGTCGCGATCACGCCCGCTATAGTTCCGGCCAGACCGGCCATCACGAATTTTCTCATACTCGTCTATCCATCCTTGTCCGTTCGGAACCACGCCTCGGGGTTCACCGGGCTGTTGCCTTCTCTCACCTCTATATAGAGCGTTTCTGGGCGGTCAGTTCCAGTGCCATCACCGCTTGTTGACAAAATAGCGCCGATTTCCGGTGTAGTGCCCGCCATCAATCCGACCGGGCTGCCCGCCGGAACCACCTGACCGGGGGCGCCAAAGACCTCCTGCAACCCGGAGAAAACGAACAGTAAATCCGGCTGTGGCTCAAGAATGACCACGTTTCCCAAGTCCAGCAATGGACCGCGATACCGGATCGTCGCCGCAGTCGGAGAAACCACCAACGCACGTGGCCGTGTTGCAACGATCATACCGTTGCGGGTGATTCCGGCGGCGTCCGCCTCTCCGGCACGTCGCAACACGACGCCCTGCACCGGCAATTCCAATTCGCCCTTTTGCGTTGAAATATCGGCGTCGGTCGCCGCGATCTCGCCCGCTGCGATTTCGGACAGGCCGCTGGCAAACCCTTCCAGCGTTTCTGTCGAGGAAATCAGGATCGCAGCCCTGACAGGGTCTTCGGTAAACCGGCGCGGCAGATCGGTTCGGTCCGCCACCGCCTTGCTGAGTTCGGCGCGCGCCTTTTGGACACCGGCCAATCCATCCGCAAGAGTATCCGCTGCATTCTGCTGTAGCTGGCGCAGGGTCTGCACCTCGGTCAGATCCTGTCGCAAGTCTTCTGCTCGCGCATTCAGGGCAGGTGCCACCTCGGCCATCATCATGCCCGACCGGGCCGCACCCAAAGGCCCAACCGGATGCAGCATCAGAACCGGCGGCGGTGTGGTTTCAATGGTTTGCAGCACACCCAGAAGATCCGATATTTCGTCTTCTCGCGACCGCAATTCAGCAGCCAATTGCGCCTCGCGGGTCGCTGCCTTGCGCAAACCGTCGCGCATCGCCGCCAAACCTGCCTCAAACGCCTGAATGGTCGTTGTCAGTGCCCGCACGCGGTCGCGCGCGCTTTCGGCCTCATCAAGAGAGATTGTGGCCTGCTCCAGCATCGCAGCCGCCGTGCGCGCCGCGCTGGCGGCATCGCTTTGGGCATTGGCCGCACCGGACCATATCAAAGCAGCCAAAAGAGCCGCATGGAATTTCATTTCAGCAGGCTCTCGCCCGTCATTTCGGGCGGTTTGGGCAACCCCATCAGGTCAAGGATCGTCGGCGCCAGGTCAGACAAACGCCCTTCGCGCAGGGTTGCCCCGGCTGGCCCACCAACCAAGGCGACCGGGACCGGGTTCAGAGTATGCGCCGTGTGCGGCCCGCCGGTAACCGGATCGGTCATGGTTTCGCAATTGCCGTGATCGGCGGTCACGATCATCGCGCCGCCTGCCTTTTCCAGTGCGGCCACAACCCTGGCCAGACCCTGGTCCACCGCCTCGCAGGCCTTGATCGCGGCTTGCAGATCGCCGGTGTGCCCGACCATGTCCGGGTTGGCATAGTTGGTGACGATCAGGTCATACCCCGCTTCGATCGCCTCGACGAACTTCTCTGTCACCTCGGGCGCACTCATCTCTGGTTGCAGGTCATATGTCGCGACCTTGGGCGATTGGGGCATATGGCGATCTTCGCCCGCCTCAGGCTCCTCCTTGCCGCCGTTGAGGAAGAACGTCACATGCGGGTATTTCTCGGTTTCGGCAAGACGAAACTGACGCAAGCCCTGCTTGGCCACCCATTCCCCCAGCGTGTTGACGATATCGCGTTTTGGGAAAACCGTGGTCATATAGGCGTTGTGACGGTCGGAGTATTCGACCATGCCCAGCAGCGCCGCCAACTTGGGGCGCGGGCCGGTTTCAAACTCGGCAAAGCCCGGCTCGCCAATGGCGCGCAGGATTTCGCGCGCCCTGTCGGCCCTGAAATTAAGGCAGAAAACGGCGTCTCCGTCCTTGATTCCATGGTATCCGGACAGGACCGTGGGGGCGATGAATTCGTCTGTTTCCGATTGGTTATAGGCGTGATCGATTGCGGAATGGGCGGTGCTGACCGGGCGGCCCTTGCCGTTGACGATGGCCTCGTACGCCTCGGCCACGCGCTCCCAGCGGTTGTCGCGGTCCATGGCGAAATAGCGGCCACAGACGGTAACGATGCCAGCCCCCTCGGGCAGGCGCTCTTCCAGCTCGGCGATATAGCCGAAGGCGGATTTCGGGGCCACGTCGCGTCCGTCGGTGATCGCGTGAAGCGCCACCGGAACACCAGCCCGCGTGATCGCCTGCGCGGCAGCGACAATGTGGTTCACATGGCCATGCACCCCGCCGTCCGAGACCAGTCCCATCAAATGCGCAACGCCGCCAGAAGTCTTTGTTTTCGCAATGAAATCACGCAACGTTTCGGTCTCGAAAAACGACCCGTCCTCGATAGCCAGATCAATCTGGCCGAGATCCATCGCCACCACCCGCCCGGCGCCGATATTGGTGTGGCCGACCTCGGAATTGCCCATCTGTCCGGTGGGCAATCCCACATCCGGGCCGTGGGTGATCAGCCGCGCGTGCGGGCCTTGCGACATGATGGCGTCGAAGGTGGGGGTATGCGCCAGAACCGGAGCGTTCGAACGCGCGTCGTCAGACAGACCCCAGCCGTCGAGAATGCACAGGACAACAGGCTTGGGCACGGGCATGGCGGGTCTCCGGAAACTGCTCTTGGCGGTCTTCTATCGTGTGCCCGCCCAAGGGTGAACCTGCTTTTTTGTAGCAGTTTGTACCGTGATTTCAGGGGCCATTGTCCGAAATGTACAATCCACGCGCCTCAGGATTGTTCGTGTCTGGCAAAAGCCTCGGCAAATTCTGGATGCCAGCGCGACAGCGCGGGCCGGTTTTCCAGGATATCCCCCAAGGCCCAGGCGACCCGTTTCCTGTCGCGTTCCGGGGTGACGTCATTGTCGGGGCAGAGGATATAGAAATCCCCCGCCGACATGCGGGCGATCAGGTGATCCACGGTCTGTTCCGAGGTCCAGGCCGCGGCCGGTTTTTCCGGCATGTGGCGGGCGATCATGCCGGTATAGGTGAAACCGGGCACAAAGAGATGCGCCGAAATCGGAGCCTCGGCCTGTCGCAGGTCATGGGCCAGCATCTCGGTCAGAACCTTCACCCCCGCCTTGGAGACATTGTAGGCCGGGCTGCCGGGTGGCGTGGTGATCCCCTGTTTGGAGCCGGTGTTGATCACCACGGCGGGTCGCTCGGCGGCGACCATGCGGGGCAGGAAAGACTGCACGCCGTTGATCACACCGAACAGGTTGACCTCAAGCATCTGCCGCCACGCTTCGGGGTTGGTCCAGCTGGTGCTGGGGCGGGCAATGCCGGCGTTGTTCATCAGCACAGCAACCTCGCCCGCGGCAAAGGCGGCATCGGCCAGCGCCGCGACGGATGTTGCATCGCTGACATCGGTGGGTACGGCCATCACGGTGACGCCGTCGCGGGCCAGCTTGGTGATCCGGGCGGTGGCGGCGTCCAGCGCCTCGCCGGGCAGATCGGCCAGAACCACCCCCAGCCCTGCCTGGGCAAAGCGTTCCGCCGCCGCCAGACCGACACCACTGGCACCGCCGGTCACGACGGCCAGACCGCCCCGTTCGATCGCTTGAGTATACATGTCACGTCCTCCGATTGTCTGGGTCTATCCCCGCATGTTCTGTTTCATGGTGCCGATAAAGGTTTCGTCATCCTGCGCCTTGCGCGCATCCAGCAGCGCCTCGGCATCGGCACCGGCGCGATAGCGCAGGCGGTCGCTGCCGTCGGTCACCGCGTTCCAGATCACCCCGGCCACAACCTCGGGTTCGGAAGGCGACGCCGCATAAAATCCCATCGCGGCCTGCATGCCAGAGACGGTCGGCAAATATTCAGGCATGGTTTCATCCATCACGAATTCGAAAGACCGCCCCCCGAAATCGGTTTTGATCATACCGGGTTCAACGATCTTTACCTTAACGCCAAATGCTTCAAGCTCGTAATGAAGCGCCTCGGACAGGCCCTCTACCGCGAATTTGGTGCCGTGATACAAAGTGCCAAGCGGAAAGGTCATCTGCCCACCGATGGAAGAGATGTTGACGATGGTGCCGGATTTTTCGGTGCGGAAGTGGGGCAGCATTTCCTTGGTCACGGCAATCAGACCGATCACGTTGGTGTCGAACTGCCGCTGGACCTGCGCCATCGAAAACGCCTCGAGCGGGCCATAGGCGCCGTAACCCGCGTTGTTCAACAGCGCGTCGATCCTGCCGAATTTCGCAATCCCCTGTTCAACGGCAGATGCGATCGTGTCGGGTTTGGTGACGTCCAGCGCCGCAACCAGAGCATTCTCAGCCGCTTCGAATTCGCCACCGTCGCCGGGATTGCGCATGGTGGCGATCACGTTCCAACCCTGTGACAGGAAAAGCCGGGCCGTGGCCTTGCCGATGCCCGAAGATGCGCCGGTGATGAGTATGGTCTGTGGCATTGGGACCTCTTTCTGTTGGATGTGATCCATACCTATCAACCGGATCGGGATCGGCCTTGCCCGATCCTCCGAATGATCTGCCTGATCCTCCGAAGCTTTGGGATTTAGTGTTCATTGCCCACGCCATCCGGTCTATGTTTCAAAGGCAGGAGGGCTGTTCCGATGATACCCAAAGATCTGGTCAGCGAGGTTTTCAGCTATGTCAAGGCGCGGGATGCGTTGGGATCCGGGTGCGAGACGGGCGTCAAGGGGCTGTACGCCATTGGCAACCTGGAAAAGACCGCCTGCTCGGCGGCGTTTTATGATCCCATCATGTGTCTGGTACTGCAGGGTGCGAAAGAGGCGCATATGGGCGGGCGGGTCGTGCGCTATGGTGCGGGCGACACACTGATCGTCAGCCACGCGGTGCCGGTGGACGCGGCGGTCATTCAGGCCAGCCCCAATGCCCCCTATACCGCGCTTGCCCTGCGGCTGGATCTGGCGCTGGCGCGCAGCCTGTATGACGAGATCGGGGAAATGGCTGAACCCGAGGGCCATCTGCATTCTCTGGATGCGGCGGCCAGCGATGCGGCCCTGATCGACGCGGTGGCGCGGCTGTTCCGGCTGTCGTGCGACCCGGTGGAGGCCCGCGCGCTTGGCCCTTTGGTGCTGAAGGAGATCCATTTCCGGCTGCTGCGCGCGCGTCACGGCGGCATGTTGCGCCAGCTGCTAAGGCACGAAAGCCCGGCCAGCCGGATTTCCAGAGCCATCGCGCTGATCCGCAGTGATTTCCGCCAGCCGATCCCGGTTGCCGATCTGGCCGCTGAATCGGGGATGAGCGCCTCGGCCTTTCATGAACATTTCAAGGCGGTGACCTCGACAACACCGTTGCAGTACCAGAAAGAGCTGCGCCTGCTGGAGGCGCGACGGCTGTTGATGTCGGGGGGCCATTCGGTTGCATCGACCGCGTTCGAGGTAGGGTATGAAAGCCCCACCCAGTTCAGCCGGGAGTATTCCCGCAAATTCGGTCTGCCGCCGAGCGTCGAAAAATCTGCATCGGCCCTGTTGGCGGGATAGCTCAGATGCCGCGCTGCGGTGACATCCGGCGCATCATCCAAAAGACATAGGCCGACAGGATCGCCGCCATGAAACACCAGATCGAGGTGAAGGCGTAGGAGGCGAACAGAAAACCGATCGCGACAGAGGCCGCGATCAGCCAGCCGAAGATGCGAAGCTGCCGGTGGCCGGAGCCGATCAGGGGCACGACGATGATGATCGCATAGACGACCCGAACCGCAACCTTGAGCATCTCGGTGGGAAACATGTGAGGGTTTTCGTAGCGGATGGAATGATGCACCAGCACGATTTCAAGCCGTTCCGGATGATAAAGAACCGGCAGGAACAGCAACATCCCCAGAATGAACCCGGCCACGGCGATCCACGAGAACAGCTTTCTCCGCGCCGGGCCCGGTTCGATCAGCGCCGAGGAAAGCGGCACCCAGAACGGCCAGAACCAGTAGGCGAAGAACAGAAAGACCATCTCGGGCCGCAGGGGCAAGGCCGTGGCGCCGTCAAGCGAAAGCCACAGGAACCCTTCGGCCAGCTGCTGGATGCCGAAGAACAGCGGCAAGGTGGCCAGCGCGAGGTAACGCCGCCCGGCCCGGCGCGCGGCGGCGGTGGTGAAATAGCTGCACGATATCAGGGCGGCGCCAGCGACAAAGCTGGCCTGGGCGGAAAAACACATGGTGCGGGAAACTTACTATGTTCGCGCCGATGCGCCACCCGGTGGCATGTGTTTTTGCCGGGCCGTTACTTTTCCGCACGCGCGGCTATGGCCATGACGACATGGCGCAGGGCCTTGGCCGCGCCCTTGCGGTCGCCCGACCGCCATTTGCCATCAACGATATCCAGCGCCGCATCAAGCCGCGCCGCTGCCTGCGGGTCCTTTTCCGATCTGGCCGCGACCAACTGCCCGGCACGCGCCCTGAGCCGGGTCCAGCGCGTATCGGCCAGAGGTTCTGATGCGGCACTTGTCTGAGGCGCTGCAGGCCCGTCCTGCAGCACGACCTTGAGCTTCAGCCCCTGGTCGTGCAGGAACCGCTTGATCCGGCGGGCCAGCCGGGGCGGCGGGCGGTTGTCGCAGCTGAGCGTCATCACCCGACCCCGCGTCGACGCCGTGCCGAAAGCCACTTTCGGGGTCTCGCCCAGTTGCCGCGCCACCCGCCCCATGACATCCGGCGCGCGGTCGCGATGCATGACCAGAACGCTGGTTTCCACCGAGCTGCCCAGGCAAAAGCCATAGCTGACCGGCCTTTGCCGCGACAGCGACACCATGGCTTTGAGGTCTTCGGCATCGGGGGGCGTCGCGCTCATCCCCACCCCCGCGCCCTGATCAGCCGGTGCAGGCCGACCACGGCAACGATCCCCACCCCCGAGAACACCAGCAGCGTCGTCCAGTCGAGTTGTCGCATATGCGCGCCCAGCCAGGTCGACAACAGCGTGATCGGTATGATGCCAACGGCGGTTGTCCAGACGAATGTCCAGAGCGGCACGCGGGTCAGACCGGCGGCATAGTTGATCAGGTTGAACGCGACCACCGGCAGGAATCTCAGGACCAGCAGCGTGAAGGCGCCCTGCGTAAGGGTCCAGTCATCCAGCCGCCGCGCCTGCGACTGGCTGAGCCAGCCCCGCACGACATCACGGCCCAGCCAGCGGGCAAGGCCAAAGGCCACCAGCGCCCCCGGCATAGCACCGCACCAGATCAGCGCCGCTCCGGTCAGCGTACCGAATATCGCACCGGCGCAGATGGCCAGGATTTCAGCCGGGAACGGCACGAAACTGTGCAGGATCATCAGCCCGATCACCATCGCGGGCGCCCACATCCCGTAGCCGCGCAGATAGGCCGCCATCTGTCCGGGCGTGGCGAAATACTCGCCATAGGCATAGGCCGCCCATGTTCCGGCCACAAGAACGGCCAGCACCCCGGCACAGAGGATCAGGCGGGCGGTTGTGGTCATGGTTGGTCGGGTCCTCGGCCAGTTCGAGACCCAGTATAAGGGACCGCACCGGGAATATCCTATTGATTTCCCTTCGTCCTCGCGAAGGTATGAACGCGGTTTTTGGGCGGCAGGCGCCTTGTGGCGCAACCCGGCAAGGACGCAAGGCCGCGCATATGCTTCTTTCTGGCTGCAAATACCCCAGGGAGCTTGACGGACAGCGTCCCTCAACAAAAAACCAAAAGAGCGCGCCAAAGGCGCTCTATTCGATTGCCCGCACCCATGCCCCGCGCTGGCGGAGTTGCGTCGAGCTGACATGCAGCATCGGCACATCGGCAAAACACCACGCGGGCGCGTCGGAGCGCCCCAGCAGATGGCGGGCCTGCCCGTCGATCCGATATCGCCCGAACGCGCGTGCCGCCGGCGACATCCGCGCTGCAATGCGATCCCCCGGGCGCGCGACGACACCCACGGGCACGGTTTCCATGATCGACCGCCAGTTGCGCCATTTATGCAGTTGCGCCAGATTGTCGGCCCCCATCAGCCAGACAAACCGCACCGCCGGATAAAGCACCCTGAGCGCCGCCAACGTGTCCGCTGTTGCCCGCGTGCCGATTCTGGCCTCGATATCGGTGATTTCGACGCGCGGATGGCGCATCAGCGCACGCGCCGCCGCCATGCGCTGGTCTAGCGGCGCGGGACCACGTTCCTTGAGCAGGTTTCCCGGCGACACCAGCCACCACACGCGGTCCAGCCCGAACGCCTTCATCGCCTCGCGGGTGATGTGGACATGGCCCTGGTGCGGCGGGTCGAACGAACCGCCCAGCAGGCCGACCACCTGTCCGGGGCGCGCAAAGGGTATGGAGTGCCTCATCATTCTTCGCTGTTGTTCAGAACTGGCGACGCTTGTCAATCGACTGGACTGACGTCGTCGCCCAGCCGGATCAGCCCCGGCCGCAGCACTTCGGCACACCAGCCGCCATGCCCGCGCACCGCCGAATAGCCTCCCTTGCCCAGCGCCTCTTCCATCCGGCTGCACGGCGCGCAGATCACGCCGAGGCGCAGAACCGCCTCACCCACCCGCACGTCACGCCCCTTGAGGGCGGACAGGTTTATTCCGGAAACGACAAGGTTGCGCCGCAGGATATCCGGCGCCACTGACCCTTTTCCAAGATACGCCCCAATCGGCGCCAGATGCTCGGCCTGGATCAGCGTCACCGCCCGCTTGCCCGCCCGCGCGCGGTCACCCTGCAACCCTTCCGGGCCGACCTGAACCGCCTCCAGGGCGCGCATCGGGGCGCGCCGCTCGGGCCGCACGCCGATCCAGCGCACCTGTCCGGGCTGTGCCCAACCCGCGATCAGTTCGGCCAATTCAGGCATTACCGCTCTCCTCCCACCGGAATAAAGCTCAGGTCCGGCAGGCGGTCCAGCGGATAGCTGCTGTGCAACCGCCAGATCGTGTCCTGATCCTGCTCCAGCGGCCGCAGCGTGCCGCCGGGAAAGGCCCGGGTCCGCAGCGCCAGCGCGATATCCGACATCACACCCGGATTGTCGCGGAAATAGGAATGCCCATTGCCGCCCGCACCTTCGACCCGGATGAAGTGGATCAGCCCCACCTTTTGCAGCGCCGCAAGCTCGCCCGGCGCGAAATCCGACGCGTCCAGTCGACCGAACCGTGCCTCCTGCGTCAGCACCGAAGCATAGGCCAGCGCCTTGTCCCTGGGGTTGATATAGACGTTGACCTGCTCGAAGGCCTCGGAAAACCGCTCGCTGATCAGCCGCTGGCGCACCGTGCCCACATCCAGATCGGGCGCGGCCAAAATCAGGGTGCCGGTCTTCATGGTCAGCTTGGGCTTGTTGCCCCGTCCCCGCTCGCGGATGACCAGTTCGCGCAACGCCGACGTCACCACGTCCGTGCCCCGCGAATGCGCCACGATATCGATCTGGTCGACCTCGGGCGCCGAGGCCAGCAGATCCAGCAATTCCTTGAAATGATAGACTGAAAACTCGCTCGATTCGCGGTCCTTGAAATACTTGAACAGGCCCGGGTTTCCGGCAGGCCAGGAAAATGCCAGCGGGATCGACTGCCGCCCGGAATAGTGCCAGATATTGGTCAGCGTCGTCAGCGCGTCGTCGAATTCGTTGTTGAACCCGTGCACGTAGATCAGGATGTTGCCCGTCCCGCTTTGCCGTGTCTGTTCGGCGATGGCGGTGCGGAACTGATCGGCATAAAGCTCATAGGTCCGCCTGGCGCCCGCCTCGGTCTGCAACCGCCCGTCGCGGCGTTCCGATACCAGCGGCGTCTTGGAAAAGCGGATGTGGTCGGCAAATGACGCCACATTCAGCCGGGCCGGGCGCTGCGTGCTGCCCGCCTGGGTCTGCGCCAGCAGCGCGTTCCAGCTGTCGACGCCGCTGAAGGCGACCGTCGCCGTGCCGTATGACATCGAATCCGAACGCTCTGACAGATACACTACCTCGCCATTCTCTTTCAGATCCTGCGACCGGTCGGTGGCATACAGAACCTGCGGCGTCACGCTGCGATAGACGGGCGGAACCCTGTCGGCCTGATAATTGCGCCCCTCGGCATAGACATTGGGAACCTTCGCCAACCGATCCGTGCGCGAGGTGCATCCCGCGAGGACCAGACAGGCAAGGCCAAACAGCCCAAGCAATCCGGCAGTTGAACGATTCCGCATGATCCGATGCCTCCTTTGCCCCGAAAGCACTGCAGAAGGCCGAAAAAATCAAATCAAACCTGCGGCATGTCTTCTTCATTTCTAGACGATTGCCCCTCCTCACGCCTTCCGCTATCACACCGCCCAACCCGAATTCCCCTTTCCAGAGGACACGACATGGCCGCCTATCAATATGTCTACCACATGCAGGGTGTCTCCAAGACCTACCCCGGTGGCAAGAAGTGCTTCGAAAACATCCACCTGAGCTTTCTGCCCGGCGTGAAAATCGGCGTCGTCGGCGTCAACGGCGCGGGTAAATCGACGCTGATGAAGATCATGGCCGGCCTCGACACCGACTTCACCGGTGAGGCATGGGCCGCCGAAGGCGCCAAGGTTGGCTATCTTCCGCAGGAGCCGCAGCTGGATGAATCGCTGACCGTGCGCGAAAACGTCATGCTGGGCGTAGCTGAAAAGAAGGCGATCCTCGACCGCTACAACGAACTGGCCATGAACTACTCGGATGAAACCGCCGACGAGATGGCCAAGCTGCAGGACGAAATCGACAGCCAGAATCTGTGGGATCTCGACAGCCAGATCGACGTGTCGATGGAGGCGCTGCGCTGCCCGCCGGACGATGCCAACATCGCCAACCTTTCGGGCGGTGAAAAACGCCGCGTGGCGCTGTGCAAGCTGCTGCTGGAAGCGCCCGACATGCTGCTCTTGGACGAACCGACCAACCACCTGGACGCCGAGACCATCGCCTGGCTGCAACAGCACCTGATCGACTACAAGGGCACCATCCTGATCGTCACCCACGACCGGTATTTCCTGGATGACATCACCGGCTGGATCCTGGAACTCGACCGCGGCCGCGGCATTCCTTACGAGGGCAACTATTCGGCATGGCTGGAACAAAAGGCCAAGCGGCTGGAACAGGAAGCGCGCGAGGACAAGTCCAAGCAGAAGACCCTGCAGCGCGAACTGGAATGGATGCGTCAGGGGCAAAAGGCCCGTCAGGCCAAATCCAAGGCCCGGATCAACGCCTATAACGAGCTGGCCGAACAGTCCGAACGCGAAAAGCTGACCCGCGCCCAGATCGTCATCCCCAACGGCCCCCGACTTGGCGGCAAGGTGATCGAGGTCAACGGGCTTGCCAAGCACATGGGCGACAAGCAGCTGATCGAAAAGCTTGACTTTGCCCTGCCCCCCGGCGGCATCGTCGGTGTGATCGGCCCCAACGGCGCGGGTAAGTCGACGCTGTTCAAAATGCTCACCGGGCAGGAACAGCCCGACGCCGGCACCATCGAATACGGCGACACGGTGCAGCTGTCCTATGTCGACCAGTCCCGCGACGACCTGAAAGACAACGACACCGTGTGGGAGGCGATCACCGGCGGCGCCGAGATCATCCAGCTGGGCGACGCGCAGGTCAATTCCCGCGCCTATTGCTCGTCCTTCAACTTCAAGGGCGGCGACCAGCAAAAAAAGGTCTCGCTGCTGTCAGGGGGTGAGCGCAACCGCGTCCACATGGCCCGCCTGCTGAAAGAGGGCGGCAACGTCCTGCTGCTGGACGAACCCACCAACGACCTCGACGTCGAAACCCTGCGCGCACTGGAAGACGCGCTGGTCGATTTCGCCGGCTGCGCCGTCGTCATCTCGCACGACCGTTTCTTCCTCGACCGCATCTGCACGCATATTCTGGCGTTTGAAGGCGACGCGCATGTGGAATGGTTCGAGGGCAACTTCGAGGATTACGAAGAGGACAAAAAGCGCCGCCTGGGACCGGACGCGCTGGAGCCCAAGCGGTTGAAGCATAAGAAGTTTGCGCGGTGAGCTATGGGGTTAGGCATCAACCCATTTAAGGCAGGGTTCTTTCACATTGCCAAGAAACTCAAGCTTGACTTGGAAGCTGCCAGCTTCGTCGAACATTCAGGCTTAAAAGGGGCGCGAATTGAAAGCGTCCTCGCCGAATTCTTAAGAGACGTATTGCCTACCCGCTACCACGTCTCGATAAACCAGATCGTAATTGATTGTGAGGCTCCCCATTTGAATGGGTCCACCGTTAAGATTAGGAAACGGAGGATCAGAAATGGCAAACAAGCGACCGAAGCCTGAAGAAATTGTCTCGAAGTTGCGGCAGGTTG